>NZ_AEWI01000012.1 GCF_000191885.1 Anaerophaga thermohalophila DSM 12881
GAATGACAGACTGTCTAATGTCATTCTGAGGAGGTAACGACGAAGAATCTGTTACCTGTTTTTGGTTTCTTAGATGATTAAAGGTTAATTATACATGTTCTTTTGTGACAATTTTTGTCATGCTCGTTTCAATAGGTTTTCGGCATAGTGGATAATCCGGAGTATGCTGATCCCCTAATCCGGCAAGAAAATCCGCCATTTTTATAGCAAAAAAGCATGTCATTCCGGCGGATGCTGATCCCAATCAAGTAAAAATCCGGAGCATGTTGACCCCCTTGAGAGTTTCGTCCTTTCAGGATTCCGGAGCATATTGACCCCTTTCTGTAGTTATTAGTAGTTTAGCCCACATTGCAGCTATAGTTTCATAACTCCCAATTTTTCTGACAGGGCTTGCTTTTTGAAAATACAGGAAGCCTTACTCCATATTTTCAATAATGGCTGATTTCAGTATTGTTACCCCGGCAGATAAATCTTCCCTGGAAATTGTTAATGCAGGAGACAACTGAATAACATTGCCCTGCGACACCTTAAAACTCAGTCCTTGTTTTAAGCATTGGTACATCACTTTCTCCGCCAGATCAACAGCTTTTTCTTTTGTGGCAATGTTTTCTACCAATTCAACTCCCCACAGCAACCCCTTTCCCCTGACATCCCCAATTTTAGGACACAACTCTTTCAAAGCGTCCATTTGATCAGCCATAAACTGCTCATCATCTACAACTTTCTTAAGAATTTGATTTTCTTCAATAAATTCAAGGGTCGCCAGTCCGGCAGCACATCCCAGAGGATTTTTCTCAAACGTATAATGTCCCAAAGAAATATGTCCGGCTACATTATATTCCTCCCGGCAAACCATAGCTGCCATTGGTATCAAACCGCCACCAAGACCTTTGCCAAGACACAAAATATCGGGGACAATTCCGTAATGCTCAAACGCAAACATTTTACCAGTTCGTCCCATCGCGATGGGTATTTCATCCAGGATCAATAAAACGCCATGCTTGTCACAAATTTCGCGTACCCTTTGCCAGTATTGTAAAGAAGGTATCTGAACATCTGTGTTGCGAATGGTTTCGGCCACAAAAGCACCAATATCACCCTCTTTTTCAATAACATATTCCAAATAGTCGGCATATTTCAGTTGGTCCCCTTCATTATCGCCGAAAAAACCACGATATGTAGCTGGTGGCGGGATGCGGATTACGCCAGGCATCATGGGCCCCATATCCTGTCTAAAAACCGATTCTCCCCCAACCGATATAGCATCGAGAGAAGCTCCGTGAAACGAATCCCAGAGAGAAACAACTTTATGTTTGCCGGTAACTACCCGGGCAAGTTTCAAAGCCATCCCGATTGCAGATGTGCCTCCTGGAGCAAATAATACTCTGCTAAGCGGATCGGGCAACAATCCGGTTAACCGTTGAGCAAAATCTATCGCCACCTGGTTGGTATATCGCCTTGGGGAAAACGGGAGACGAACCATTTGTTCCATTACTTTTTGTACGACATATTCATTGCCATACCCGATTTGGTGAACATTATTGCCATGAAAATCGAGAATTTCCCGCCCCGACAGAGTTTTCAAACTGCTGTTTTTACAGGATTCCACGACTTCCATACAAGGAGAGGACATGGATTGATGCAGAAAAACTGCAGCGTCTTCTTCCAGCAATCTGCGTGTTGACGGATCCAGTGATTCAATCCATTTGGCTCTTTTCGGTGTTTGATTAATATCTCCTTCGATCATGTTAGAATTTTTTTTAGCGGACTCATCTTTCGAAACAAAAGAACCCCTCAATGCCAGACGGCATAAGGGGAAATAAAAGAGTAATCAGTATCTTTCCATGAAGTACCATTTGCGGTGTTACGTTTGCCGCCAAAATACTCATCCCGAAGTAGCTTTTGTAAGATTTTTCTTAATAAAAAACCAACAAGAAGCACATTCGGGACTCCGTTTTTGGCGGCTTCGCAAGCCTTGCAACCGACATTTTCTGAACAGACACATTATAAGTAAAAACATTCCCGACTTTATAGACGGGCACTGATTAAATCACTTACCTGCAATTGCAAAAACCTATAAATCAGTAAGATTAATGGACAGGGTTTTGTTGGTTCCGGTAAACATGTTTGTTACCCCGGCACTTTTCGCGTCATCGGGAAGTGTTAAATACACCTCAGCCAATGCAGGAATTGTAAACTGCTGACCGCTCTCATACGACAAATAAAACGGCATATCGGCCACGTTCTTTATCCTGAATACTTTTTGGTTTTTATCTTTGTGTCCGGTATTCCTGATCTCAACAGAAGCCTCAAAAAAAGCTTTCAACAACTCTTCGGGTCCGGCCATTTTATCATCAAACCAGGCAATGGTGCGACGGTCAAACATGGCTTCCTTGATAGCTTGCTGAGTTCGTTCTGTGGCAAAAACAAGTGTCATGGGACGATGTCCGTTTTCCACATCATAATAATGGGCATTGACATCGTGAATATCGGAATTCCCTATCATGGCAAGTTCTTTGTCCAGGCACCAATCGATTACTATCGGATACCATTCTTTTTCGTTGAAAACCTCTATCCCATGTATGTAGCCTTTCTCATACCAGTCCTGATGCATATCCATCCATACACAGGTATCCGGCTGCTGGGCCTTCCATCCCGGATGATTCCACAATACAAAACCGCCCTGGTTTATGGCAGCGCGTACCGCATCTTCCGGGTCGGGAGTGTCAAGGGCATTGACATCCTCAAGAAACAAACCGTTAAGATGTCCGGGAGGCATATCTCGAGTTATCTCTCCACCGCGAATAAGGATAATATCTTTTTGCTCAGCCACAGGCAATGCTATTTCATAAGGCGAATTGTGATTACCTTTTACATATTCGCGATGGGGCCTGTGCTCAATATGATCGGTAATAGATATGGCATCAAGCCCTTCTTCCCATGCCTCCCTGACCCGGGTAGCAGGCCAAACAATACCGTCCGAAAAAATCGTGTGCATGTGAAAGTCACATTTCAGGGTTTTATAGCCAGGGATATCAGGCAGTTGTATTTCTTTCCTGACCGATGGTTTTTTCATGTGCGATAATTGCATATTATTCACATTCTGTGACCAGCTCTGTAAAGCAATAAGGCTGATTATTGCTGACAAAAAAATAAGTTTTTTCATAATATAAGATATTTTGAATTATTGATTTTGAAATTCTTCGTTAAATATTTTGGGGTGCCGAAGAAGTCAGCGAATTAAGCGAAATTATTGAAAAGGTCTTCATAACAAAAAAAGTTTAAACCCGGCAAGCCCAATTGCCTGCCGGGTTGGATACAAGAAGACAACTTATTTATTTTCCCACCAAACAGGAGTCCAGTAGTCATAATTGCCAACACTTCCGGCCTGCCTGACAGCGGCCTCATCATGATTCTTAAGATTCAAAGCCTGCTCTTCATCCGGATAAAGGAACCGGCTGGGATAAACATCTCTGTTGGCATCAGGCCCGGGTTCGATAACCCGCGGGAAACCGGTTCTCTTAAATTCACAAAATCCCTGATAATCGGTATAAAAGAGAGCGAGCCATTTTTGTGTAATAATGGTTTCCACTGACCCGTCAAAAGCTACCGGTACCGAAACTTCCTGAGATGTTGAGGTTCTGAGCAAATAATCTTCAGGCATTTCAACATTCCAATAATCAAAGCTCAGAATGATGCCGGTCTCATAGTGGGTTTGAGCATTAGCGACAGCGCCCACTTCAGGGAAACGCACAGCGGCCTCGGCAATAATGAAGTGAACTTCGGCAGCTGTCATAACGATTCCCCGGGCTGCATTAGGCTCAAAATAAAAAATCTCAGGATTGATTTTGGAAATATTGGCGGGGCCCCCTTTATATTCATAAGCACTGCCATCAACCATACCATTAATCATTCCCGAATATTCCGGTGTTTCTTCATTCCTGGATGCCTCAGTCGGAGCAAACCACGTCATTTGGCGGGGATCATCATAAGCCTCCAAAACTTTTTCCACGGTTTCACTCATTCTGTATTCATCATATGAACCCACCCGGTGGCCCGATTGCTGCGAACGAGGATGAACATTGGGATAAGAAGTCGTGTATTCCAAAGCCACATTATAGCTGTTATTTTCAATTAACGGATATTTGACCGGGTTTGAAATTATGGCAGCCATTTTTCCTTCTACATCGATAGAGGTTTGCCCGACCATGTTTGATAAACGCATAAGAGCTCTTAGTTGCAGAGAATTGGCAAAACGCCTCCAGTTGTCCAAATCGCCGTTCAAAAGAATGTCACCTTTTACTACGTTCAGTCCCGAAGCTGACAGCAGATTATTGGCTTCCTCCAAATCATTAAGGATGGATGCATAAATCTCTTCCTGCTCATCGTAAACAGGGGCAAAAACATCACCATTCTTTCCCTTTAAAGCTTCCGAATAAGGAATGTCTCCCCACATATCTGTGGCAATCTGAAACATCCAACTCTTGAGGATCAACGAAATGGCCTGGTAACTATTGTTCTCCGTTTCTTCAGCAATGCTCTTAAGGTTATTGGCCTCTCTGGCCGACCGGTAGATGGTAGACCAGGTTCCGGAGCTTGTCCCCCACTCAAACTGATCAAAGGCAGTAAAAACAATTTTGGCAGAATACTGTGCCATCACATTTCCTTCGCCCCATGCATCATTCACCATAGTATTCACCATATTTCGCTCAATACCTGTAAGCAACAATTCAGGGTTATTACTGATATTCTCGGGGGCATTCGGGTTAACATTCATATTCCCCAAATCATCACAGCCAAAGGCACCAATCAGCAAAAAGGCCCAAAGTATTATTGTTTTAATATTCATCGTTTTATGCTTTTAAAGTCCAACAATTAGAATGTAAGGTTCACGTTAAACCCAATGCTTCGCAGCGATGGCATACTGTAATCTTCCACCCCGGGGATCAGGTATTGCCCGCTCATACCGAAAGTCTCGGGGTCACCATGCGGAAAATCCGTCCATAAAAACAAGTTACGCCCAATAACAGAGACTTTAGCGGTTTCGACAGGGGTATTTTTAAGTACTCTGGCAGGTACTTTATAGCCCAGTTTTACTTCACGTAATTTGAGATAAGTGGCATCGTACATACCTTCTTCTTCATTTTGGCGTTTATAACGCTTATTGTGATAGGACGATGCCTGCACCATCACATCATTTTCCACCAGATTACCCTGATTGTCGTACATCCAGCCGTCTGCAATCAAGCCATCGTAATAAGTCACTGTTTCACCTGCACTGTTGGTGGCTTCCCGGGGCAGCCCGCTGTCTTTTATTCCAGGATGCGCGCCACCATTTTTCTGATCTCGTCCCCATAACGTCTCCTCAATATTTCCGGAGGTAGCTGCAATCAGGCGTGTTGAAGAAAAAAGATCTCCGCCCTGGCTCCAATCCAGCAGAGCACTCAATGTGACATTGCCAAAAGAAAACTCATTGGTAAATCCCAGTTTAAAATCCGGATTGTAATTACCTATCTGTTTCAGCCGGTTATCTTCAACGGGAAGTCCATCCTGTAGGATTAAGCGTCCATCGGTATGTTTTTGGAGTCCTGTTCCGAAAATAGCTCCCATCTCTTCGCCTTCTTTGGCAATAATGGTTACCCGGTTACCGGCAATGGTATAAGAATCTATGCCTTCTGCCAGTTCATCAACAATGGTTTTATTGGTGGAGTAATTTGCCGTTGCAGTCCAGGAAAAGTCTTTTATTTTAGCAACTGTACCGGTAATAAGCAATTCAATTCCACTACTGGTTATTTGTCCAGCATTAATCCACTTTTTTGAATACCCCGTTGAAATAGGCAGGTTAGTCGCAATAATCTGATTCTTATTTACATTCTCATAGTAAGTAAAATCAATGCCTAACCGGTTGTTGAAAAAGAAAAGATCCGTCCCTATCTCATACGAAGACGCCTTCTCCGGCTTGAGTTCGATATTAGCAATAGAGGAAGACTCCGATGCAATAAGATTATCACCCCACGGCGTATCAAAAATATAGGTGTCGGATAAATTATATGGATCTGTATCGTTTCCTACCTGGGCATATCCGGCTCTTAGTTTGGCAAATGAAATAAATGCGGGCAGTTCAAACATATCGGATAGAACCATACTGGTAGTTACTGACGGGTAGAAGTACGAGTTATTGGAACCGGGTAATGTACTCGACCAGTCGTTTCGTCCGGTAAGTTCCAAAAAGAATCGCTCCTTGTAAGACAAAATAGCCAATCCGTAAAGACTTCTGATTTCTTTCTCATATCGGCGCATGTCCGAGGCTAATGGCACATCAGTATTGGAAAAATTATAAACACCCGGAATAACCAGTTGATTGGCGCTAAGTGCACTGTAATGATCTTTCTGGTTCATGATGTTACCGCCCAGAGAAGTATTGATCTGGAAGTTTCCCAGCGCTTTGGTGTATGACAATAGAAAATCGCTGTTTACTTCACGGAATATCACATTATCCTCGCGGTATTCTCTCAGGGGTATATCAGTTCAACCCTTGAGAATACATTCATAATTTCGGTAGCACTATCACTATTTTCCAGCTCGGACTCAAACCCGGGGGTTTCCTGAGAATAGATAGCAATAGCTACATCGAGCGCATGCTCAAATGTCTGGCCAAGCTGCCCGGCATTTTGAGCATTTCCTTCATAATTTATCTTTTTAAGATGTTTCTCCAGTTTGTTCAGTGCATTGTAAACCACAGGCTTTCGAATCACTGTTCGCATTGCAGGACTTCCGGGGCTGATAGGTGTTTGATAGGTGTATAAATTTTTAAACAGATAAAATTTCCGGGCAATATCTTCACCCAAATAATGTTTCCCTGCTTTGGAAACGGGAATTGACTCCCATTCAGATTTATCCGTAAAACTGAAAAACCGGAAATATTTGGTGGTATCTTCTGCACTACCCGAAACCGGACTTTCAGGTTCTTTCATCGTATCATTCCCGGTTGCTGAAATCAGACTGCAACCAAGAAAAACCATCAGTGAGACCAAAAATGTTTTCATAATTCTCATGTTTTAGATTAATTGTCTTCTTTTCGTAAATATGTATTTTGGCGGCAAGCGTAACGCAGCAAATAGTACTTTATGGACAGATACTATTTAGTCATGAAAGACTTTATCGTTAAAATCAGTCTTTCTATATCCGGAATATGGACATCTCCAATTGTTCCTATCCGAAAGCATTCGTAATGCGTGACCTTCCCGGGATATATCACAAACCCCTTTTGCTTAAGAGCGTCATAAAATTCCTGAAAGGAAAAATTATAGTCTCCTGGAAAAAGAAAAGTCGTAATAAACGGCGAATGAAACTGATCAGGCAAAAGAGGCATCAGTCCTAACTCCCGTAACCCATTAACCAGCAGAATCTGATTCGCCTGATAACGCTGATATCTTGCCACAGGGCCTCCTTCCTCGTCCAATTCGTTCAAGGCCTGAAGGAATGCTCTGACAACATGAGTCGGAGATGTAAACCGCCACTTGCCATCTCCCTGTTCCATGGTGTTCCATTGGTCATAAAGGTCTAATGAAAGCGACCGCGCCCGTCCCTTCAGTTTTTCCATTAATACTCTTCGGGCCACAACAAAGCCAAAACCGGGAACACCCTGAATACATTTATTGGCACTGCTTACAAGAAAATCAATGTTCCAGGCGCTGATATCGAAAGGAAAGCCCCCAAAACTGCTCATGGCATCAACGATAAATATCTTTTGATGCTTTTTGACCACTTCGCCAATGTCACTGACAGGGTTCAGCATGCCGGTTGTTGTTTCGCAATGAACAACGGCCACATGAGTGATGTCAGGATTTTCAGCAAGCGTTTTTTCCGTTAGTTCTGCATTTACCGGTTCTGTTTCCGAAAACCGCAGAACACTATTTTCAATTTGCAGATAACCGGCAATTTGAAGCATACGTTCCCCGTAAGCGCCATTGATCAGAATCAGTAATTTTCCATCGTTGGGAATTACAGACCCTATTACCGACTCCACAGAGAAAGTACCACTCCCCTGCATCAGAGTACAGGTATATTCCGATGAGGTTTGTGTAGCCATATTAACAATACGGCTTCGGATTTCCTTTACCAGATTATTATAATCCGTATCCCAGGTACACCAATCTCTCAACATTGCCGCCTTCACTGTTTTGGTCGTGGATAAGGGGCCTGGTGTTAAAAGCAGATAAGGATTATCTGGGTATTGTAGCATAGTCGTAATGTTTTGTGGTTAAAGGATATTCTAAACGATTGTATTTTCGCTGGAACCATATACTGGAGGCAATCATTATTACCACTCCGGCTACCGATACATAATAAGAGCTGCTTAAAAAAAAGTCTGCCCACGAATCAGAAGGTGAAAGAATATTTTTCAGCCCAAGAACACCAATGCTACTGAGATATCCGAAAGCATCAGCCAGGTACATCACATAACCGATGTTACTGCTATATTGAAAAGTGGCGATCATTCGTTCGAACAGCAAGGCATTGAAAGGAATAAAAGCCATGTACAAACCCAAACCGGTTATTACAACCCAATAGAACCCTGAGATATGATTACCCTGAAAGAGTATCGACCCCATACCTATCAAAATAAAGCCGCCCATAACTATGAAAATGATAGAAAACAGGGCTTTTATATTGCTGCGGATAAAAGAAACCAGCCCCAGAGAAAAAAGAGCAATTAGTCCTACCGGAATTTCCGATTTCGTAAAAATCTCAGGATTATCTACATACCCAAGGTCATTCCATATCTCTACCGCAAAATTATCTCTCATCTCCCTGAATATCATTAAAATAGAATATGCGCCAATTAACAACACAATGACTGTGGCGAAATGACGGAAGAAAGCCATTCTTTGTCTCTTGGTCATCGGCTTCCTCTCTGTTCGGAGAGCACGGTCTTCGGCAGTAGGTGAAGGAACTTTACTAAGGAGATAAAGAGAAATCAGCAATGGAAAAAAGAATAGAAGACCGGTCACAAAAGGCATCCAGTATTCAGAAACATTCAAATCGAGCATAACCCATTTCCCAACTGATTTGACAATTCCTGATGCAAAAATGAAGCTGACGCTCAGTCCGGCTCCAAGCAACTCGGTATATTTCCGCCCTTCGAGATAGGCAAACACCAATCCCCAAATCATCCCCAACGGCAGACCATTTGTAAATAAGAAGATAATTCTATAGGGAGACGGAACCAACCCGAAAAGGAATAAAGAAAGCCAGGACAAAACGATAAGCACCAATATGCCCGTAGCACGCTGTCCCGATTTCGTTTCAGACACTACCTTAATACCAATAAACTTCGAAAGGGTATAGCCTGCTACCTGAGCCGTGATAAACCATATCTTTTCATCTATTCCGAGAAACTGCTCACCCTCAAAAGTAGCCACCGCAAAAGGTTTTCGGAATGCATACATGCAGGCATAAGTAGAAAAAGAGGCTACAATGACATAAACCACAAAAACCCATTGGGGCTGTTTTTCTAACCATTGTTTTATATCAACTCTCAAAATCATCTCTTTCAAAGTTTACTATTAGTAAATTTATATTGCAAAACTACGAGGGATTTATGCCTTTTGTGTAAACCCTGTATTAAGGAATAATTAAGAACAAATTCGACACTTACATTTGATTTAAAGTAGTTTTAACAATATCTGTTGTGTTATTAATTAGATTGATTTAAATTTGCAATGTTTCTTATTAGTAAACTTTTTAACTTTTATATATGACGAGCAGTACCCTGTCAGGTATCAGTAAAAAAATTAAAGCCATACGGACGAACAAAATGCTTAAGCTCACCGAGGTGGCAGAAAAAGCCAAAATCAGCAAAGGACTCCTCTCCAGAATAGAAAACGGCAGAGTCATTCCCTCTCTTCCGGTATTACTGCAAATAATCAAAACTCTGGAAGTGGATTATGCCACGTTTTTCGATGGAATCGACAACGACCTGAACAGGGGATACCTCCTCATCAGAAAAGCTGATTATGAACGCATAGAAAAGGAGGATGCGATTGGTTTTCAATATTTCTCTATCCTATCCGAAAGTGTGGGGAACGTGTCGCTTGATTTCAACCTACTGGAACTATCCCCTAATGCTCAACGAGAGAAAGTGACAACACAGGGATACACCTATCTTTTTCTGATAAGCGGGAGCATTGAGTATATCCTGGACGATGAAGTACTTGTAATGAATGAAGGGGATTCTTTGTTTTTCAACGCAACCATCCCGCACGTTCCCAAAAACCCGACAACAGAAACAGCTAAAATTTTTGTTTTATATATTATTTCTCCGGGAAAAAACATTTAATTATGACACAGATCAAGCTTGTAGTATTCGACATGGCTGGTACTACCGTGAAAGACAACAATGAAGTTGAGCGGTGTTTTGTAGAAGCAGCTCATAAAACAAACCTTCCCTTTGCAAAAGAAGATATCCTTGCCATGATGGGATGGTCGAAAATAAAGGTTTTTGAAACCCTTTGGACCAAAGCATCTCCTGAATCAGACAAGAACACAATCAAAAAATTGGCCAATCAGTCATTTCTGGCTTTCCGGGAAATTCTGGAGAATCATTATCGAACCAGCCCGGTGGAACCCACCGATGGATGTATTGAGATGTTTGATTTTCTTCATTCCAATCACATAAAAATTGCGCTTACTACCGGATTTTACAGAGAGGTTACCAACATAATTTTATCGCGTCTGGAGTGGGACAAAAACCTTGATGAAAACTACCTGGGGAAAAATAACTCAATCATTGATTTATCCATATCCAGCGATGAGGTAGCCCATGGTCGCCCCGAACCCGACATGATAAAAAAAGCGATGAGTATAACCGGAATTAATGATCCGGAACAGGTAATTAATATTGGCGATACCCCATCGGATCTTTTGTCAGGGAAAAAGGCCGGATGCATTTACAGCCTTGGTGTTTGCAACGGAACTCACACTCGCGAACAACTCCAAAGCATCCCCAATGACGGACTGCTAAATAATATTGGCGAACTTGCGAATTATTTGAATTAAGAGAGTTGATGCATGAAGAACAGCGGTAAAGCAGTGGTTTTCCAGGGCTCCGGAAAACCATTGATGTTACGGGAATTTCCACTTCCAACATTAAAAGAAGGGGAGATATTGGTACAAATATCGCAATGTGCCATTTGCATAAGCGATTTGCACACGATCAGCGGAAAAAGGGAAAGCCCTCTTCCTTTGATCCCGGGTCATGAAATAGTGGGCACCATCAAAGAACTTCCGTCCAAAAGCAAATTAACCGATCTAAAAGGCCAAATCCTTCAACCCGGAGATATGATCTCCTGGACACTTAATACCTCATGTGGAAAATGCTTTAACTGCAAAAAAGAAATCCCTCAAAAGTGCAAACATCTCATAAAATACGGTCATTCCCCAATCAGTGAAGAGTATTCGCTCAACGGAGGTATGGCGGAATACATTCTCCTGCGCAAAGGAACCTCAATCATCAAACTGGACAATCACATTCCGGCACACCTGTACACCTGCATCAATTGCTCTTTATCCACCGTGATGGCGGCCATACATGCAGCGGGCAAAATTGAAGGGTCCACCGCTCTTATTTTTGGAGCCGGTATGCTGGGAACCCTTTGTTCAGCAGTCCTTAAATCACAAAAAGCAGAAAAAATAATTGCCATTGACCCCAACCTGAAGCGTTTAGAAATTATCCAACAGTTTGGCACAAGTCATGCTATTCAATGGCGCGATAACTTAAAAACAGAGGCCCTTATCCGACACATCCTTACGATCACAGAGAATCACGGGGCGGATCTGGTTTTTGAAATGAGCGGAGCTGAAATGGCTATCAGTACTGCACTTCAAACAATGGGCATAGGGGGAAAACTGATTCTTTGCGGCTCGGTTTTTCCTTCCCGTGATATATCATTTAACCCCGAAACCATTGTCAGGAATCTTTGGGAAATAAAAGGTATTCATAATTACAATACCCGGGATTTTCTGGCAGCCGAAAAATTTCTTTCCAATAATATAAGCAATTTCCCTTTTTCAGATCTGTTTCACCCCGGGTTCTACTCACTGGAGGAAACTGAAGAAGCCATAAAAACAGCAAGGACGAAGAAATTTCACAGGGTAGTCATAACACCTTAGGGTCAGGAATGACAGCCAGAGATTCCTTCACTACGCTGGCAATGACAGATTTTAAAAAAACAACAACACCGCCGAAATCGCGATCACCACTGTCACAAAAATCCGGAATTCCCGCTCGGGGATAAACCGCACCAGGTATTTCCCGGTCATCGAGCCAATCCATACAGCCGGCAGCATCACGAAATTCAGTTGCAATGTATCAAGGGATATTGATTTCCACACAAAAAAGTGAAGCGGTATTTTTAGCAGATTCAGGCTTATATAAAAGACAGCACCGGTAGCAATGAAGCTCTTTTTGGGCAATCGCATCGAGAGTAAGTACAAATTAAAAATTGGTCCTGCTGCATTGCCAATCATAGTGGCAAAGCCGCCGGTAAAACCAAGTGTCCGGGCGAACCAGCTTTTGCGGGTGAACCCGTTTGGTCCGCCGGAAAAGTCGCGATAGAAGATCAGTGCCAGGCAAAGCAATACGGAGATTCCTATGATGTTACGAAACTGATTATCCGAAATCATTCCCCCGACGATCAATGCCAGCACAATCCCGGTCAGGGCATAGGGGTAAAGTTTTTTAATGTGTTCCCACTTCAGATTTTTATAGTAATAACGGATGGCAAACATGTCGCCAAAAAACCAGAAATGGTACCAGTAGTCCGGCCGACGCCATGCCTCCGTAAAAGTGGGCCAACAACGGGATGGTGAACATTGCAATGCCTTTCAGCCCGCTCTTGGATACGCCCACCAGCCAGGCACTCCCCAACGTAATCAACCAGATTCCCCAACTTGTATCTAATGGATTTATTATTGATTCAATCATGCTGCAAAGAAACAAAAAAAGAACGGGTTCCACGGTTGAAGTTTTGGGTTCGGAGTTTTATGGTCAGTCATGGGCCGGGAGTGTTCATAAGGGAGTGTCTCTGTTTTCCGGTTATTTCCCCGTCTCAACCTCAACCTCAACCTTAACCTTAACCTTAACCTCAACCTCAATCTCAGCCTCAACCTTTTCCACACCCTTTGTTCCTTGCGCCCTTCTTTTTGCCCCTTGGTCATTTTATTAATTCCCGTATCACCTTTGAGGCTGCCATCATTCCAAAAATTGCCGGCATATATGAGATAGTGCCCACAGTGGTCTTTTTGTTCTGTTCGCCCCGGGTTTGTATAACAGCTGACTTGTGTACCGGCTCCGGACTGAAAACTACATCAAATCCTTTTTTGATGCCGAATTTGGTCAACCGTTTGCGTACCATTCGTGCCAGTTTACAGTGATAAGATTTGCTGATGTCTGCAATCTGTACCTGTTCCGGGGCCATTTTTCCGCCTGCACCCATGGAAGAGATCAGAGGGCGGCCATTCTGCATCGCAGCAACAATCAGGGAGACTTTGGGGCTGAGAGAGTCAATGGCATCCACCACATAGTTGAAAGGCTGTGTCATCAACACCTCAAAATCGTCGCCATTGTGAAAATGCCGGAAAGGATGCAGGATAATATCAGAATTTATTTCTTTGAGCCGGACCATCATCACATCGGTTTTTGACATTCCCTCGGTCGAGATAAGAGCCGGCAACTGCCGGTTTCGGTTCGAAGGATTTACTACATCACCGTCGATAATGGTAAGTTCTCCGATTCCCGCTCGGACAAGCATTTCGGCGCACCAGGAACCAACGCCACCGAGTCCGGCGACCAGTACATGCGACCGGGTTAATTTTTCAAGTTTTTCTTTTCCGATTAATAGTTCCGTGCGCTCAAGCCACTTCATGAGGATACTGTTTTTATAGATTCCCGTGCCGTTTTATTCAAACCTGAACAAGCGGTTAAAATTTTCTTCAATGCTACTGCCCAGTTTTTCAACTGTGGTATTTCTTATTTCAGCACCCCTGATATATAAGCCCGATATGGATTTATTGGTGTGATCGGTTTCCAGGAATAAATTTTTCTCCGGAATTTTTTCCAGTGATTCTGCCACTTTATAGTTTTGACGGTAAAGTATTTTCGGGCCGAACGAAAGATAAAAACCTTGTTTTACAAATTGTTCCATTTCCTGTGGATGCCCGCTAAAACCATGGATCACCCAGGGCTGTGAAGGCGTCGTTTTTTTATGCAGATTCAATATCTCGCTATTGGCTTTTACCGAATGAATGATCAATGGTTTTTTAATGTCCTCCGAAATATCAACCTGTTGACAAAATATTTTCTTTTGAAGACCCAGGGCAGGCCCCTTGATTTTATCAAGACCAGCCTCTCCAATGGCAATTACTTTAGGGTTTGCAGCAATATTTTTAACCTTATCCAATAATGCATGAATGTCTTGTCCGTGAATATACCAGGGATGAATTCCGTACGAAAACCATACGCCTTCAGGGCATTTCTGAAGAGGTTCCGGTGCCACACAGCTGACGATGGCAATTTCTGCATCAGGACTTTCGGGTGCTGTATGGGTGTGAAAATTGATGTACTTCATTAATATCTTTCCATTTTTATAGACGGGACATTATTTAGTACTTCCTGCTTCCCGCATTTAAGGAGTCGAAACAATGGTTTTTTCACCGGGAATTCCGGCCCTTATGGTATGATTATACATGGCTTCACAAATAACAGGGGGAAGATAATATTCACCGGGGAAAGCTGCATGTACTACAACAACAAATTGTTTGCTTTTACCGGCTTTCAGATCGAAATATGACAGAACCCTGTCATCACGGATGTCGCGATAATCAGGAAGGTCAACATCGTACGACCGGATACCTTCCAGGCGTGTATTACGTATTTCCCATCCTGACGGGATCATTTGTGTCAGGGCCAGATTCCGGGCGTCACCTCCAGAGCCGGGATTGCTGACTCTGATCACGTATTTGAAATCTGTTCCTTGCGGGATATTTTCGTATGAAACAGGGCGATCGTCCATGGTCAGGAATCTGCGTTCAATCTTCAGATTCTCTGAAAAGGCTGTCGAATCAACACCTCCAGGAGTTCCCTGAATCAGTAGTGAGGCAAACAGCTCCTTTTCCGAATCGTTGGTAACTGTTATTTGCCCGCTCGTTGCTTCACCAAAGCTGATGCTTCGTTGCGAAACCGGCTTGTCTGTTCCTACAGTGATATTATCTTCGTTATTCACAGAATAAGTGTATTGCAGTGACGAGTTATCTGCTCCGTTCCCGGAAAAATTAACAATACTCATCAATGTCCATGCTGTTGTTTGTGTACTGTACCAGTTCCCCGAATTAAGCGCCTCTGCTGCTTCTTTTACCAACGGCATGGCCGTTTCTTTTCGTCCCAGAAGATTCAAAGCCTGAATAAGAATGGCTTTATCGCGCAATGGTGAGCCGTACGTTTTGTATTGAATATCCGTGGCATTCAGCTCAGGTGCCTCATCCATTATTTCCGATGCAACTTTTTGCATACCCGTAAGAACATAGGCTGAAGCCAGTAACCATCTGGTTTGAGCGATGAGGTTGGACTGCTGACGCAGTCGGTTCATGGCACCGGTGGCAGGTTCGCCGGCGAGTGCAAGGGTAAAGAGCCTGTAAGCCTGAAGCATCTGTTCTGATGTATAAGCCTGTGTTTGGGGGCGTGGCAGCCACGATGAAGCCCTCTCTTTTTGCCATTCGATCCAGTCGGACTTTAATGAAGGACGCACCAGAAAGCCCTGTTTCTCTGCTTCGAGCATAAAATGGCCGGCATAACTGGAACCCCAGTCACTGGGTTGTGATTGTCCCGGCCAGTAAGCAAATCCGCCTTCGGGTGTCTGGTAAGAACTGTAGCGTTGAAGTACGCCGGTGATATTTTCCCTCACCCTCGTGCGTTGTTTCTCCGTAAGGTCGACAATCTTGCCGAGATACAATTGCGGAAAACCGCCCGAAGTAATCTGCTCGATACATCCATGCGGGTATTCAATGAGAAAGTTCAGTCGCCCGGCTAAATCCATTGGGGGCATTGCACTTACCTCCAGTTGCATGGTATTTGTTCCACGTATACCCGGGAGATTATATTCCAATGTCTGATTTGCTTTGGGATTAATAACGGCAAAGCGGGTTCGTGTCACAGGGGGATTGGGCATTCTTATTTCCAGATTCTTTGTCAGACGGTCTTTTTCCCCGTTGCCCGATGCTTCAATTACCAGTTGCGACTGGCCGGTAAGCGATTTGGTATGCACCTCAAAACTTACTGTTTTTTCACCGGGTGAATCGAAAGAGACGGTTTTGCTGCTGCTTTTTCCAAAGGAATAGTGTTGAGAACCTGTAATTGTCACCGTTACTTCCTTAATATTTTCTTCAGAAACAAAAACGGTAACCGGAAGGGACAATTTTTCATCAGGGCCTAACATACGAGGTAATGCAGTCCATGCCATCACGGGCTTTTTCACTTTTACAGTAGCCTCATTGCTGCCGGTAGCCTTTCCGTCGGTACCGATAACCATAACACGAACGGAGCCCGTATAAGAAGGAACTTCGAACCGGTGCGGGTTTTCCTCCCGCTTTTTCAACTTGTACGGACCGAAGAATTTCACCATGGGCTCGAAGCGTTGCAGACGGTTTTGGCCTTTATCACCCCTGAGCGATTCAGCTCCTCCAACGCTGAAGAGTTGTTCAATCCTTCCACCGAATGCACCTATGACGTCATCGTAAAGGTCCCAGGTTTTAACGCCAAGCGCCTGTCTTGCGTTGAAGCGCTCCCATGGGTCGGGTGTCTGAAAACCGGTTATATCCAGCAGGCCTTCATCTACTACTGCCAATACATAGTCCATTTCCCGGTTATTGGCCTCGCTGACTTTGATTTCAACATCTTCTCCGGGACGCCAGGTTTCAGAAGTCTTTATTTCCGGTTCGAGACGCGTGCCGGGATTTTCTATTTTAACCGGAATGATCCCGTAAAGACGCAGAGGGCGATTGTTGGTCGTCTGATCGTATGTTTGAATAAGCGTTATGCTGATATAAATATTGGGAGCCATCTCCGGTGTGGCTTCAAAGCTGAAGGTTGTTTCTTTGGACTGAGGTTCTATCCACCAGGATTTCAACACCTTGCTTCCCGACTCAAGACTGACAAGGGCTCGTCCCTGGTCGGATGAGGGGAACGTGACGGTAACTTCCTCACCAACCTGATATTTTTTCTTATCGGCAGAAAATACAAGGTGAGAAGCGCCGTCGCCCCCACGCGATTCACGTGCCCATCCCGGCCAGTCTACTCTCACTGTGGTGGCAGTTGAATGCCCCGACGAAGGATTTGTGACTCTTATCAGGTACCGTCCCCACTCCGGCTTGTTTATCCGAAAATTAAAACTGCCCGAGCCATCATCTCCGGTTATCAGTGTTCCTGAGTCGACAATATTCCGGCTGCTTGAGGTAATATAGCGTCCCAGGTCTTCTTCTGATGATTCCCACCACCAGCGCCAGTTTATTTTATAAACGGTATATTGTAGTTTTTGATTGCCTGCAGGATTTCCCTGGCTGTTTACAGTAACTACATCTATCCGGTGGTTTTGGTCGGTTAATAATAGTCCGCGATCATCGCCTTGCGGGGCACGAATGCCTGTATATACATCGAAGGGTGAAACAGCCAGGGTTTCGCTTCCGACACTAAAGGCGCCTCCTTTTTCAAATACACGGGTTCTTAATGTTGCCTGAACCATGCCTGGAACCAGGAGGAATTCAGGTATTCTGTAACGGAATGAAGAGCGGCCTTTTTCGTCCAACATGCCTTCGTAGATGGTTAGTTCCGATTCGTTCACCTCTCGTGAGGGATCGTCAAAAATAAAGTCTTCATATCCCTCAAAATGAGTTTTTGCGGGGTACAGGTTAAGTCTTACATCGGCTTTGAGATTGGAAGCAGGGGATCCGTGAAGCCAGTTGGACCGGATGTTGAAATTGTAGATTTGTCCGGATTCCAGAATTTTTCCGGGTGTTTCAAGTTCCACTTTCAGACGGTTGGGACGAAAGGTTTCAATGCGAAGATTCTTTTCGAACACAACACCTCCCACATGAACACTTGCGAGCCAATAGCCGGTGGGGGCGTCCTTGCCGGTTTTCGTCCTGAAAGTATATAAACTGTTTTCGGGATGTGTCTGGGTTTGTTTGTAAACAAGACGTCCCCTTGGATCCGTTAACTCAAACGTAACCGGATGATTTGGGGGAAGTGTTCCCGGCGTGCTTTCGACGGGCATAAAAGAGACAAAAAAGTGAGTCTCCCGGTCTCCATACCCCGCGTTCCCCGAAAAATGAATCCTCTCAGGCCTTCTTTCACGGTTTCACCTGATACGTCGAACCTGTCGAGGGCAAGCGCCTGCCCGTCATCGAGCCTTAAGTAACCTCTTTGCTTTCCATCTCTGGCAATCAGCAAAAAGGGAACTCCGTCAGCCGTTATACTTGCCTGTCCCTCTTTGTTGGTAGTGCCTTCCCCAATTTTAACCATTTGAAGGTTAAAAATCTCTACTTCGACATTGGCAAGGGGTTCGGATGAAATAAGGTCGTTCACGGTCACCAATAATTCGTTGCCGGTACCGCCTTTTACCAATAGTCCGAGATTCGAAGCCAGCACATTACGTGCCACCCGGCGGTCGCTTGTATAATATGAATCGGAGCAGGGGTTGTTTCTTTCGCTCCAACGATAATCCGGGTTATAGCGGTAAGGATAAACGGAGTAATAGTTATCGGTTTCATCCCAGAATCCTTCTTCCGGGTCAGGATGGTCGGTCTGTACGGAATTGTCCTCCTGGTCGTCACCTGCACAGGGATAAATGGCATCGGACTTTTCAAAGCCCAGCTCTACGCGGTAAATGGCTCCCGGATCGGGCTGAATGAAGCGGGATAAATCGAGAGAAAAGGTGTTCCATTTGGTTAGGTCGAGTGTCGGATCGGTGTTTATTTCGATGCGTTGCTTGTGAACCAGTCTTCCTGACCGCTTAAGCTGGTTTTCACCACCAAGTTGATTTACCTGAAGGAAATGACCGATGTTGTGTTCATAAATCTTGATAATACGGACTCTTACTGCATTCAGGCTAACCGCTCTGAAGGGCATGAACAAACCGTCTGAGTAAGGCATGACAGTTCCGTCTCCGATGATTTCTACCGCCGGCTTTTCACTTGAGAAAGAGAAGGTAAATTCTCCGCGTCCGGACAATTTTCGGCCCGATACATTTTTTACATCCTCAGAAATAATAAGCGTTTTTTCGCCGGTAATATCTTCATCCGGGTATAGCTCTACAAGGTTGTTGTCGATGTTCCAGTTCATGTCCTGTCCCGAAAGCCTGAAAAGGCCCGATATATCCTGTCCCGGGTCTAACGGATCGCTGAAAGCAATGGTAATAACTTTTCGTGGTGAGGTTTCGAGACGGGATGAAAGGATTTTGAAAGTATTTGCCGGAGGGATGCTTATTTTAAGGTTTTGTTCTTCATCGGGAGAAAGCGGACCTTCTTTGACCGTTACAGATAGTATGCCCTCATTTTCTCCCCGGGTTATGTCATTCACAATTAGGATGTGGTTCCGGCCATCTGAATGGAACCATTCGGGCTCGCGGGGGTCACCGTTGTATTTAACTTTCACATTGGTTTCAACCAGCTTGTTGTTGGCTACATCGGCCAACGCCACTTTTATGGCAGCCTGATATTTTTTGTAATCGCTGACAGACAGAGGCCCTATGTTTTCGGGGCTTAACCATGCATTCTGTTGAATAGTCTGAAAGGTAAAGAAAAAAGGCTCCTTTTCGTCAGGCAAAAGACGTTGGAGAGCTATTTCGGTTTTAAATTTTTTGCCGGAGGGAAGCAGTTCTGACGGCTTAAAAACAATGGTCCGATCATCTGCCCATACTGCTTCTCCCTTTATTGACGGAGAAAAAGAAATAATGCCATCTTTTACACTCCGGCCCGGAACTGCCTGGTTGACAGGCGAGGTAAATTCGACCATCACGGATGATTTCACAGAAATCTGCCCCGATGTAAAAGCACTGATTGCCGGATGAAAAGGGGAATGGGCAGCTTCCTTTTTATCGCTATGACAAGCAGAGAAGAAAATGATGATAAGCAGAAAGATTGCACGAAAAAAGGAACTTTTCATAACTATGGTATTTGAGTTATTCTCATAAATTGGTGTCTGCCCGTAAAGTGCCGATATTAATCTCTTTCTTTTTAGCATTTTAAAGATTTAACCTCGGGCCAATATCGTTTTTCGACATGGTTAAATTTAACTGATGAGTGCATTATAAAAAGCATATTTTTGTCAAAATCAAGGCGTTTTAAATTTTTTATGCCGGAGTTAACTTGTTGTTAATGAGGATGCAAAAATTTAAAACAACAACGAGTTTGGCAATAAAGATGCTTTTTATACTGCACTCATTGATGTTTGATACGACAACAGGTTAATTGGTCTTATGGAAAACTTGTATGCAAGTTAATATTTTTATCTTATTCTTCTGTTAAGCGAATTGGTTCATTTTTTATTTTTTTATTAATTTCCGGTATCATTTTTACATTCCGTCAATTTTTCCCGGTTATCAGACAATAAATTACCTGCAGAACTGATGAAACAGACCGTTAATTTTTCATAAATAACTTTGCGTTCTTATATTATAATGTTTTTATGTTTAGTCTTTGTTTTAACGGACTATCTTTTTTTTTACAGTAATTATTTGAAACATTGACATTGAGGGTGAAAGAAGGGGAAGCATCCGGTCGATCACTTCTACAGGCCGGTATAAAAAATCGGGTAGCAGTTGTTTGCTGGTGAAGCCTCCGCTCACAAGATAAAGTAATGGATTGGTATAGGTGATCCTGCCTACTTCCAGGTTCGGGTAGGAAGCGTTAAATTTTTCTCTGTCGCGGCTGAAAATAATCCAGGGCAGAGCCCCGTTGGCCGAAGAGAGAGGTCCTTTATCCGGCAGTGTCCAGTCGCCCGATGGATCGAACGCTTCGTGATGAAAGTTTTTATATATGAACCTTCCCCATAATGTGTTAGCAGGTTCTATCATCTTTATGATACCGCCGGGGATCAGGGTTCTCTCAGCTTCATTAAAAAACTTTGCAGCATCCGGAAGGTGATGAAGGGTATCGATCATGAAAATGGCTGCCAGGCTTTGATCTTCAAAAGGCATTTCCAGGGCTGAAAAGGTCATGTCGTTGGTTGGCAGTTTCTGTACATCGGAAGTGATGACCCGGGGTTCCAGTTCTTTAAGGAAGCCACCGCCACTGCCCAGTTCCAGTAATTTTCCGGGAGGCAAAGCCGGTATCTCTTTCAGGAAATGCGAATACCACTGCCTGTAAAGATTTTGAAGGAATTTCTTGCTCTTCAGAATCTTTCGGTGAACAAGCGTTCTTTCAGGCGAGTCAAGCGCGTGGTCTGTTTGGTACTTCCAGGGCATAAAAAATTAGTCAGTAGTTTTTAGTCAGTAGTCAGTAGATAAGTATCCGGCAGGTTAGTTTTATACTAATCGTTATATGCGGCATCACCTGGTCTGTTTCCTTGTCCCGTTCACGATTCAATAGTTCGTTAATTATTTACAATGTGCTGCGAACCTGTTGTATGTTACAGAAAGGTTTCGACTGTTAAAATACAGTATTCCACGGTTATATGGATCATTCTGCATTTAAAAACTTAACGATCTGTTAACCATTGGCTCTGTTTCCATATTTCGGCTTAATTTATCCCTTAGCGTTTCGTATTTTGTGAAATTTCCAGGAAAGAAAACCCACGAGTGCTATGGATGGCAGCACAAAGGTCCATTCGGTTGTCAAATCTTCTGTTCCGGTTTGGAGGGGATTGATATCGGGGTTGGTATATCTGTAATAATAAAAAATTATGAGCGACATGAAATTGTTCGCAAAATGCCCTGCAATCGGATACCAGAGATTTTTCCCAAAGAGCATGAGATACCCCAAAGCCAGTCCGAGGAAAAAACGCGGAAGGAATGTGAAGAATTGCAGATGAATGGCGCTGAACAGAAAAGCAGTTAGCCATACTGCAACGTGCTTGTTTTTGAACCATTCTCCGAAGACGGGCTGCAAAACCCCTCTGAAGAGCATCTCTTCGCCGATCGCCGGTAATATGGCAATCATTATGAAGTTGATTAGCAGGACCCCCGGCTGGTCGGTATCCAGAAAGCTGTACATGATGTCAGTTGCGCTTTCTTCCGATTGTTTCATCCATTGTTCCAGGCCCCCTAAAAACTCCGGCAGTTGCATGTTGCTGTTTAAAATACCCAGGTAGCTCACCAGCGGTTGGGACAAAACAATTATGGCCAGACTCATCAGAATCAGCCCGGTAGAAGGCCTCCGAAAACCAATTCCCCGCGTCAGATGCCCCCAGAAGAAAAGGCCGGCCAGTAACGAAGGAATGATAAACACCGAAAAACTTTGCACAATCTGAAAATACCGCAGCATATTAACAGACAGGGGCATCCCTTCTGTACCCGCGAGAGAAAGTCCGTCCGTAAAAGGCAATGCTGCCAGCAGTGCAAGCAATGTGAAAACGAAAAAACTGGTAACAACCAGCATTAAGGTCATTAATAGCTTGCCTAATCCTCCGAGATGGTTCCAAATTGCCCGCATAGTGGTCTATTCTGCTATTATCAGGAAGTAGTTTTTCTTACCTTTTTGTACCAAAAGATATTTGTTGTTCAACAAGTCGGTTGTTTTCACGATCAGTTCTTCGTTGGTCACTTTTTCTTTGTTGAGAGCGAGTCCGCCGCCTTTAATGGTTCGTCGTGCTTCACCTTTCGAGGGGAACACTTCGGTTTTTTCGGCCACAAGGTCAATAATTCCGATGCCCGGATCAAGTTCCTTTCTGTTGATGCTGAATGTGGGAACTCCCTCGAAAACAGACAAGAGCGTCCTTTCATCCAGTTTTTTTAAGATGTCGGTAACATTTTTCCCGAAAAGTATCTGTGATGCGTCAATGGCTATCTGCAGGGCTTCTTCGCCATGCACAAGGCGGGTAACAGTTTCGGCAAGCCGTTTCTGAAGTTTTCGCTGATGGGGCGCTTCGTTGTGTTCGTCAATAAGTGCTTCAATTTCGTCGCGAGGTATCAGTGTAAATATTTTGATGTATTTTTCGGCATCTGCATCCGAAGCGTTGAGCCAGAACTGGTAAAAAGCGTATGGGCTTGTACGTTCGGGATCGAGCCAGACGTTGCCCGATTCGGTTTTCCCGAATTTTCCGCCGTCGGCTTTGGTAATAAGCGGACAGGTCAGCGCGAATGCTTCACCGCCTGTTTTTCTGCGAATGAGTTCCGTCCCGGTGGTGATATTTCCCCATTGGTCGGAGCCACCCATCTGCAATTTACAATCATACTCCTCGTACAGGTGAAGAAAATCGTAGCCTTGCACTAATTGGTAAGTAAATTCAGTAAATGACAGCCCTTCGCGCGAATCACTCCCCAGGCGTTTTTTCACGGAATCTTTGGCCATCATGTAGTTAACGGTGATGTGCTTTCCTACATCGCGAATAAATTCCAGAAAAGTGAAATCTTTCATCCAGTCGTAATTGTTTACCATCAGGGCGCGGTTCTCTTCAGTGGTTTCAAAATCCAAAAACCTGGAGAGTTGCTCTTTCAGGCATTTCTGGTTATGACGCAGCGTCTCTTCATCAAGCAGGTTTCTTTCCTGCGATTTCATAGAAGGATCGCCGATCATTCCCGTGGCACCGCCCAGCAACACAATTGGTCTGTGACCGGCAGCCTGAAAATGCCGAAGCATCATAACCCCAACAAGATGGCCAATGTGCAACGAGTCCGCCGTAGGGTCTATACCCACGTAGGCTGTGGTCATCTCTTTCTCCAGTTGTTCTTCGGTACCGGGCATGATGTCGTGGATCATTCCCCTCCACTTGAGTTCTTCTACAAAATTCATGGTTTAATATTCCGTTAATCTTTTTTAATAGATTGCAAATCAAATGCTCGTGTCCACCTCGTTTTAGTTGTTAAAATGCAGCACTTCAGGGTTTGCATGCGTTGTCTGATATGCAGAGCAGGAACAAACATCAAAAAAATCTAATGAGCTGTTGCATGTTTGTTAAGGTTGCTTCCTGCAAGAGGCGCAAAAATAAGAATAATTAACGAACATGAGTGCGGTATAAAATGCATATTTTTGTCAAAATCAAGGCGTTTTAAATTTTTGTACCGGAGTTAACTCGCTGTTAATGAGGATACAAAAATTTAAAACAACAACGAGTTTGGCAACAAAGATGCTTTTTAGACCGGGCTCATGAACATGCCTTGAGTAATTAAATGGTTACCGGACTTTGTCCGTTTTCTGACGGATTCAACAATTCTTCGAGGTCCCTTTCAAAGAGGTCAAAGATAAGAGGAGCAGCCTTCTTTACCGGGGGATACAGTTTTGAGCGTTGCTGTTCTTTTGGTGTAATAATTTTCTCCTCCAGGCCGAAAGCGTTAAGTCCCAAAAGAAGGATGCTGATGATGAAAGTTGTTTTCAACATTCCGAAAACAAGGCCAAAGATCCTGTCAAAAGCTCCAAGTGCTACTGCATGAATAAGTGTTCGTAATAATGAAGCAATAAGATGAATAATCAACACCACAATAACGAAGGTAACCAGAAAGGCAATAATTCCCATGTATTGCGAATGAAATATCCCGGAGAGGAAACGTTCCGTAACATCAGAAAGCCGGACTGCGAAAATTATTCCCAGAATTAATGCTGCCAGGCCTGCCAGTTCTTTGATAAATCCGTTTTTTAAACCTTTCAGTGCGGCAAGGATCAGAAAAATACCGGCAATAATGTCGAAATAGCTCATAGTTTTATCTGAAAATCTGACGATCTATTAAATTATTGATTGGAACAAAATTATTTATATTTACGGTCAAAACAATAGATGAGTCCACTTCTAAAAGGCTCTTTTTTGGCGACCTTTTTGTTGCGGGTAGTTTTTTATTGTCATTTTTGAGTTCAAAGGTTAGCTGGATTTCAACTTTCGCAAAAATAGTGTTTTTGGGTCCAGGCTTTTAAAACGAAAGCCGGTTTTTAAAGAATATGTGGCTGAATAATGCCCGGAGCAATGTCATAACAACAAAAATCAGATGCGTGGGACTTGTAAACCTCAGAGTAGTGAATTTTTGAAAAGATAAGGAAATGCCAATTATATCCAGTATTGTAGGGCTTTTTAATGCCCGTCGTTTGTCACAGATCGATCTGTTCAGGAAAGCACCCATGGAGGTACAGGAATCGGTCTTTTTCTCCCTGATTGAAGAAGCACGCCAAACCGAATGGGGCAGGCAATACGATTACTCTTCTATCCGCAAGATTGATCAGTACCAGGAGAGAGTGCCCGTTCAGGGCTATGAGGAGTTCGAACCGTATGTAGAACGATTGCGACACGGAGAAAAAGATGTGCTTTGGCCGGGCGTCACCCGCTGGTTTGCCAAATCTTCCGGCACGACTTCATCTAAAAGTAAGTTTATTCCTGTGACCAAAGAAGCTTTGGAGGCATGTCATTTTCGTGGCGGAAGGGATGTGCTTGCCATATATAACGACAATTACCCGGATAATCAGGTTTTTTCAGGCAAAACGCTCACGCTGGGCGGCAGTCATCAGATCAACCATTTCAGCAACGATTCTTATTACGGCGACCTTTCGGCAATACTGATTGAAAACCTGCCATTCTGGACCCAGTTTTTCAAAACGCCGGGGTCTGATGTTGCGCTGATGGAGGAGTGGGAAGAAAAGCTGAAGAAGATTACTAAGGTTACCATTAAAGAAAATGTAACTTCTCTCGCGGGTGTTCCTTCCTGGTTTTTGGTTTTGATCAAGCATATTCTGAAAACTACGGGCAGGAAAAATTTACTGGAGATATGGCCCAATCTGGAACTCTTTATCCACGGCGGGATTAATTTTACACCTTACCGGGAACAGTATAAAGAATTAATTCCGTCCGAAGAGATGCATTATATGGAAACGTATAATGCCTCGGAAGGATTTTTCGGAATACAGGATGATCCGGCTTCTTCTTCGATGCTCTTGATGCTCGATTATGGTATTTTTTATGAATTTATGCCAATGGGAGAGTTGGGGAAAGAGAATCCCAAAACATTGGTTTTGGATGAGGTGGAACTCAATAAGGATTATGCAATCATTATATCAACAAATGGCGGATTGTGGCGGTATATGATAGGTGATACGGTAAGGTTTACCCATCGCTATCCCTTTAAATTTATCATTTCGGGTCGAACTAAGCATTTTATTAATGCTTTTGGCGAAGAAGTTATTATTGACAATGCCACCAGGGCGCTGGATGCTGCCTGTAAAGCTACGGGCGCGGTTATCAGGGAATACACTGCAGGACCGTTATATATGAGCACGGGTAGTAAAGGGGCTCATCAATGGATTATTGAATTTGAGAAGCACCCCGATTCTGTTGATAAGTTCAGGGAAGTGCTCGATAAAGCATTGCAGGATGTTAACAGCGATTATGAAGCCAAACGTTACAAAAGCATTACCCTCGATCCGCCCGATATTGTTGTGGCACGCGAAGGCTTGTTTTTTGACTGGATGAAGTCGAGGAATAAACTGGGAGGACAAAATAAAGTGCCCCGGTTATCGAACAATCGCGATTATCTGGATGATCTTTTAAAGCTGAATCAGTAAAAAGGTATTGCTATGCATGTTGCTATTGCCGGGAACATCGGATCGGGAAAAACCACTCTGGCCGGATTACTGGCCAATCATTACGGTTGGGAGGTCCATTACGAAGAGGTGGAAGAAAATCCTTACCTGGCCGATTTTTATAACGATATGAAGCGATGGTCGTTCAATCTTCAGGTCTATTTTCTGAAAAGCCGTTTCTCTCAAATCGTAAAAATCAGGGAAGGTAACAAAAGTGTCATCCAGGATCGTACCATCTATGAAGATTCGGTTATTTTTGCGGCCAATTTGCACGATATGGGACTTATGAGTCCTCGCGATTATGAAAATTATAGCGGACTTTTTGATCTTATGAGCAGTTTGATAGCACCCCCCGACCTCCTGATCTATCTGCGGGCTTCTGTACCCACCCTTGTCCGGCAAATCGAGATGCGGGGACGTCCTTACGAATCGTCTATACGCCTGGATTACCTGCGGCGCCTGAATGAACGCTACGAGGGATGGATACGTAGTTACAAAGCGTCCAATTTGCTCATTGTTGATGTTGACAAGAACGATTTCATTAAAGAAAAAAGTAATCTGAGCGGTGTGATTGACAAAGTGGACAGCAAGATACACGGGTTGTTTTAACCGGCACTTTCTGAACAGACACTCATTTGGGTCAGCCGTGTTAAGCCTCAACTTCTTCTCCTTCATAGTAAACCGTTTCAGGCATCCAGTCGTCGTTCAAAACAACCATATTGGCCAGGACACCTTTGCCTATGCGTCCTATGCGGTGTGTTTGTCCCATAACGGCAGCCGGAGTGAAGGAGGCCATGCGTAATGTTTCTGCTTCTGGCAATCCGACCTCTTTGATGCAATACTGTACGGCTTGTGCGATCGAAATGGAGGAACCGGCCAGCTTGCCTTCCTGGTTGTAACAGATGCCGTTTTTCATCCTGAAAGTGGTGGGGCCGAAATAAACCTCACCGTCTTTTTGTCCCAGAAACGTTGCATCGGAAATCAGGAACAAGCGGTCGCCCATGACGCGGTGAGCCAGGCGGATGGCTGCCGGATGCACATGGTGGCCGTCGGCAATTACGCCTGCCCGTGCACTAGGATGTTCGAAGATAGCGGTAATGATGCCCGGTTCTCTTCCTGATATTGGCGACATGGTGTTATACAGATGGGTCGCCATCCGTCCGCCATGATCGAAGAATGACATCGCTGTTTCGTAGGATGCATTAGAATGACCGGCCGACAAAATCCATCCGGTTTCCATCAGAGCATCCATGTTTCCTGAGGTGAACAACTCGGGAGACACAGTGATGGCTTTAATAACTTCGCGCCCTTCGCCTGTTATTTCTTTTAACAATGAGGGCGTTGCCGGTTGTAGCCATGGTTCATGGTGAGCCCCCTTTTTAGAGGGATTCAGGAAGGGGCCCTCGAGGTGTCCGCCCATGAGCAATGATTGCTCTTTTGCCATTATTTTGCGTATGGTCTCGATGGCATTTTTCCTTGTATCGGTAGCTGAAGTTATGATGGTCAGAAGCAATGACGTGGTTCCGTGTGCCAGATGGGTGTTCAGTATTTGGCGGAATGACTTTTCCGATGGATCCAACGAGGCATACTTCCCTCCGCCACCGTTGACCTGGAGATCGATATATCCTGGTGCAATCACCTTCCCCTGTAAGTCGATGGATGGTAAATGTGTTGGGGGATGTGTGGTTATGCCAAGAATGTGTGGCGGTTTAACAACTACAGAAAATCCCGGTGAGAGAAAAGACCTTCCGTCAAAAATCCGACCGTTTTTAAGAATGAAAGATGGTAGCATATTTGTTCTTTTCTTTAATTCTATAAATTTAGAAATTTGGAATTAATTATGCAGAATTTTGCAGGCTATTTTGACAGATGTATAACAGTGTTTTCCGTTCGTCTGCTGACATTGATGAGCTGAAGGTTCCAAATCCTGAAACCGACGGATTACTGCCTATTATGCTTAGCCGGTTGATGATGTGCCGGCCCGGTGTTGAAGAAGCAGGCCATAGAATTCGCTTTTCTGTTTCGCGCTTTTCGCAGGTCACAAAATGTTCTCCATCATCTCAAAAATAATAAAAATCAAAATAAATGATTGATTAATTGCTTATTTGTTTATATTTAGGGCCGGAAAGAATTACAGCTAACTATTATGTTAGATAAACTAACAATTTCATTTATTCGTATAAAATTTATTTATTAAGGCCGGATGGAACTCGCATGCAAGAACTTATACATATTCTTTTGTGACAAACCTTGCCATGCTCGTTTCATCAGTATAAAATAAGTCTAAGTCATTGGTCTGATGGAACTCGCATGATTGAGTTTTATACATGTTCTTTTGGGACAAACCTTGCCATGCTCGTTTCATCGATCTAACAAAATGATGATTGTTATCAATAAACAGTTAAAGTGTAATTCGTATTGATTAGCCCCGCCCCCCCGATAACTGATAACCCTTACCGGAGTATTAGCTTTAAACTTTCTAAATCTAAAAAATCATGTTTCAGGGGATTGCAGATCAGATTACAGAAGCTCAAAGAGAAATTTTGAGACAGGAAACGCTCCAGAATTATTATGAAATGCTGGAAAAATTCCGAAAAGACCAAATCAGGGAACAGAAAAAAACGAACACCGCCTTTTCTAAATTTTCGTTTCCGCATTTATCTTCGACCGACCTTGACCAAATTCCGGGATTAAAGTCATTGTTCTATGTGGTTTTTGAGAATCAGGAGAATGAGAACGATAAGAAGAGGCGTAGTTTTATTCAGATGTATTTGCTGTTGAAGTCTTTTCCCGAAAGCATCAGGGTGTTTTCCGATGAGATGAAACGAATAAAACCCGAGGTTAAATCCAAACGAGAAATACGCAGTTTACGTATTCTTGTCCGTAATATCAAGGAATCCACTATGGACAAGTATTTCTATCAGGAAGTATCTACTTTGCTGCATTTTGTTGAGAAAGCAGGGGAAGTGAAAGCCCGTTCGTCAGTTCTGGATATGTTACTCAAGTTGGGTGAAGAGTTACAACAACGGCTTTATGGCGCCGTTAAAAATCTGAAGCAGGAAGAGAACTGGGGTTCCTGGGAAATGTTTTTCTCCCGTAAGATACAATATGATAAAATTCAGCCCGGCGGCATTGACAGAGCTTTTGAGGTTATGCCGGCTGCCGAAAGTCTGATGTCATGTTTTTCCATTCTTGCCGAGCCGTTTTTCTCGACCCGCGATATACTTATACTTAATAAAATAGCAGACGGGTTTGTGGAAGGATTGATTGACGACATGATGCAGGACTGGCTCGTTGAATCCAAAACAAAGAAAATGCTTTCAAGAATCAATCAGGCACTTGGAACTATAAATCTGATGGTACGTACTTTGACTGCTATGAAAGAGCAAAACAAAAATGAGATTTCACTCATGGAGGTAGAGCGTAAAAAACGCATCGAAAAGACCGAGGAATACGTTAAGAAAAAGCTCTCCCAGAAAGTCTGATTCCCGGAATTGCTGAAATAGCAAGCCCGGGATAAAAAAAACCGGATATCCGTAAGCAAATATGAGTGCAGTATAAGAAGCATATTTTTGTCAAAATCAAGGCGTTTTAAATTTTTGTACCGGAGTTAACTTGTTGTTAATGAGGATACAAAAATTTAAAACAATAACGAGTTTGGCAACAAAGATGCTTTTTAGACTGGGCTCAAATATTTTTTGCAACTGATATCCGGTTTTTATAACAATAAGCCGTCCTAAACGGTCATAATATCTTTTTCCTTTTTCTCAAGCATTTCTTCGACCTTTTTTGTGAACTTGTCGGTCAGTTTCTGAACCTGGTCTTCAGCATCTTTCTCCATGTCTTCGGGTAGACCGTCCTTTTTCAGTTTTTTAAGTTCATCGTTGGTCTCGCGTCGTGCATTACGGATGCTGATGCGTGCTTCTTCTCCTTCTTTCTTCACATGTTTAACCAGGTCCTGCCTGCGTTCTTCAGTTAAAGGGGGGACGTTAATCCGGACAATTTCGCCGTTATTGTCGGGATTGAGTCCAAGATTGGCATTCATAATGGCCTTTTCAATGGGCTGGATCATCCCTTTTTCCCATGGCTGAATAGCAATGGTGCGCGGGTCGGGTGTATTAATGCTGGCCACCTGTTGAAGAGGGGTCATGGTTCCGTAGTATTCAACCATTACATCGTCAAGCATGCGGGGATTGGCTTTGCCGGCGCGTATTTTACCCAGCTCGTGGTCGAGATGATCGATGGCCTTTTGCATTTTTTCTTTTGTGCTTTCGATCAGTATTTGAACATCATCTTCCATGGCAATACGTGTTGGTTAATGTCTGATTTTCGATTATTTGTGAACAAAAATATAAAACTTTTGGACATTTCGAAATAGTCTCTGGATTTATGCTGTAAAACAGGCATCTGTTTTAAACAAAATGCAACTATTTATCCTACTTTTGTAATAGTGCAAATATGAAAAGGCGAAAATTGTTAAAATGGTTTATAAAACTGTGAAAATTTGCTTCGGGAAAGTGCATTTTTAAAGGTGCAAATTAGATTAGTTATAAATAAAGAACAATTTCTTTAATTTTCTTAGCGAATAAGAATCGTAGCATCTACCTTTGCAGCTTAAAACTCCCGGACGGGATATGTATGTAAGACAAACAAGATACTAATAAAATTAATGGATTTATGAGTAGTACATTAGGTTCTTCAATTGGGAAAAAGTTGTTGATGAGCATATCAGGACTTTTTCTGATTTTGTTCCTTATCGTTCACCTTACTGTGAACTCATTTCTTCTGGTGCCGGATGGTGGCGACCTGTTTAACGCTGGAGCACATTTCATGGCAACCAATCCGGCAGTTCGTGTTATTGAACCATTGCTGGCAATTGGATTTATTGTCCACATTCTCTATGGAGTGAAGCTCACCCTTGAAAATCGTAAGGCCCGTGGGCCTGCCCGTTATGCGTCGGGGAAAAAGACTACGGGTGTGACCTGGGCATCTCAGAACATGCTTGTTCTGGGTATCACCGTTGCTGCTTTCCTGGTGCTTCACCTTGCCAATTTTTGGGTGAAAATGAGGCTCACCGGCGATCCTTTGCTTGAACACACCACGGTGGACATAGCCGGCGTTCCGACGGAAGTGGAAAATGCTTATGCACTGGTTAATGCCACTTTAGGTTATCTTTGGATTGTAGTGGTTTATGTTATTGGTTCTGTCGGGCTTGCCATTCATCTTTCACACGGTTTCTGGTCGGCATTTCAAACCATCGGCTTCAGCAACCGGATATGGAGAAAAAGACTGTCCGTATTGGGTAATATTTTTGCCTGGATCATAGGAATCGGCTTTTCTTCTATTGCCGTTCTTCAATACTTGTTTTATCAGCCTAGTTAGTGCTTGTCTATAAATCCGCAAAAATTTTTTACAAGATGCGTGTCTGTTCAGAAACTACCGGTTGCAAGACTTGTGAAGTTCGAAAACACGGAACCCTGAATGTGCTTTTCGTTGGTTTTTTTGAAAAAACCTTACAAAAGCTACTTTGGGATGTGTAATTTTCGGACAAGCGTAACACAGTAAATGGCATTTTATGAACAGTCACTAATTAAAAAATACTGAAAGATCATGGTAAAATTAGATGCAAAAATTCCCGAAGGGCCTCTCGCTCAGAAATGGGACAACTATAAAGCGAACCAAAAACTGGTCAATCCGGCCAACAAAAGGAAACTCGACATTATTGTTGTAGGAACCGGTCTGGCCGGCGCCTCAGCAGCTGCATCATTTAGTGAGATGGGGTTCAATGTTAAAGTGTTCACCATACAGGATTCACCTCGTCGTGCGCACTCCATTGCCGCACAAGGTGGTATCAATGCCGCGAAGAATTATCCCAACGACGGAGACTCTGTTTACCGCTTGTTTTATGATACTGTAAAAGGTGGCGACTACCGGGCCCGTGAGGCCAATGTTTATCGCCTGGCGCAGGTTAGTAACAACATCATCGACCAGTGCGTGGCACAAGGTGTCCCTTTCGCCCGTGAGTATGGAGGGTTACTCGACAACCGTTCTTTTGGCGGAGCTCAGGTGAGTCGTACTTTCTATGCCAAAGGACAAACCGGTCAGCAACTTCTGCTGGGAGCTTATCAGGCACTTATGCGCCAGGTGCATACCGGTAGTGTGAAGCTTTATACCCGGAATGAAATGGTGGAGATTGTGATCGTTGACGGGAAGGCTCGCGGCATTATTTCACGCAATCTTGTGACCGGTAAACTGGAGCGTCATTTCGGGCATGCTGTTGTTCTTGCCACCGGGGGTTATGGAAACACCTTCTTCCTTTCAACCAATGCCATGGGGTCCAACGGCTCGGCAGCCTGGAAAGCTTATAAAAAAGGCGCCATGTTTGCCAATCCCTGTTTCGCGCAGATTCACCCGACATGTATTCCTGTTCATGGTGAATTTCAGAGTAAGCTTACACTGATGTCGGAATCATTGCGTAACGATGGTCGTATATGGGTACCAAAGAAAAAGGAAGATGCCGAAGCCATTCGTGCCGGCAAGCTGAAGCCAACTGAAATTGCGGAAGAAGACCGCGATTATTACCTGGAACGACGCTATCCTGCATTCGGGAACCTTGTTCCGCGTGACGTTGCTTCACGTGCTGCCAAAGAGCGCTGCGATGCGGGTTACGGGGTCGGCCCGACAGGGCTGGCTGTATATCTCGACTTTCAGTCAGCCATCGACCGGTTGGGACGTGATGTCATTGAAGCTCGTTATGGGAACCTTTTCCAGATGTACGAAAAGATTGTGGACGACAATCCTTATGAAACCCCGATGATGATATATCCGGCTATCCACTATACCATGGGTGGCATCTGGGTAGATTATGAATTGCAGACTACCGTTCCGGGTTTGTTCTGTGCCGGGGAAGCCAATTTCTCTGATCACGGAGCCAACCGTTTGGGAGCATCGGCGCTTATGCAGGGGCTGGCCGACGGTTATTTTGTGCTGCCATATACCATTCAGAACTATCTCGCCGATGATATTTCCACGCCACGTATGACAACCGAAGAGAAGGAATTTGAAGATGCTGAGAAATCTGCCAAAGAACGGCTGGATAAGATTATGAGCATTCATGGTAAACGTTCGGTCGATAGTATTCATAAAGAGTTGGGACTGGTTATGTGGGACTTTGTCGGCATGGCTCGTAACAAAGAAGGACTGCAGCAGGCCATCGAAAAGATACAAGCCATCAAGAAAGAGTTCTGGACCAATGTGCGTATCCCGGGTTCTTCCGAAGATATGAATGCAGAATTGGAGAAGGCAGGCCGGCTGGCCGATTTCATTGAGATAGGAGAGCTCATGGCTCGTGATGCCCTGCACCGCGAAGAATCGTGTGGCGGACATTTCCGTGAAGAATATCAAACCGAAGACGGTGAGGCGCTTCGTCGGGACGACCAATTCGCTTATACCGCCTGCTGGGAATACAAGGGCGAAGATCAGGAACCCGAACTGCATAAGGAAGACCTGACATTTGAAGTTGTGAAACTGGTACAGCGGAATTACAAATAACAAGAGTGTATAACTTCAATAAGCCTTTCGATTTTTAGATATCAGAGGTAAGATGAATTTTGTAACATTTTGAAAATCTGAATTTTTATACGAACACCCATTGATTTATAAACAATTGATATCAAGTTTATTGCAAAAGCTTAACGGAGTATTGTAACTAAATGAAGAATTTATCATGGAAACAACAATCAATATCAAACTCAAAGTTTGGCGCCAGGCCGGACCTAAAGCAAAAGGCCGGTTCGAAACTTATGAGCTCAACAACATATCTACCGATAGTTCTTTTCTAGAGATGCTTGACATCCTCAACGAAAAATTGATAAACGAAGGGAAAGAGCCGGTTGCCTTTGACCACGACTGCCGGGAAGGTATTTGTGGTATGTGTTCGCTTTATATCAATGGCCGGCCTCACGGGCCCGACGACGATGTAACGACCTGCCAGTTGCACATGCGTAAGTTTAAAGATGGAGAGACCATCACTGTGGAACCCTGGCGTTCGGCCGGTTTTCCGGTTATCAAGGATCTGATTGTCGACCGTAATGCATTCGACAAAATTATTGCTGCCGGCGGTTACATTTCTGTTAATACAGGAGGCGTTCCCGATGCTAACGCCATTCCCATTCCGAAAAAAGATGCTGATGAGGCCATGGATGCCGCCTCCTGTATTGGATGCGGAGCTTGCGTGGCGGCCTGTAAGAACGGATCTGCCATGCTGTTTGTTTCGGCCAAGGTAAGCCAGTTGGCCTTGCTACCGCAGGGACGTGTAGAAGCTGCACGGCGTGCCAAAAACATGGTGGCTAAAATGGACGAACTGGGATTTGGAAATTGTACCAACACAGGTGCTTGTGAAGTGGAATGTCCAAAAAGTATTTCTCTTGCCAATATTGCGCGGCTTAACCGTGAATTTCTGAAAGCCGGGATACAGGACTAACTTCATATTTTCTAAAGGGGAACAAGCGGTGACAAGTAACAACATAACTTGTCACAGCTTGTCGCAGCCTGACCAGAATTTTCCGGGGGTGCTTTTGCTGAGGCGTCTGAAACATGATTATCTCTTTGTATTGTAATTGGTTAAACTTTTATTTAACTTCATGCCCCATGAAATGATAAGAACATGCCATACAGACGACTTCCCAACACCGACCAGGCCCGGCTCAGGGCTCTGAAAACCGCACAGGAAAAAGGTGCCCGACTGGCACCTATGGACCTCGCTTTTTCCCAGAAATTGCTTTTTGATGTAAAAGCTTTTGTCCCTCAATATGAACAAGTGATTCAGCAGTACCAGTTCAGCAAAGACCGCCAGGCAAAATTCGGGAAGTCGCTGGCGGAACATTTCCGGGTGGCAAGAATGTATCTTTCTCATTTTCTTCAGGTCGTCAATATGGCTATTACCAGGGGAGAGTTTAAACCCGGGGTCAGAGCTTTTTATGGTCTTCCCGAGGACGACAGGACCATTCCCGAAATTAATACCGAGCAACAACTTATCGAATGGGGCCGAAAAGTTATTAAAGGTGAGGAAGAAAGAATAGTACGAGGCGGTTCACGTGTTTTTAACCCTACCATCGCGATGGTTAAGGTGCATTTCGAGCAATTTCTGGAAAATTATGATTTCCACAAGGATCTGGTCAAAACTTCCCGGAAAATACAGGAAAAAGTTGCAGCAGAAAGAGAAACAGCCGACAAACTGATTGGAAATATCTGGAACGAAGTAGAAGCCCGGTTCGCCGATTTGGAACCCGAAAAAAAGCGAAAGAAAGCATCGGAATATGGGGTGGTTTATATTTACCGTCCGTCGGAAAAAGAAAACGGGAAAGTTTCGTAGCGGAGAAAAAGCCTAAAACCTGCGGTTTTGCATCCAGTACCGGAAAAATTTCGGGGCAATTACAAAATGCGCCAGAATAGTAGAACCCAAACCAAAATTTTTGACCATTATTCTGAAACGTTCTTTCAGTCCCGGAATAATATTTTGTCTGGTCATTCCTCCTTCCCTGAATTTTGACAAAATAAGACCGGTATTTCTGATTTCGGAAGCATGTTTAAGTGCATGCAGGCACCACTCATAGTCGGCTGAGAAACGATAGCTTAAATCGTATTTTCCGGCTACTTTTCCGGATGCAATAAACGATTGATGACTGACGAGCATTCCTCGCCTGAAATCGCGCCAGCTTAAATGATCAGGAGGCGAATGGCGCCGTAATCCTATCTCATTGCCCGCTTCATCAATGAGCATGGTTTCGCCATAATAGACGTCTGCAGTTGAATTACCGGAAAAAACTTTGTCCAGCACATCGGGAGATGCGGGTTCGTCACCAGAGTTTATGAACCAGAAATAATCTCCTGAGCTCATTTCCATTCCTTTATTCATGGCATCATACAGACCGGCGTCGGGACCGCTCGTCCAACGAGATATCTGTTGTTCGTATTTTTTTATTAGGTCGATGGTACCATCAGTACTGCCACCATCTACCACAATGTATTCCACATTTGAGTAGGTAAGTGCCAGAACAGATTTGATGGTGGCCTCAATGGTAGTGACGCTGTTGTACACAACGGTGATGATACTTACGCGGGGTTGTTGCATAAATTCGGATATTAAGTTTGAGTCCGGTCTAAAAAGCATCTTTGTTGCCAAACTCGTTGTTGTTTTAAATTTTTGCATCCTCATTAACAACAAGTTAACTCCGGTACAAAAATTTAGAACGCCTTGATTTAGACAAAAATATGCTTTTTATACTGCACTCAAGTTTGTTTTCAATATTTCTTACGGTAAGTGAATCAAAAAATTGTAGGGAAAGACTCATCCATGTAAAAGGGATTTTATGAAGAGACCTGGTTAAGTATCGAGTTATAGATTGCTGTGTATTTTGAGGCCACTATTTCCGGCGAAAAATTATTCACTGCGAATTCTCTGGCATTAGAGGCCAATTCCTCATGGTTGTCCAGAATATACAGAATGCCTTCACCGAGGTTTTTCCACTTGTCGGGAGCTGCCAGAAAACCATTTTCCTGATGTTTTACCATTTCCGGGACACCACCGATATTAAAAGCAACAACCGGTGTACCGCATGCCAGTGATTCTACCACGGTATTGGGCAGGTTATCCTGCATAGAAGGCAGCACGAAAACGTCGGCGGCCTGATAAAGACGGGCCATGTTCGCCTGACCGGTTACAACGTCGAAGGTATGCATCAGAAAAGGAGATTGCCACTGAAAGGCTTCAACCTTTTTGCCGAATACCACCAGCTCTATCTCTTTTCGCAGATGAGGACGTGTTGCATTCAGATTTTTCAGGGCGCGAAGCAGCAAATTGGCTCCTTTCCTCGGGTCAAAAACATTTGCTGCTCCAAAGAGAACAAGTTTTTTATTTAACGGTAGTCCAAGCTGTTTTCTGACTTCTTCTTTATTTGCCGGGCTGAAAATATTGACATCGACGGGATTAAAGACCTGGCGAACCGAATGTTTAAGGTCTTTGCGAACCAACGAACTTTTTTCGGCCATCTCTTTCATCCAATTGCTGCAGCCAACAAACGTAATGGCAGCATCGGCATACATCTTCTCTTTCAGCACATGCTGGTGTGCCGATAAATCGTTCTCTCCCGGTGATTTGAGGAGAGGACAGTTTCCGCAGGCAGATGTGAATCCACCACAACTACCCGGATAATGACATCCTCCGGTAAAAGGCCACATGTCGTGTAAGGTCCAGATAACCGGTTTGCCGGTCTGTATAAGTTTTTTTAATCCATGAAGTGATAAGAATCCCTGGTTAATCCAGTGAAGGTGAAGAACATCGGCATCTCTGACCAGCGGATGACGGCTGATATCATATCCGAAACGGCCGGACGAGAAAGCAAATCTTTTTTCCCGGTTTTTCTCATCCCTGACGAAGGCGAATACTTCTGCCGCGAATTTTAATTGTTGGAGAATTTGCCCTGCACGCGACTTAATAAAAGGTGTAATGCCGGGATGTTCTCCTTCGGACTGCAAGACAAGCATCTTGGCATCCGTGCCGTTTTCCCTGAGCGCGTCAAGCAATCTTAAGGCTGCCAAAGCAGCACCACCTGTCTGGTCGCTTTTATTGATGTGCAGAACTTTCACGGGCTCGATTGTTTAAGCGTAAAGATAGAAATTTTTATGGCACCGGATCATATCCGCTACCGCCCCACGGATTGCAGGATAAGATACGTTTGGTAGCCAGCCACAATCCTTTGAATGGGCCATGCTTTTTCAAGGCCTGTATTGAGTAAACCGAACATGTGGGTGTATACCGGCATGATGGGCCTGTCATAGGAGAGATTACCCATTGGTAAAATTTGACCGGTATGATCAGAATGAATATCAGTAATTTTCTGATTCCCTTATATATTTTGCGAAGTATTTCCATATCCCTCGGTTTTTTCAATCAATTGCAACAGCGCTTTCTTCATCCCTTTTTCAATGGTATGATAATCCAGCTCTTTTTCAGCAATGTACAAAAAGGCAACTGCAATTTGAAGATTTCTTTCCTGAAAAACACGGATGAAGCAGGGTTTGTTTAAACGATAGGATTCACGCATACGACGTTTCAGAAGGTTTCGTTTTACAGCCTGTTTAAACCGTTTTTTCGAAACCTGAAACATTACCTGAACCGGAACATCCCCGGGAAGTTCTGTGGGCAAAAACCGGATACGCAACGGATATGCCAGAAAGGTTTCACCTTTTAGAAAGAGCTGGTCGATGATTTTACGACTGCACAGCTTTTCGTTTTTCCCGAAAGTGAAACCTGATCGATGCATACCTGAAATTAGTTATTTTGAGCAGGGATATCGCCTGGCAAAGTAGTACAGAAAAAAGCCTGTAGTGAAAATAGCCGGGAAGGCACTACTGCTTAAAAATCAACATAATTCTTCAGCTCCCGGCTTAGTTCTTCCCTTATAACCATAAATGCCCGTAGGCGGACCTTATGATGCACTACTTTTTGTTATGCTTCTTGATGTACATCTCCAAAGCTGCTGTCATGGATGGTGCCTGCGGCATGGGTGCCTGGATGTCGAGCCGCAATCCGGCCTCTTTAACGGCCTTGGCTGTTGCAGGGCCAAACGAAGCAATAAGCGTATCGTTTTGTTTGAAATCAGGGAAATTCTGCAACAACGACTTTATTCCCGATGGGCTGAAAAAGACCAAAACATCATAATCAATGTCTTTCAGATCGCTTAAGTCGCTGCTCACCGTCCTGTATAAAATGGCTTTGGTGAACTTGACTTTGGCCTTTGTCAGAAGGTTGGGTATTTCAGGTTTGTGGATGTCGGAAAGCGGCACCAGAAACTTTTCCTGTTTATGCTTTTTTATCACTTCCACCAAATCCGGAAATTTCCCGGTAGAGTGGAAGATTTTTCGCTTTCTGTACACGATATACTTTTGCAGATAGAAAGCAGTGGCTTCTGAAATACAAAAGTACTTCATGTCGTCGGGAACTGTTACCCGGGTTTCTTCACATATTCTGAAGAAATGGTCGATGGCCGTACGGCTTGTGAAAATTACCGCATTGTGGTCGAGAATATTGATCTTCTGTTGTCTGAATTCTTTGGAAGATACCCCTTCAACCTGAATGAATGGCCTGAAATCAATCTTCACATTGTTCTTCTCAGACAGGTCGAAATATGGGGATTTTGGCGTTGACGGTTTAGGCTGCGAAACCAGAATTTTTTTGATCTTCAATTTGCTTAAGTTTTAGTTCAACAAAACCAGAAACCATTCCAGTACCAGGTCAATAAAACAGCACCTTATACAGTATTGACAAGGGTAAAATTTCCAGGGCACAAAGGTACAAAATAATGTAATAACCTGAAAGTGCATCCCTTAAATTTGCCTGTATACCTCTTGCTATCTGTATTAGATACAGCAAAATAAAAACAGAAAAACCGATTTTCGGAACAAAATGCCGTGTTTCGGGTTCCAAAAACGGGAAAAGAGCAATCAGGGGCAGCAAAATAACACCATAAGCTTTGCTCATTACCGATGACTGAGATAAATATTCCTTTGTTCGATCCTGTACTCTGAAAACCCATCCGATGAACTGGTAAACGATTATTTTCAGGGTGAAAATTACAAGCAGAAATCCGAAAAGTGTGAGCCAGAGTTTCCAACCTGAAATATCGAAGAAACTGCGATCGGTCAAAATCATGAACTCATATAAAAACAGCGAGAAATTGGCATAGAATAAAAATCCCAGCCATATTGAAGCAGGTTTTTCACTGCGTGAAGAAGTGGATTGAAGGGTATTGGCCACATTTGTAAAGGCGATTGCATTAAAAACATTTGTCAGATATTTTTGCCATCTGAAACGGATGATACCGGTGACTGCAACCATGATAATAATGGTTGTTATAAACCAGGTAACAGAAAGCAGGTCGCTGTTTTGTTCCTGTGAAGTCGGAAGTTTCTCCTCCCCGACAGGAGTAGTTTCTTTTAACGCCTCAATGGTTTTTTTGCCAAAAACAGCGGTGTCGGATTTTGTTTCGGCAATAACCTCCTTTGTTTCTTCTCTGCCTTCTTCGTGCTCAATTATGTTACCTGACTTCATAACAGATTGCAACAAGCAGACAGAATCGTTGGATGCTGAGGACCAAAGCTGCTTTGCAAATCCCGATGATTTCCAGTCGGAGATAAGTATGTAATCGAGAGTATCCGGATAATTTGCTTGCGCAGGTTGGGTACCAGTTTTTTCGGGCTCTTCCGTCACTTTGGTTGTAACCTCTCTGATCTGCTCTTGTTCAGTCCGGGCGTGGACAGGATCTTCTTCTGACAGAACCTTTATTTTTGGCCGTTCCACTTTGAGCTCGATGTCTTGTGGTACGTCAACGGCAGGACGAAGGATATTCAAGGCAGTGTCCTGTTGCGGAACAAAAGGCATATATGCAGGATGCAGGTTGTTCTTCATAGAAACGGTATTGAAATGCAAAAATATAATATTTTTGGGGGATATGTTTTTGTTTGGCGCTGAGAAATTAAACCGCCGCAAACCGGATAGAATCTTTCCCCCATGGTTTTGCATTTTCTATGGCAGGTACCACATCTTCGGGACGGTCAACAATGTTCCACATTTCGTTATGAACAGGGCGCATAAATTTTTCTTTGACCATTTTCGCGGTTAATTGCAGCAACCCGTTGTAGAAGCCGTCGGTATTAAGTACGATGATGGGATGGGGATATTGTCCCAGTTTTTTAAGCGATAATACTTCGAAAAGTTCCTCCAAAGTGCCGGTACCGCCGGGGAGGGCGACTATGCCTGAACTGCGTTGCACCATCAATTCTTTACGTTTGTGCATGGTTTCCACATGTATCATGTCTTGCACATCCTTATGCTCCCACTCCACGTCAACCATGAATCGCGGAATTATGCCGGTAATCGACCCGTTAAGTTTCAGTGCTTCGTCGGCGACTGCACCCATCAGACCAACTGCTCCGCCACCGTAGATAATACCATAACCGGCTTTTACAAGGGAGGCTGACACGCTGCGGGCTGCCATGAAATATTTCTCTGGTACCTTAGGACTGGAAGCACAGAATATGGCTATTTTTTTATTAAGGCTCATAGAGGAATCGTTAGATTTTTAGATATAAGATACGAGATACGAGATACAAGATGATTCATGAGCCCGCTCTAAAAAGCATCTTTATTGCTAAACTCAGTGTTGTTTTAAAATTTTGCATCCTCATTTACAATGAGTTAACTCCGGTACAAAAATTAAAAACGCCTCGATTTTGACAAAAATATGCTTTTTATACCACACTCATTCATTATTTTGTCTGTCGGCTACATTTATCAAATTCCCTTTGAGGTCAGGATGTCCTTCACCCTTATTTACCCCAGGGGATAAAATATTCAAGAGAATACGAGAAACCCAGATTTAAATTGTTATCACCGTTCCCGTATCCCGGTATAGAGTAAGGTTCCAGTACCCGGGAATTATTTTCCATTATTTTCACTCTCAGGTTGAGCGTCCAGCCCATGTATAAGTTCTTCAACAGCTCAGTCCTCGGTCCTGCCAGTAATTCAATCCAGTGATTGTTGATGACATATTTACTCATAGAGCCATGATAATCATCCCAGTAATTGTTCTCAATGATGAAACTGTTGCTGCCATGCTCCTGAAAGGCAAAGCCGTAGTTTAGTCCAATGAAAATATTGTCTTTATTCCCGGGTTCATCCACATCGAAAAAGTCGTATAAAATTCCCAGTTTAAGGAATGACCCGTTGCTTTCGTAATGATAGTTTCGTTCCTCCTGATTTTCCTCCGAGAAAGTAAGGTTTTCAAAGCCTGCTTCAGCACGGATAAACCATTTGGTGGATAGTTTAAAATGCGAAATTACAGAAAATGCAGTTTTGTCTGTGTCAAATAAATGTCCAATAGGCCCTTCAAGGTTTAGCCCCAGAGTCATTCCCTGTTGCTCCCTGTCTTCTTTTAATTTTAGACTTTCCCGTTCCTGGCCGGAAGAAGTCTGATACGGAAAAAGAAAAAGGCTAATAAATATAAAGCTTAATATTTTCGAGTGTTTCACCATATTGTACAGTAGGATAAATGACAGAAACGGAATCAATAAATGCATTACTGTGTATAACAGTATCTAAATCAAAGGAAAAAATGTACCCACACTCTCTGGAGATAAAGTTGAGTTCTTTCTCGTATATAAAATGGATGGTATCTTTCAGGGTGTTGGCTGAAATAACAAATGAAGTGGTATCGGTATGATAATCCAGAGGTAAGAACAGCTCAGAAATAGTTTGATTGCGGTAAATACTGTCTTCCATGTTAAGTCCTGTTACTGAAACTTGTGTCAGGGTGGTGTCGTTGTCTTCTTGCCACCAGGCCGAAAACAAACTTGCCTGAACTGCATTCTGGTTGGAGAGACAGGCTTCATCGCTTTCGCATCCGGCAATTGACAGGATGAGTGATGTGCTAATTAATAAATAAGTTATCAGTTTCATAAAATCCCGGATATATTCGTGCAAAGTTAGAAAATAAAGTGGTTTTTTTGTGTGCCCGTTTTAGTACATCCTTTTGTTCGATTTCGTGCAATTTGATATTCTGTCAGGATGATCACGTTTTAATTTAATTTGTTATGCGTCAGCTAAATATTTTCTTTGGCCTGCAAATTGTTTTAACAATTTTTCAGACCTCAAAACCATTCTCTTCAAAATGATAAAAATATTTGTTGAGTGCAGTATAAAAAGCCTTCAAACTGCTGATTTTTACTATTTTTACCCCTGACCCCTAAAGAGGAACTGCTAAAAATCAGCAGTTTGAAAAAGTCCCCTTTAGGGGATTTAGGGGTCAAAAGGCTTTTTAGACTGCACTCTTTGTTGGTTTTATTTTTCAAAATGTTGAATGGCTGCGGGCACAATACAATGCGGGTCACCTTTTTGGTTTTTTGGCTGTTGCAATGATTGAGATGGTGGCAGAAGGCATTTATTGAGGTTGTTTTTAATATCTGAGTACGTTATAAAAAAGCATATTTTTGTCAAAATTAAGGCTTTTTAGATTTTTTGTGTCTCAGTTAACCCGTTGTTAATGAGGACGCAAAAATTTAAAACCACAATGAGTTTGGCAACGAAGATATTTTTAGCCTGATTTATGAATAGATTAGGTTAGATTGGGCCTGGATCAATAAGTAAAATTTTTATACAAGCCTCTTAACCAATAAAAAGTTATAGTATGAAGAAAATGAAAAGAAGCTCATTATTCCTGCTGGCGTTGGTGCTTTCAGGAAGTGTAATGTTTGCCCGGCAGCGGCAGATCGAATTCACGGAGTATGACCTTGACAACGGACTGCATGTCATTCTCCATGAAGACCATTCTACGCCGATTGTATCGGTAAGCGTGATGTATCATGTCGGATCGAAGAATGAACAACCCGATCGTACCGGATTTGCACACTTCTTTGAACACCTGATGTTTGAAGGAACAGAGAATATTCCCCGGGGCGAATATTCCAGGTATGTGGAAAAATCGGGCGGAACCTTGAATGCCAACACATCGGCCGACCGTACTTATTATTATGAAATTCTTCCTTCCAATCAGCTCGAAATGGGGCTCTGGCTTGAGTCGGAGCGGATGCTTCATGCGAAAGTCGACAGCATGGGTATTGCCACACAAAAACAGGTTGTGATAGAAGAGAAAAAACAAAATTACGACAACCGGCCTTACGGTTCAATGCTGATCGAGGTAATGAAAAGGGCTTTTAAAGAACATCCCTATCGCTGGACAACCATCGGTGATCCCGATCATATCAGGGCAGCCAAAGATGAGGAATTTCGACACTTCTATGATCAGTTTTACGTGCCCGACAATGCCGTTCTGGTTATAGCCGGTGACATTGAACCTGAAAAAACCAGGCAGTTGGTTCAAAAATATTTTGGAGACATTCCTTCCGCCGAAGGAGAGATATACCGTCCCGACGTTGTTGAGCCACCGTTAGGAGGGGAAGTCCGTGATACCGTTTACGACAACATTCAGGTGCCGCTTATACTTCATGCTTATCGTACACCCGCCATGGGAACAGAAGATTATTATGCACTGGAGATGTTGAGCACCCTTTTGGCCGACGGACAGAGTTCGCGTCTTTACAAGTCGCTCGTCGATGAACAGCAAATTGCCATGCAGGTGAGTTCTTTCCCGCTTCCGTTTCGTGATCCAAGCGTTAGCATCGTGTTAGCGTTGCCCAATATGGGAAAGGATACTGAAGAATTGGAACAGGCCATGATTGCCGAAATTGAAAAGGTGAAGAACAATCTTATTGATGAAAAGGAGTTTCAGAAACTGAAAAATAAATTCGAGAACGATATTATCAGCAGCAAAACCAGAGTTGCCGGTATCGCCAACGATCTTGCGCGGTATTATACCTATTTCGGCGATACCGATATGATTAATTCGGAACTGGATAAATACATGTCGGTTACCCGCGAAGATATTAAACGAGTGGCCAATAAGTACTACACCGAAGACAATCGTGTCGTTCTTTATTATTTACCTGAAAGTCAGAAAAAGTAACCTGACACTGAAAAAACCAGATTTTTCCATTTTAAAATACTGAGTATTATGAAGCGATATTTTTCAATAGCCGTCCTTTTTCTTCTGATGGTTTCAACGGTAAGTGCACAACTTGACCGGACGACGCCTCCGGAACCGGGCCCGGCTCCGGAAGTTAAAATAGGTGACTACAAAACATTCACCCTGTCTAACGGGCTGACCGTTATTGTTGTAGAGAACCATAAAGTACCTATGATAACCTATTCTCTGACACTTGATGTGATTTTACCACGCGAAAACGATGCCGTGGGTTATATTCAACTGGCGGGTGATTTGCTGCGTGCCGGAACCACCAATCGTACCAAGGCGGAAATCGATGAAGCGGTTGATTTTATAGGTGCTACACTTCAGACTCATTCTAAAGGCATATATGGCCGGTCGTTGTCGAAACACAGTGAGCAATTATTGGAGGTTATGTCCGATGTGTTGTTAAATCCTACATTTCCCCGGGAAGAGCTTGATAAACTGGTAACCCAGTATAAAACAGCAATTCAGGCCAATAAGGAAGAATCGCGTGCTATAGCAGAAAATGTTGCCGGTATCCTTGTTTACGGGAAAGATGATCCCTATGGGGAGATAATGACTGAAAACACACTCGACAATGTAACAGTGGAACTTTGTAAGAACTATTATACGTCTTACTTCCGTCCCAATGAAGCTTATTTGGTTATTGTAGGTGACATTTCGGTGAAAGATGCGAAAAAGCAGGCCGGAAAATATTTTGGCGATTGGAAAGAAGGTCCTGTTCCACAAAATCTTTTCCCTTATCCGGCTTGCTATGAACAACCGAAGGTTGCCATTGCCAATAAGGAAGGGGCAAACCAGTCCACCGTGATGGTGACGCATGAAGTCATGCTTATGCCCGGACATCCCGATGCCATAAAAGCACGTGTGATGAACCAGATACTTGGGGGTGGCTCTTTCAACGCCCGGTTATTTCAAAATCTCCGTGAAGACAAAGGATTTACCTATGGTGCTTATTCCAGACTGGAATCTGACGAACGTGTAGGCCGCTTCACTGCTGCGGCCGATGTCCGGACTTCTGTTACCGACAGTGCTCTTACCGAGATTCTGAAAGAAATGGAAAGAATGCGTTCCGAACCCGTATCTGATGAAGAGCTGCAACTGGTAAAGAATGTGATTGCCGGAGAATTCGGGCGTTCGCTTGAAGACCCGCAAACAGTGGCCCGTTTTGCCCTGAATATCGAGCGATACGACTTGCCGAAAGACTATTATGAAACGTATCTCAAGAAAGTAGAAAGTGTTACCAAAGATGATGTTCGGGAAGCAGCCATGAAATACCTGAAGCCCGGCCAGGCTGTTATTCTTGCCGTTGGAAATGTTTCTGCCATCGAAGAAAAGATGAAAAAGTTCAGCCCTTCGCAGGAAGTAACTCAATACGACTATTACGGGAATGTCGTAGAGAAAAAAGCTATTTCCGGCGACGTTAAAGCTTCTGATGTGATAGAAAAGTACATTGAAGCAATTGGAGGAAGAGAGGCCCTGAATGAAGTTGATGATTTGAAAATGGTTATGGGTATGGAAGTCCAGGGAATGGCTCTGGAAGTTAACCTGTTTCAGAAACGCCCCGGTAAGCTGTATCAGGAAACAGTTATGAATGGAAATGTTGTTTCCAAACAGGTTTTTGATGGGGAAAAAGGAAAGATGCAATCGCCTATGGGAGAGCAAGTCATTGAGGGTGAGGCATTGACCCAAATGAAAGAAAGCGCTAAAATTTTCCCCGAACTCACTTATATGAAAGATGGTGTAAAACTGAAGATTGAAGGTATAGAAAACGTGGATGGAAAAGAGACCTATAAGGTTGTTGTTACCAAACCTTCAGGAACTGTTTCAAGCGTTTTCTATGGTGTTGAGGACGGTCTCAAATATAAAGAAGTGGCGCAGACTCCGCAAGGTGCTGTTTCTACCACTTTTGCCGATTATGAAGTTGTTGACGGGATTCTTTTTCCTATGACCATGAAACAGGTAATGGGGCCGCAAAGTTTTGATATTCAGATTAAATCGGTTGAATTAAATACCGGTATTGAAGACAGCCGTTTTGAAGTGAATTAATCCTTTTTTATTTCCTTTTTTTGACCGAAATACCCGGTAACTTACTGTAAGTTTCCGGGTATTTTCTATATGCAGAATAACGGACCGGCATATAGAACTGAAGCTTTTTATTGATGTACGACTCACACCGGCGCTGATTTATAGTCATTAACCAGTAGTGGGATTTTACTTTTTTGAATTTCTTTGTAAACCGGACAGAGGGTAACGGAAAAACAACCGATTTTGAAGGAGCAGTGAGGTTAAAATGGTTTTTTTGAATAAGGGATTAAACCCTTTTTTGTACAATTTCCCGTGCAGCATTTCTAATGCTTTCCATATCAAAGCCGCAATCGCGTGCCAGTTCTGTTTGGGTACCCTGGTCGATAAACCGGTCCGGAATTCCCAACCGTTTTGTCGTTGCCCGATAACCGTTTTCAGTCATAAACTCCAAAACAGCTGAGCCAAGTCCGCCAATTATCGTTCCATCTTCTATCGTTATGATTCTTTTATATTTAGCTAACACTTCATGAAGTAAAGCTTCATCCAAAGGTTTTACAAAACGCATATCGTAGTGTCCGGCAGAGATACCTTCTTCTTTTAGTTCCTGAACGATGCGTGCAACTTTCACGCCTACTGGCCCGATCGTCAGAAATGCCAGGTCTGTTCCCTCGGCCAGTTTTCTGCCCGTACCGATTTCAATTTTTTCAAACGGGGTTTGCCAGTCTATCAGGCTGCCACAACCCCGCGGATAGCGGATTGAGAACGGTCCCATGCCGGGTAGTTGGGCAGTGTACATAAGGTTTCGCAGTTCCGATTCATCCATGGGAGAGGAGACAATCATGTTGGGTATGCACCGGAAATAGGCCAGGTCAAAAGCTCCGTGGTGAGTGGGCCCGTCGGCTCCGACCAGGCCTCCTCTGTCGAGACAGAACACAACATTTAGTTTTTGCAGAGCTACGTCATGTATGGCCTGGTCGTATGCTCTTTGCATAAATGTGGAATAAATATTGCAGAAAGGGACCATACCGGAAATGGCCAGACCAGCCGCAAAAGTGACGGCGTGTTGTTCTGCAATGCCCACATCAAACGCGCGGTCGGGCATCTGTTCCATCATAAGATTCAGGCTACAACCGGTGGGCATGGCAGGAGTTATCCCTACGATTTTTTCATTTTTCCTGGCCAGTTCAATAATGGTGTGGCCAAAAACATCCTGAAATTTGGGGGGTTTGGGCTTGTTGGAAACAGTTTCCAGAAAACGACCCGTATGTCGATCAAATTTACATCCGGTGGCATGCCAGGCTGTTTGGTTTTCTTCGGCCAGCTTAAATCCTTTGCCTTTTTTTGTTATGATATGCAATACTTTAGGGCCTTTTATTTCTTTCAAATCTTTAAGTATGTTGGCCAGTCTTTCAACATCATGCCCGTCAACAGGGCCAAAATAGCGGATGTTGAGTCCTTCAAAAATATTGGTCTGACGTGTCAATAAGGTTTTAATGCTGTTGTTAATCTTAACGATCATTTCACGTGAGCGGGGGCCGCCTATATTGAATTTTTGCAATGCTTTGAAGACCTCTTTTCTCAGTTTATTATAGGTTTGGCTGGTGGCAATGTCTACCAGATATTCGCTGAACCCGCCCACGTTAGGATCAATGGCCATGTTATTATCGTTGAGAACAACCAGCACATCGGCTTTGCTTGTAGCAAGATTGTTTAAGCCTTCAAAAGCAAGCCCTGCAGTCATTGCACCATCTCCTATCACTGCAACAGTTTGGCGGTTTTCTCCCTTGGTCCGTGCCGCAATTGCCATTCCCAGGGCAGCAGAGATGGATGTGGAAGAATGGCCTACCCCGAATGCATCGTATTCACTTTCGAAAATGTTGGGAAATCCGCTTAATCCCTTATATCTTCGATTGGTATGAAAACGATCCCTTCGGCCTGTCAGTATTTTATGTCCATAAGCCTGATGTCCTACATCCCAGACAATTTTATCGTATGGCGTGTTAAAAACGTAATGAAGGGCCACAGTAAGCTCTACCACTCCAAGACTGGCTCCGAAGTGACCGGGATTGCACGATACGGAATCGATGATGAAGTCCCGGAGTTCTGCACAAACCTTTATCAGATCTTTCTGAGGTATTTTTCGCAGATCTTCCGGACTGTTTATTCTTTTTAAAAATTCTGTTTCGGCCTCTCCCATTCCCGTTTTCCTTGATTTTAGGTTAAATGATAATCGTTTTAATCGTACAAAGATAAAAGATTGTTAATATTTTGACTATGATTGATGCCCGGGGTTTTTATATTTGTAAAATAATTGTCATTAACCATCCGTTTTCTGATGAAACGAGCATGGCAAAGTTTACCACTGCAAGAATATGTATAAATACTTGCATGTGAGTTCCATCAGGCCAATAACTTAAATATATTTTATACTGATGAAACGAGCATGACAAGGGGTGCCTGCGGAGCACGTGTATATGACAGACATACATCCGGTACAAATTTTTATGAGTTTACAGACGAACACTAAACTGTTAATTAACCACCTTATGAAGTTTTTCCGATATCTTTTTTACAGCATTATTGCAGGTTTCTTTTTTATGGCTTGCGTACCTCTGAACCAGTTTCGCGAACTTGAAGAGGCCAATAAGCAGCTTTCCGATAAAGTGGAAAGCCTTGGAAGTGAAAATGAGGTGCTTCAGGGACGCACCGAAGAATTAAAGGAACTTGCCGATCGTTTAAAGAAACAGGTTGCAGAACTTACAGCCGATACTCTCCGAAAAGGGCGGGAAGCCAGGAAATGCAGGAACGACCTTCAGAAACTGAGAGAAGAGTATGACAATCTTCTCAGTCAATTACGTAACCAGACAGGCACGGGCGATACGGAAGAACTACTTGCTTACCTTCAGAAACTGCAGGAAGATCTTCAACAAAGGGAAGATGCTCTTATCGCGGCCGAACGTGACCTAAAACAAAGAGAGCAGGAACTGCACGATGCAACTGCCAGTCTCGATGAAGCCCGGGCCGAACTCGAAGCTCAAAATCGGCGCCTGCTTGAACTGGAACAGGCACTTGCAAAGAAAGACAGTGCCAGTCGTGCACTAAGGAAAGCCATTGCGGATGCACTGACCGGATTTGACCAAAGCCAGTTGAACGTACACATGAAGAACGGTAAAGTATATGTTTCGATGGAGGAGAAATTACTTTTTGGATCAGGTAGTTATCAGGTTAGTTCCGAAGGCGCTTCGGCCATCAGACAGGTAGCCAAAGTCTTGGCCGACAATGAAGATATCAACGTTATGATTGAAGGGCATACCGATCCGGTTCCTTATCGTAGTGGGGTTTTGCTCGACAACTGGGATTTAAGTGTTAAACGGGCAACTTCGGTTACACGGATACTCCTGGAAAATTCCGGAATTGATCCTTCAAGGGTCATTGCTGCCGGGCGTGGTCCGTATGTCCCTCTGGTCTCGAATGAGACAGCCGAAGGAAAAAGGAAGAATCGCAGAACTGAAATTATATTAACACCAAGGCTCGATCAGGTTCTGGAAATACTCGAAAACAATTGATGAGCCGGGTATAAAAGCATCTTTTTTATTGCCAAACTCGTTCTTGATTTAAATTTTTGAGTGCAGTCTAAAAAGCCTTTTGACCCCTAAATCCCTTAAAGGGGACTTTTTCAAACTGCTGATTTTTAACAGTTACCCTTTAGGGATCAGAGGTAAAAATGGTAAAAATCAGCAGTTTGAAGGCTTTTTATACTGCACTCATTTTTGAAACGAACCTGAATTTAGAGGGCATAATTTTCAAAAAGGCATGGACAAATTTGGCTAACGCTGATCTTATGATTCATCGTGAGTGTCATCAGACCAATAATTCAGATAAATTGATCATAAACGAAGTTGCGCTCTTTTAATGATCATTGTGCCTCAGTTCAATGGTCTCGGGATAATCGCTGTTGTAATGAAGTCCGCGGCTTTCTTTTCTCTGGCGGGCCATTTTGATGATGAGGTAACCAACCTGTATGGTGTTTCGAAGTTCGCAAAGACGCTGAGAGACCGTTGAACGCTGGTAAAGGTCTTCTGTTTCGTGATACAATATTTCCAGCCGGTCCAGCGCGCGTTTCAAACGCAGATTGGAGCGAACTATTCCTACATAGTAGCTCATGATCTGTTCGAGTTCTTTCTGACTTTGGGTAATCAGAACCATCTCTTCGGGGTGCGTGGTGCCTTCATCGTTCCATTCCGGCACTTCATTGCAGAACGAATAATTATTAAAAACAGTTGAGGCATTTTTTGCAGCGGCATCAGCAAACACAATGGCCTCGAGCAAAGAATTGGATGCCAGACGATTGGCGCCGTGAAGCCCGGTGCAGCTGCATTCACCGGCTGCATACAAACGGGCAATCGAAGTTTTCGATTCCATATTGACCTTAATTCCGCCACATGAAAAATGCGCTGCCGGAACTACCGGAATGTATTCTTTTGTGATATCAATTCCCAGCGACAAACACTTATCATAAATGGTCGGGAAATGCTTTTTTATTTCTTCGGCCGGTTTGTGTGTTACATCCAGGTACACGTAATCGTCGCCGGTGGCTTTAAGCTCGTTGTCGATGGCACGAGCCACTATGTCGCGTGGTGCCAGGCATTCGCGCTCGTCGTATTTGTGCATGAACTTTTTGCCGTCGCGACGACGGAGGATGGCACCAAAGCCACGCATGGCCTCAGTGATGAGGAACGAAGGTCTTTCTTTGGGATTGTACAAAGAGGTAGGATGGAACTGGATAAATTCCATGTTCTCTACGATACCTTTGGCTCGGTAAACCATTGCTATTCCATCACCTGTGGCGATGACCGGATTGGTGGTGGTCTGATAAACGCTGCCGACACCGCCCGTGGCCATCATGGTCACTTTCGAGAGTATGGTTTCAACAGAATTGGTTGTCCGGTTCAGCACATAAGCGCCGTAACATTCTATGTCTCGCCTCCAGCGGTGTACAAGTTCTCCCAGATGATGCTGGGTAATAATTTCTACGGCAAAATGGTTTTCCAGTATTTCAATATTTGGATGTTTTTTTACAGCCTCAACAAGACTTCGTTGTATTTCATAGCCGGTTTGGTCTTTGTGGTGTAATACCCGGTTTTCGGAGTGCCCGCCTTCGCGATGAAGATCAAATTTTCCGGTTTCATCCTTGTCGAAATGAACCCCCCACTTCAGAAGTTCTTCTATCTGTTTGGGAGCTTCTTCCACCACTTTGCGTACGACCTCTTTGTTGCAAATGCCGGCCCCTGCAGTTAGGGTATCCTCAATGTGTTTCTCGAAATTATCGGGAGCATAAGTTACTGAAGAGATACCTCCCTGCGCATAGGAGGTATTGGTCTCATCCAGCCGCGTTTTGCTGATGACACATACCTTTCCCTTATCCGCCACTTTAAGGGCAAAGCTCAGTCCTGCAACACCTGATCCTATAACCAGAAAATCAACCTTCTTGCGCCGTGAAGTATCTGCTTTTCTCATGTGGTAAAGATTTTTGAAAAGGTAAAATTACAAAAATCTTTATTGTCTGTTTTAATTACGTGTACGTATTCATTGCAGGGCTTAAATATTTTTTTCAGGTGATATAAGTTTTTGTCTGTTTTTATACCACGCTGAGAACGCAAAATTAATGGAATGCTAAAATCGCAAAGACAAGATTTTATGATCTTTTGCAGCAATTTTGCGTGCTGATTTCAGCGGCATTTGGGTGGAAAATTTTACCAGTGCTTCAGATATTTAGCGATTGCAGGGTATTTATTTCTGTCCGTACCATCATAACAGATGATTTTTTACAAAAGTTTAGCGAAGTCTTGACATCAAGTATTGATGAAATAGTTCTATTCTTGATTCAAAGGAATGCGATTGTAAAGTTCTCCGTTGGCCTCTCTTTGCAATTTTTTCGCATTCATCAGGGTTATTCATCAGCCATTTTATTTTTTCCACGCATTCGTTCGGTGTTTTGTATGTCACGACTTCTTCGTCAATTCTGAAAAAATCTGATATGTTGCTTTTGTAGTCGGTAACAAGACAAGTTCCTACTCCGGTTGTTTCAAAAAGGCGCATGTTGGCTGCGTAATCACCGGCACAATCAATGTGAATGTTAAAACCAATTTTAGCCCGTGACAAGGCTTTGAACATGTCGAGTCCGAAAACCGGTGGTCTGGCCCTGTCATAAAGCTTTTTAGAGAGCATCAACCGGCGCGGCATCTTTTCATGATTTCTACCCTTTCTGATGACTTTAATAGCATCTGTCAGTTTGTGTAAACCGAAATTGTCCAATGTCCGGGCAGCGATAAAAGATGCCTGTCTTTTTAGTAAAGCAGTGAGGCTTCGGTCTGGTAAATTTCCGTAAAAGGCGATGGGAATATCATCATTTATGAGTTGTTCCAATACCTGCCGGCGTGTACTGTGAAAACCTTCATCGGCAAAGATGGACCCGATAAAAACAAAAGGAACTTCAGGGAAAGGGTTGTCACGATCTATTTTGTCAAGAATACGATGGTCAAATGCATGGGGGATAACTACCGAGTCAATGTTATATTTCTTTAATTGTTGTTGAAAGAAAGGGGAGCAAACGGTGAAAAAATCAAAAGTCTGAAAGGCATTTACCTGGGCCGGAGAAAAAGGAGCACAAAGATTTCCGATACACAAGCGGATTTGGGAATGTTTCTTTTTGAGCATATCAATGAAAGAACCATTGAAAGTTACAGAATCCTGAAAATAAATAATTTCAGGCTTAAAATAGTTGATTTGTGCTTCTAAAATGGCATCGGCCGATGCGTCCGGAGAAATATTATTTTCAAGCGCCCAGGCTCTTTGAAGCGATTCCGCGTTGGCAACAACTTCCATGGTCTCCATGCCTTTTTGTGCTAACAGGCGACCGTAATTATCCGACCATGCAAAATACTGTCCCATCAGATGGTCGTATTGTTCCCGGTAACTTAGCGATTTGACCTCCGGATATTTACCATAGTAATGATTCAGAAATCCCCGGTAATAACTTGATATTTTCAGAAACCTGATGGTCATTATTATTCCTTGAAAAATTTTTTGATTTTATCTACAATGAATTCGATCTCGGTTGATGTCAACTCAGGAAACAAGGGCAGGCTGATTAGCTCATGCGAAAATTGCGTGGCTTTCGGAAAGTCGCCGGGTTTGTATTCCAGGTATTGATAAGCTTTAAGGTTTGGCAATGCCACGGGGTAATGAATTCCTGCATCAATTCCTGCATTTTTTAAATAGCGCAGCAAATCGTTGCGATATTCTGTATCCACTCTTATGGGATAGATGTGAAACACATGTTCGGCCCCTTCACGGATGGGAGGCGTAACGATTTCTTCTGTCCGGGAAAGCTGTTTTGAGTATTCCATGGCAATTTCCTGTCGTTTTTTGGTCCACTCCGGCAGGTATTTCAGCTTAACATTCAGGATGGCGCCCTGTATGCCGTCCATCCGGCTGTTAATGCCTTCGAAATCATGTTCATATTTATTGGTGCGCCCGTGATTCGCGAACATTTTTGCTTTCTTGAAAAGCGTTTCGTCTCTGGCTGCCAAAGCTCCGGCATCGCCATAGGCGCCAAGGTTTTTGCCGGGGAAAAAACTAAAGGTGGCAAAATGTCCGAACCCTCCGGGAGGCGTTCCGTTTAGTCCGGCCAGAACCGCCTGAGCTGCATCTTCAACTACAAAAAGATGGTGCTTTTCAGCCATTTCCATAATGGCGTTCATATCTGCCATCTGTCCATACAGGTGGACGGGAATAATCGCTTTTGTTCGTGGCGAAATTTTTTCTCTGATATCATCGGGGTCAATTCCGTAAAAGTCGTCACAATCGGCGAAGACAACCCTCGCACCGGTCATTGTAATCGCTTCGGAGGTAGCGATAAAAGTGTTGGCTGCGGTAATTACTTCATCGCCGGGGCCAATCCCAAGGGTTTTCAGTGCAATATAAAGTGCGTCGGTTCCGTTTCCTACACCCACACAGTGGGGCATACGGGTGGATTTGGAAAAATTTTCTTCAAATTGTTCCACAAACGGGCCACGAATAAATGATTTCTGTTCAAGAACTTTTGCGATGGCCTCATCAATTTCATCTTTTATGTTGTCGTATTGACGATGCAGGTCGGTTAATAAAATTCTTTCCATTTTGACAGGTTTTGCCGGCTTTACATTTAATAAATTCTTCTGATTTACTCTGATGATTTAAGAAAACGGGCGGGATTTCCGGCATAAATTCCCGGACGTTCAATATCTTTAATGACGACTGACCCGGCACCAATGACTGTATGGTCGCATATACTTACGGGCAAAATGGTTGCATTGGAACCGATGGAGACGTTGTTTCCGATAGTTGTTTTTCGCCAGAGGCTTTTATTGCCGCATGCGGGGCCTCCGATACTAAAGGTGTCGTTGATGAACATCACGCCGTGGCCGATAAAACAATTCTTTCCGATTGATACCAGTTCGCAGATGAAACTATGTGATTGTATGCGGGTTTTGTCCCCGATGGTTACATCTTTCTGTATTTCAACAAAGGGGCCGATGAAGCAATCATTCCCGATTTTGCAACCGTATAAATTAACCGGCTCTACGTATTTTACATTTTTACCAAAGGTAACCTCTTTTATTCCGGATTTTAACGCGGTTGGTTTAGTCATTGGCTTTAGCTTTTTGTTGAACAGACAGAGTTGGAATAAGAATCGGTGTTACTTCGCTTTGGAATATATTTTATCAATTATTTCTACTGTTTTCAAACCTTCGAAACCATTAGTGGCAATCACCCCTTCACGGGTTAATACGCTCACCAGATTTTCGTAAACCTTATCATGATTCGACATAGACCCCTGATAGGTTCCGTAGTCGTTGGGTTGCCGACTTTCTACGAGGTTTTCGATACGAAAATCCTTTATGTTCTGATATTCCAGTTTATTCAGGTATTGACCGCCAATTTTAACGGTTCCTTTGTCTCCGAAAACCGTAATTGAACCTTCCATGTTTTGCTGATGACTGCTTACCGTATAGTTAATTGTACCTATTGCCCCGTTGTAAAATTCCATGGCGACTACCCCGGTGTCTTCAAAATCGATGATGTTCTGATGGGTGAAGTTTCTTGTAAAAGAGCGAACAGATTTGACATCGCCGATGAGCCAGTAAAGAAGATCGATGAAATGGCTGAACTGTGTAAAGAGCGTACCACCGTCCATCTCTTTAGACCCTTTCCAGTTGCTTTCTTTGTAATAACTTTCATTACGGTTCCAGAAGCAACTAAGCTGCACATTAAAAATTTTTCCCAGACGGTCTTCTTCTATTGCTTTTTTTAATGCTTCAACGGGTGGATTAAACCGGTTCTGTTTGACGATGAAAAGACGACGATTGGCGTGTTCGGCCTCATTGATCATATTTCCACAATCCTCAACAGAAATAGCCATCGGTTTTTCGCATAGCACGTGATACCCGTGTCGGAGGGCGGCAATTGTATGGTCGGCATGCAACCCGTTGGGTGAGCAGACCGACACCACATCCATTTTTCCTTTATTTTCGGTCAGGAATTTTTCCGTGTCCGACCATGCTTTGCATCCATATTCGTCGGCCAGATTTCCGGCTTTTTCAATATCGATGTCGCAGGTTGCGGCTAATTGGCCGTTATTGGCAATATGTTTTGCATGACGATTAGCTATTCGGCCACAGCCGATGATCCCAAAACGAATCAATTCTGTATGCATTTATTTGTTATTTTATGAAGTGCCCGGTATTTGGGCACTTTTTTGTGCTGATGAATCCGCATTAACAAGGAGTTAACTCCGGCACGAAAATTTAAAACGCATTGAATTCGACAAAAATATGTTTTTTATACCTCACGCAATCATGTAAAATTGATCTTACGTTCAAAAAATCAGGATAAAAATTGAAAGTATAAAGATAATGACAATATTTTGAAACAATACTCCGTTAAACTTTTCCAGATGTCAGGTCATTAATTGTATAAAGATTTAACGATGCAAGTCACAACTCTTTCATAATAAAACTTTGCGTTATTGCGTTTAGACTTTTTTTAGCGAACTATTGTTGAGCCCGGTCTAAAAAGCATCTTTATTGCCAAACTCGTTGTTGTTTTAAATTTTTGCATCCTCATTAACAACAAGTTAACTCCGGAACAAAAATTTAAAACGCCTTGATTTTGACAAAAATATGCTTTTTATACTGCACTCATTGTTGAAAAGCATTTTCAGTGAATAAAACGTATCATATCCTGTTTTAATCTGTAGTTTCCTGCTATTTTTGCTGAAAATATCTTAAGCCATGCAGAGCCAGACCCGGTTTATTTTCAAGCAAGGTATTATTTATGGTATTGGCAATATCGTTGTCAAGTTGAGCGGTGTCATCCTCATACCGCTTTATCTTCGATATATTAATGAATCGGAATACGGTGTGGTTACCTTGTTCGAAACCATTTTTCAGTTCATCCTGATTTTATCGAGTTGGGGTGTTAAGGGTGGTTTCATGCGATGGTATCATGATATGGATGGCGACCGGGAAAAGAAAAAACTCTTTTTTACGACCTATTCATTCAATTTTATAACCACCTTGCTGACTGTTCTTGTTGTTGGGTTTGTCATTTTCAGGTTTTCAGATGAGATTTTCCATTACGAATTGTCGCCATCAATCATTCTTTATTTTATTTCCGCCTCTTTTTTTCGATTAATGTTCGAAATGCCGCAATATCTGCTAAAGATAGAACAAAAAGCTGTTGCGCAGACATGGTGGGTATTTTTGAATGTAGTTCTGTTGATAGGAGCCACCTTCTATTTCCTGGAGGTAAAAAAGATGGGTTTGGAGGGAATTTACCTGGCACAGCTGGTTGCTCATTTGGTTACTTTTCTGATGTTTATTCCTCTGACAATCAGAAACATTGATTTAGGATTTAACCGGTCTGTTCTTAAAGAGATGCTTCATTATGGTCTTCCACTGGCGGTGAGTAATATTCTAACCACGGTTTTAACACTAAGCGACCGGCACATGATCAATCAGTACCAGAACCTTGGTGAAGTAGCCGGATATGGCATGGCATTTAAGGTATCCAATCTGGTACAAATGGTTATTGTAGCGTCGTTCATCACCGGGTATACCAATTATTATTTCAAAACCATGAACGAACCGGACAGCAGACGTTTTTACGAAAAAATAGTTCGTTATTTCATGGTGGTTATTTCATTTGGCGGACTTGGAATTGTCTTGTTTTCGCCCGAGATTATCTATGTTGTGACGATGGGGAGTGAGTTTTTCCAGACTTCCGTGGTTATAGTACCGGTATTAATGGTAGGAATGATCTTTTCGGCGATGCGTCAGATTTTTACTTTACCCCTGAACAAGCACAAACGTACCCGTCGTATTTCATTAATATTGATACTGAGCGCTGTCATTAATCTTATCGGGAATTTTATTTTGGTGCCTTCCATCGGCAAGATGGGAGCTTCTGTTTCTACTGTTGTTGCGCAGTTCTTTGCTGTTGCATGGTTTTTCATCGAGGTCAGAAAGACCGAACCTTTTCGTTTTTCTCTTCCATCTAATTTCGCGCTCCTTGTAATTTGGGGTGTGTTGGTTTATACCGGCATGCATTTGCCTCATTGGCCATTTTTCTCCCTTGTGCTCTTAAAAGTCACTTTGTTGCTTTTCTTTGCCGGTGCATTGTTTGCTACCGGTCATATCAAACGGGAAGAATTTACTGAGTTGAAGCGTATCTATAGAAAGGTCAGGGGCCACTAAGATTTTTATCCGGGGGAAGGAAAGATAAGTTATTACCATTTGTCACAAATCCGTCTGTTTTTTTGATGATAACCATTATCGGTATTCCTTTCGGTCTTCAGACGCTTAAACTGGGACTTCTTGCGCTTTGGCCTTTCAGTCAGAAAGTAGTGCCGTCTCCCTCAAACGGAGGTTGCTTAAATACCGTTATGAACATTATCTGGATTTTGTTTGGCGGGATTTGGATTGCAGCGACACATCTTATTTTTGGTCTTCTTCTGGCCATTACTATTATTGGCATTCCTTTCGCCAGGCAGCATTTGAAACTGGCCGGGCTTGCTCTGACACCTTTCGGGCACGAAGTTTTATAAAAATGCCCATCTTTGCATCTTCAAAAAGAAAAAAGAATGGCGTATGAGTAAGGTTATCGGTATGGGCAATGCCCTTGTAGATGTTTTAACAATGCTTCAGGATGATACTGTTCTGTCCGGGTTAAAGTTTCCCAAAGGTTCCATGCAATTAGTGAATAGTGAAGATGTGGGTCGTGTTTTACTGGCTACACGCAATTTTCCAAGGCGTCAGGCCTCAGGGGGATCCGCTGCAAATACCATTCATGGTCTGGCATGTTTGGGCGTTCAAACGGCTTTTTTAGGGAAAATAGGCAGAGATGAATGGGGTGATTTTTTTCGTTCCGATCTTGAAAAGCGAAATATTAAACCATTGCTTTTAGAGGGGACACAAGAATCGGGGCGTGCTTTCGCATTGATTAGCCCCGACTCGGAGCGTACCTTTGCCACATATCTCGGAGCTGCTGTAGAGCTTGAGCATCACGATGTAGGCGATGATTTGTTTGATGGCTACAACATTCTCCACATCGAAGGGTATCTTGTGCAAAACAGGGCTTTGATCCGACGTGCTCTTCAATTGGCGAAGTCCGGGGGGCTTCAGGTTTCACTTGATCTGGCCAGTTTTAATGTGGTTGAGGAAAATCTTGATTTCCTGCACGAAATGGTCGAAAACTATGTTGACATACTTTTTGCCAATGAAGAAGAAGCAAAAGCTTTTACAGGGCTGGCAGAGGAAGAGGCGCTGTATAAAATTTCAGAGTTTTGCGAATATACTGTCCTGAAACTTGGTAAGCGCGGCTCTTTAATAAAAAATGGTGATCAGATAATAAAAGTTCCCGCAATTAAAGCCAATAGTCTGGATACCACGGGTGCAGGCGACCTTTATGCTGCCGGTTTTTTGTTCGGACTGATCCACGGCTTACCACTCGAAAAATGCGGTCAAATAGGTTCTCTCCTGGCCGGGAAAGTAATCGAAGTCATCGGCCCCAAACTTGACGATGACACATGGGAAGAGATTAAAAGACTGGTGATGCGATGGATCAATTAGGGGAATAAGTCATTTGAATTATGATGAAGCACGATGAATTAGCATGATTCCCCTGCTATTTTTATGGTGATTTGTATCGCAACTCCTTCAAAAATAATTTTTTGCATTTAGTATTTTTGCATCAGTATAAAATCAGTATAAGTTATTGGTCTGATGCATCTTATCATACTTTAATTGGTGTTGGATAATTAGATGTTAGATTCTTCGGTCCGCTCAGAATGACAGACTGTCTGATGTCATTCTGAGGAGGTAACGACGAAGAATCTGTTCTCTGTTTTTGATTTCTTTGATGATTAGAGGTTAGATGGTGTTTATACATCTTCTTTTGTGACCAACCTTGTCATGTTCGTTTCAGCTGACTATTGAAAAAAGTGATGCGTTTCTAACCCCGGATGCATCTTTTATCATTTTTTTATAAGCCGTTGTCAGTTAACTTTGTCTGAAACCATTAAAAATCACTGCTTATGTACGGGAAATATAAAGCACATCTGCAAAAAGAACTGGACAATATTCGTGAATCGGGTTTGTATAAAAAAGAGCGGGTTATCACCACCCCTCAGGGAGCAGAAATAGAGGTCACTACCGGAGAGAAAGTACTCAATTTCTGTGCGAATAATTATTTGGGACTTTCCTCACACCCAAGGGTTATTGAGGCAGCCCATAAGGCATTAGACTCCCGGGGTTACGGGATGTCATCGGTTCGGTTTATATGTGGAACGCAGGATATTCACAAAGAACTGGAGGCAAAAATTGCGCGCTTTTTTGGGATGGAGGATGCTATTTTGTACGCCGCCTGTTTCGATGCCAACGGTGGCGTATTTGAGCCTTTGTTTACCGATGAGGACGCCATTATTTCCGATGAATTGAACCATGCCAGTATTATTGACGGGGTGCGGCTTTGCAAAGCAGTACGTTATCGGTACAAGCATGCAAATATGGATGATTTGGAAAATCAGCTTAAGAAATCGCGGGCACAGCGGTTCAGAATTATTGTTACCGATGGTGTATTCTCAATGGACGGAGATATTGCCCCGTTGGATAAAATATGCAATCTGGCAGAACGTTACGATGCCATGGTGATGGTAGACGACAGTCATGCTTCGGGCTTTATCGGAAAAACAGGACGCGGCACTCACGAGTATCATAACGTAATGGACCAGGTAGATATCATTACCGGAACGCTTGGAAAAGCGCTGGGCGGTGCGATGGGTGGTTTTACTACAGGGAAAAAAGAAATTGTTGAATTGCTTAGGCAGCGCTCACGTCCTTATCTTTTCAGTAATTCATTGGCGCCGGCCATTGTCGGAGCTGCTTCCGAAGTTTTTGATATGCTCAGCGAGTCCTCCGCTCTTCGCGACAAGCTGATGGACAATGCCGACTATTTCAAAAGAAAAATTTCGCAAGCCGGGTTCGACATTAAACCAACCAACTCTGCCATCGTGGCGCTAATGCTTTACGACGCCCAATTATCTCAGGATTTTGCCGCCAGGTTACTCGAAGAAGGCATTTTTGTGACCGGGTTTTACTATCCGGTAGTACCCAAAGGGCAGGCCAGAATCCGCATCCAAATCTCGGCAGCCCATGAAAAAGAACATCTGGATAAGGCCGTCGATGCTTTTGTGAGAATCGGGAAGGAACTGGGAGTTATCTGATTGGGGCAATTGGTGTCTGGTCATAAAGTTACGACTCATCCATTTTGACTTTAATCCAACGCCAACTCTTCTCCCATGTAAAAATCAAGAATCCTGGTGCGCAGCACGTATTCGTATTTCGACTGAAGAAAATCCGACTGTGCCTTAAGATAATCAGCGCGAGCTACGCTGTAATCAACCGGACTGACGAGCCCGACAGCATATTTCTTTTCAGTGTATCTCAGCGACTCTTCATAAGCCAGTACAGCTGTTCTTGCCGACTGAAATTTTTGGAAAGCAGCTTCGGCATCGGCGTAAGCCTGTTGTATTTCTTTACGAAGCGTTTGCTTTTCCTGTTGAAGATCGAGCTGAGCGCTTCTGATTCCGAGTTTTGCATTTTTCACCCCGGTGCGTGCAGAAAGGTTGTTAAAGACCGGAATTCGTAATGTTAAGCCCACGTACTGAGTAGCATTGTCGCGAAACCGTTGTCCGAAATCAAAGTCAACACTATTTTTCGATTTGGAAACATTGGTGTTCCAACCGGCATCGAGATAGAGCGAAGGATAGAGATTTCCTTTGGCTACTTTCAGAGCATACTCACTGCTTGCGAGATTGTGTTGGTAGGCTTCTATACGTGGCATAATGTCAACTGCTATATTGAATAATTCCGGCGGGGTCATTAGTGCCTGCTGTTCCAATTCTGGAATCTCCGGAGCCACAACATCGAAACCTTCAGGGTTTTCCAGGTCGAGTGCTTGCGCGAGGTTCAGCAATGAGAGCTTAAGGTTATTCTCCATCCGGGTTACTTCCATCGCTTCTCTTGCTGACTGCGATTTAATTTCCAGAAGATTTCCTTCGGCCACGCGTCCGGCTTCGACCAGCTTTTGGGTATTTTTTACCTGTTCCTCTGCAACCCTGTATTGTTCGTGGGCTACTTCGAGGAGTTCCTTGTCAAACAATACCTGGAGGTAGTAGGCTGTAATATTAATAGCCAGATCGTTTTTGGCAGCCTCAAGTTCATTTTGCGACATGCGCCAATTGGCTTCACTTTGTTTTTCTTCGTTCCGCAGAGCAAAACCCTGGAAAAGGGGAACAGATGTTCCGAAAGAAAAACGACCAAATTGCGTGGTCTGATCAACGTATTCATACGTTGTTTCGTCGGGAACCCGTCCAAAACTCAGCTGATAACCAACATTACCATTGAGTGTAGGAAATTTATCGAGTTTTTTCTGCCGGTAATTATTGTTTTGATATTCTGCATTCAGTGTCTGTTGCTGTATGGAGATATTGTTCTCTTCAGCATATTCGATACACTCGGTCAGTGTCCATTTTTTTGTCTCCTGGGCTAAAATGGCCACGGATAAAAGTGGCAAAAAGAACAGTATGTTCAGTTTCTTGTTTCTCATGCTTATATGTTTGTGGTGTTTCTGTTTGTAACGATGATTCGACTTCAGTTTTTAGCAGAGGGGAAAGACTAAAGTAAAAACCATTTCCTCTTGTACATGGTGATTTAAGGGGTTATTGCATCAGGATTGTGGCACTTTAATTTTGTCTTCTTCAGTGAGCCCTTCCTTAACTTCGATATTAATACCGTCGGACAGACCTGTTTTGATCAGACGCTTTTCGAACACCTGAGGCTCGGTCATTACTTCAACAAAAGTTGAGTCATCTTTAAACGTGATCAATTTTTCTTTAATGGCCAGCACACTGTCGCGACGGGCGAGAACAATATCTGCCGTGGCACTGTATCCGGCACGTATAAAGCTGCCTTCCTGAAGTTCTACAGCGGCTTTTATTTCAAATTGGATAGCTCCGTTTTCTTCAACGCCTTTGGGTGAGATAAATTCGAGGTCGGCCTGAAATTCTTCCTCATCAAGCGCACCAATGGTCAGTAACAATTGCATGCCTTCTTTTATTTTTCCGACTTCCGTTTCATCGACCATCCCTTCGAAAACCATTTCGCCCATGTCGGCAACAATGGCTACGGTAGTTCCGTCGTTGAAGGTATTGCTTTTGATCACGGAGTTCCCGACTTCTACCGGTACATCCAGAACCATGCCTGATGTAGTAGCACGAATCAGCGTGTTGGTTTGGGCTCCGGCTTTTTTAATAACCCCTTCTTTAATGAGCTCCAAATTGTTTTCGGCCGATTCCAGATCATTCCTGTAAGTTTCAAAAGTCAGTTTATCTGATAAATACTGCGATTCAGGAATCACTTTATTCTCATAAAGTTCTTTGGATCTCTCGAACTCTATTTTTGCATTTTCGAAGCTAAGGCGTGCCTTTTCCAGTCTGTTTTCGGCCTCGTTGACCTGTATCATTTCGGGTATGATCTGGATTTTAGCGATCAGTTCTCCTTCTTTGACCACATCACCCGGTTGTACATAGATTTCATTGATAATTCCCGATTCCTGCGGTTTAATTTGAATTTCTTTTCGCGGAACAATCGAACCGGTAGCAACCGTCTTTTTGATAATATTGGTTATTTCGGGTTGTTCGGTTTCGAAAACAACCGGCGACTTTTTGGTTTGTTTGTAAAGGTAAAAGAATACCCAGCCAACAAGGGCTGTTAAAACAACCACCATTGAAATTTTGAGAAACTTCTTCATTAGTATAAAATTTTGTCTAAGTTATTGGTCTAATCTATTTCAATGTAAGAATTGATACATGAGTGCAGTATAAAAAGCATATTTTTGTCAAAATCAAGGCGTTTTAAATTTTTGTACCGGAGTTAACTTATTGTTAATGAGGATGCAAAAATTTAAAACAACAACGAGTTTGGCAATAAAGATGCTTTTTAGACCGGGTTCATACATATTTTTATTGTCACATTCCTTGCTACGCTCGATTCATCATTCATCTAACTCAAAATGTAAATAATTTTATATCAATCACTTGTTGTGTGGAGTCAGATATTTGCCTAACAGGCAAAATGTTGGAACAAGCTGAAAAATTCTTTCCTTCAAAATTTATTACTTCAGTCTTTTAAACTTCTGTCTCTTATATCTAAAAATCTATCGATCTATTCATGATGCAGTGCTTCTATGGGTTTAATTCTTACAGCTTTCATTGCCGGAATCAGCCCTGCAAGAAGACCAACAATCACCAGTATAATTATAGAAGCAATGGCCATCGGCAGCCCTATTTCGGGATTCATGAAGAACGACTGTTCATCGGTTGGCGACTGGGAGCGAGCTGCTTCCAGTGCCACATCGGTGAGATGCAAAACCAGAGTACCCATGGCCAGTCCCAAAAATCCGGCAACAGTGGTCAGAAACACCGATTCTGATAATATCTGGCCTATCACGATTGCAGGACGGGCACCGATGGCCCTTTGAATGCCAATTTCTTTTGTTCGTTCCCTCACGATAACCAGCATAATGTTACTTACACCTACGGCCCCTGCTATGAGGGTTCCGATACCGACTACCCAGATAAGAATGTTGATGCCCAGAAATGTGTATTCAATGGTCTGCAACTCACTTTGGATATTGAAACCACCTATTGCCTGGTCATCTTCCGGTGCAATCTTGTGATGTTTTTTAATGATGGGCTTAATTCTGTCCACGATCGATTGGACATTGACGCCCGGTTTAGCTGTCAACCCGAAAAAGTGTACTTCATCACCATAATTGAATGTTTGTTGCATGGTAGTGAATGGCAGATAAATGGTTTCTTTTTTATTACTGCCGATGTTAATGTTGGGGTTATTCGATTTGAAAACACCTACCACCATAAAATAAACACCATTTACACGAAGGTATTTTCCTACCGGGTCTTCTCCTTCATCGAACATTACTTCGTACACTTTTTCACCAATGATGCACACTTTTCGCTTCAATTCAATGTCTTTTTTATTGATGTATCGACCATAAGGCAAAGTGCAAGGGTCAATTTTACGATATTCGGGGTAATCGCCCATTACATTGAAAGCAGCTGCTTTTTCACCCCTTACAACATTTTGGCCTTCACGGAGATTCCATCCTTGCAATCTTGGAGACAAAACATCAATTTCCGGAATTTCATCAACAATGGCTTCCATATCGGCATTGTTCAGGCTCCACCAGCGGCCGCGGTCGTATCCCTGGTAGGCTACTGTTGTTCTGTTGGCCCACAAAAAGGCACTATTGGTGGCAAAGTCTTTAACGCCTTGGGTGATGCCGTTTACCAGGGCATTCCCCGCGCCGGTCATTACCACGAGCATAAAGATGGCCCAGAAGACGCCAAAGGCAGTTAGTATGCTCCGGAATTTATTTTGTTTTATGGCATTAAGTATTTCCTGCCAGCGATCTCTGTCAAACACGGTTTCTGGTTTTTAAGTTTCTATTTTTCAGTTTTCACGACGTCAATCATCACCTATTATTCGTCGTGCAGGGCTTCAATGGGTTTTATTCCCGCTGCTTTTCTGGCCGGAACAAAGCCTGCTATAAGACCTGCTACGATCAGCACAACCAGTGCAGAGGTTACTACTGAAACATTGGCTGGGGGGTTATAAAATATGTTTTCCACATTGGGCGAATTTTCAGCTACTCTCTGCAGAACCATTGATACTGCTGATAAAAGGCCCATGCCAAAAACAAGCCCCAGAAAGCCGGATACTGAGGTAATGAATACCGATTCGGAGAGAACCAGGCGGATAACCGACCATGGTGTGGCTCCTATCGCTTTGCGAATCCCGATTTCTTTCGTTCGCTCTTTTACCAGTATGATCATAATATTACTAACTCCGACAATTCCGGCTATGATGGTCATTATTCCGATAACCCAGACAAACATGCGAATGCCACTGAAGACACCTTGTGCCTGTTTAAAATGCTCCAGCGTGTTCCAGATACCTATGGCCTGTTTGTCGTCGGGGGCCACTCTGTGCCTTTTCATCAATGTTGTGCGCACGGCCTCTTCAATTCTTTTGTTTTCAGCTACTGTCAGTGCATTGGTCGATATGGCGAGATCACTCAGCTGGTTGTTGCCATTAAACACTCTTTGAGCTGTATTGACCGGAATATAAATTTTTTCTTCGTCTCTTCTTTCAGGGTTTTCGAAGATGCCGACAACCATAAAGGGCACTTTGCTGATGCGGATATATTTTCCGATTGGGTCTTCATCCTTGAACAAGGCCTTTTTGACCGGAAGCGACAATATGGCCACTTTTCGGTATTCGTTCATATCCATTTGGTTAAGGTAACGTCCCTGTACCATGTCAACAATCTGAATGTGTTGGAATTCGGGGCGTACCCCTTCAAGATCGTAATCTCCGTATTGATCCTTGTAAGTCGCCGTTCCGCTTCCCCAACGTCTAAATCTCCCTGAGATATTGGAGATGTCGTCGTCGAACATATTGGCCAGATGATTGTAATCTTCGTTGGTAAATTGTATTCTTCGTCCTGCCTGAAGTCCTTTATAAGACACCTGAGTCTGGCGGCTCCATATCCACAACGCATTTTTGGCTGTTCCCCTGAAATTGTTTTCCATGCCGTGCTGGAGACCATTTCCTGATCCAAGCAGAAGGATCAGCATAAATATTCCCCAAGCCACGCTAAATCCGGTCATGATGGCACGTAACTTGTTTTGCTTCAGGGTTGAAAGTATTTCTTGCAGGGAGTTAAACATAGGATTTGACTGTATTAGTACGTTTGATTCCTTTGCTACAGATCAACAAGAAGTCGAATTATCCGTTATTGCTGCATTCTTGTAGCGGTTAAAAGGACAACATCAGCATTTTGATACTAACTGCTTGTGAATATTTCGTTATTTACCGGTTGGAAATTACCATTGATTTTGTTTTCGCCGATGATGCCGTCGCGTAGGCGAATGATTCGTTGTGTTCGATGTGCAATATCATTTTCGTGGGTTACAATAATGACCGTGATGCCCATTTGGTTGACTTCCTGAAGAATGTCCATCACCTCGAACGAAGTCTGTGAGTCCAAAGCCCCGGTGGGTTCATCGGCAAGTATTACTTTTGGCTTTGAGATAAGAGCCCTGGCAATGGCAATACGTTGTTTTTGACCGCCCGACAGTTCTGCCGGAAGATGATTTGCCCACTCTTTAAGTCCCATCCGGTCGAGATATTCCAGAGCCATTTGATTTCGCTTTTTCCGGCTTATATTCTTGTAATAAAGCGGCAGTGCCACATTTTCCATGGCATTTTTGAATGAGATCAGGTTGAATGACTGGAAAACAAAGCCAATGTAATTGTTCCGAAACCGTGCAGCTTTGGTTTCATTCATCTTTTCTATCCTGATATTATCGAGATAATAATTACCGCTATCGTGCGAATCCAGGATTCCCAAAATGTTGAGTAGTGTAGATTTTCCTGATCCGGAAGAACCCATAATACTGACCATTTCGCCGGCCTTTATATCCAGATCAATACCTTTCAGCACGTGAAGGGCATTATTCCCCGTTTTATAGGATTTGTGCAGGCCTTCTACTTTAATAATACTATTATTGCTCATGGTACCTGGTTTTGTTTTATTATGTGGTTTTGCATTTGTTGCTCTATCAATTGCTTTGCCAAAATTATTAAATTGTTGATATAAAATTTATTAAGGTGGATTTGAAAATAAGGCATATATTTTAAAACTGTCTGGTTTTGACACAATCCATGTTCGATATCGAACAAATTTTATACCTTACTCACTGATAAAAAGAATTCTTTAACTTTGCCGTAATATGCCGGTAAAAACTTCATTGATTCATATCGACGGAATTGGTCCTGTACTTTTTAAATCGGATCGTCGTTGTAAACGCCTTTCCATCAGGATAAAACCTTTTGAGGGAGTAGTGGTGATGTTCCCGCCCGGGTACTCCCCCCATAAAGCACTTGCTTTTGTTGAAGCGAAGAAATCGTGGATACGGAAGAACAAAGCCCGAATAGAAGAGCAAGAAAAGGCCGTTACCATTTTCGATGAAACGACCAATTTCCGAACACGAAGTTTTCAGCTAAAAATAGAAAAGGCCCCCAGGGATGATGTCAGATTGATATTGAATTCAGGCGTACTGAAGGTTCTTTATCCTCAGCATATCAACGTGGCCGATGCACCGGTTCAGAATGCCATCAGATATGGCATTGAAGAAGTCATGCGAATTGAAGCCAAAATGGTTTTGCCCATAAAGGTGAGAACTTTTGCCAGGCAATATCATTTTAAATTCAATAAAGTTTTTATCAAGAATATGAAATCCAGATGGGGAAGTTGTTCTTCAGTAAACAATATTAATTTGAACCTGCATCTGATGAGACTGCCTGAACACCTGGTCGATTATGTTGTTTTGCACGAACTTTGCCATACCGTTGAGAAAAACCACGGCCCCGGGTTCTGGCGCCTTCTCAACGAATTGACAGGGGGAAAAGCGAAAACTCTTGCTGCCGAGATGAGACAATATCGGACCACCCTCTATTGAAAGCGAACATTATGGACTGGAAAAAACTTCTTTCTACAAACCGAACCGGTCAGGCAACAAGGGTTCAGCATCACGACCGGACACAATTTCAGCGGGATTATGATCGTCTCATCTTTTCGTCTCCTTTCAGGCGGATGCAGGACAAGACCCAGGTGTTTCCGTTGCCGGGCAGTGTATTTGTTCACAACCGGCTGACTCACAGTCTGGAGGTGGCCAGTGTTGGCCGTTCGCTTGGCAGTAATATAGCCCGTTTCCTGAATAAACGCTACGGCGACGAACTCCCCCTTGCCGATGAACTGGGGTCGGTGGTGGCTGCTGCTTGTCTGGCTCATGATATGGGGAATCCTCCCTTTGGTCATTCGGGCGAAAAGGCCATTTCCGATTACTTCAAATATGGAAAGGGTCAAGACCTGAAGAATATGGTTGGCTCACGTGAAATTTGGAATGATTTTATAGCTTTCGAGGGCAATGCCAACGCCTTGCGGGTGCTGACCCATAAATTTAAAGGAAGACGAAACGGAGGATTTGCCCTTACTTATACCACGGTCGCATCCATCGTGAAATATCCGTATGCCTCCGGACGCGAGGACTTAAAAAAGTACGGTTTTTTCCAATCGGAAAAAGAGATGTTTTTGAATATTGCTTCGGAGCTGGGACTTAGGGAAGTTAGCGGAGACGTTTTTGCACGCCACCCTTTGGTCTACCTGGTGGAGGCAGCAGACGACATCTGCTATCAGATAATGGATATCGAAGATGCCCATAAACTCGGGATTCTTTCCACGGAAGAAACCCGTGCCCTGCTAATGGCATTTTATGATCCGGTTGAGGATAAATCCCACTTGAAACGAATAAAAGAGGTGAGCAAAGAAGTGACCGACACCAATGAACAAATCGCGTATCTTCGTGCCGGTGTTATCGGGAAAATGGTAGATGCCTGTACAAGGATATTCACAGAACATCACGATGAAATTCTTAACGGGACTTTCAATGGAGCTCTGACTGAGCACCTGCAGTCTCCCGTTTATGATGCAATGAAGCAATGTTCAAAAGTCGGATTTGAAAAAATTTACAAGCATCCATCTGTGGTGGAGATCGAAATAGCTGGCTTTAAGATATTGGGAACACTTCTGGATGAGTTCATTCATGCAGTGCTTAATCCGCAGCATTATTATTCTGGGTTGTTGCTGCCTTTCATCCCTGAACAATACAGGGTTCCCGATTCATCCCCGGTACATCAGCGCATCCAAACAGTAATTGATTTTATTTCAGGTATGACCGATGTTTATGCACTCGACCTTTTCAGGAAAATTCGTGGCACTCGCCTTGGCAGCAAAAATTAATATACTGATGAAACGAGCATGGCAACGTTTTCCACAACAAGAACAAGTATAAGTTCTTGCATGCGAGTTCCATTTGACAAATAACTTGGATAAATTATATACGGATGAAACCAACGGGAGCTGTTTTACGTAAATTTTAAGAAAGTTTATTCGGAAGTATCAACTCCTAAACCCCTTGGTTCTATGCTTAAATCATTGAATTTTTCGCAATTAATGTCGTTTGACTTATATGATCTTGCAAAAATATCGCTGCAGGTATTCGATCATTGTCCCGTTCATAAATCTACTCTTTATCCTTTTGTAGAGGATGTTCGTGAAAGTCTGAAGTGTTATGAAGAAACCTTTCAGCGTCGCGTTATCAGTTTTATCATGGAGCGTAAAACACTTCAGGCGAGCAGACGTGACGAGGCTTATATCGCGTTTTACCGTCTTGTGGAAGCGGCTTGTCACCGGCCAAAGAAAGAGATATCCCTTATGGCTGCCGGCTTATTAGAGGTCTTGCTAAAGCATGCCTGGCAAACCCAAAGTGATGGTTATCAGCGACAATCAACCTGCCTGCCCTCCCTAATCAGGGAGTTGGAGGAGCATCATTTGGATACGATTGAAACTTTGGGCGCTTCCGAGTGGTTTGATGAACTGGTACATGCCCAGGCGGAATTTGATGCGCTGACTGAAGAAAAGGGAATTGGAGCATTTAAAGATATATCGGTGCGCGAAACCCGGCCAATTCTGGAAAATGCCCTTCGTTCACTCTTTTGGATTACCGACCGGCTTTATCAGTCTTCGCCCGACGAAGAACTGGGCAAGGTTGTTTTTAATCTGAATAATGTGGTCAGGAAGTTGACAACTAAAGTTGAGCGTGATATTTGCGCAAATGTGCTTTCAGGTATGGAATCATGACAATTTTTCCCTGGCCTTACTGATTCTTTTGTAGGTTGCTGCAGCGAAGCGTTCGCTTAGTGCATCAATTAAGTCACTGTGCTTTTCCAGTTTAAGCAAACCTTCGAAGTTTTGTTCATCTTCCAGTTGCCTGGAAAGTGCCGGAATTATTTTTTTAGACAGGGAAGCATCTATTTCGTCGACAATGTCGAGCTGAAAGAGAACCCTTGAGATGAATTTGTGATCGTCGAGAATCTGTAAATACTCTTCTGATGAAACATCGGGTTTCGACAAAATCCGATGTCGCGTATTTAGTTTTTCAAAAACGTTTTTTAAATCCTCAATTTGTGAATTGTTAAGACCTGCAGGGATATAAACAATACCAGAAAGTGCAGATTCATTGTTGGTCTTTTTAATTTTCCCGAATGCAAAAACCTCTCCGGCATGCCATTCTGAAAGAGAGTGGCTGAGCTTTCGGTTTTTTACGATTTTTCCCAGAAATGAACCGTTATTGTCAAGTACATCCACATTATACTTGTCGTGTTCGTTGGGATGTACCCGGGCCATTCCCGTAAAATCATAAGAGGAATCACTGAAAGTTAATGATTCGGGGATATTTTTTAGTTCAAGCTTTTTAACCCCGGCTGTTTTATACAGCTCCGGGGCAGATGTCGAAGAAGATGAGACTGTTGCTTCCTCTTTGGACTTGTCAGTACCGAAAACGGTTTGTGTTTCCTTCTTTTTTCTGGTCACCCAAAGTAAATAAGCAGTTGCGGAAAGCAATGCACCTGTAATTGAGAATATTACCGTTTTTGCTCGTTTCATTTTTACCGTTTCATTTTTACTGAATTATAGCCATCATGCAATATACAAAAAAGAGTAACAACCTGAATGATACTTTTGTTAGTTTTGCGGATAAAATGCATGTTATGCGTATTTTATTTATATGTTCGGCAAAAGTATGGGGTGGCAATGAAAAGTGGGTTTCTCTTGCCATGCAAGGATTGAAAAAGAGGCATCAGGTATTGAGAGACACATCCGAAGTTGCTAAAAGATTAAAACAGATTATATCCCTTCCGGATGACCGGCTCAGTAGTATCGGCGAAAAAGGGGCCAACACCGTTCGCCGCCTGTTCAATATGGACACCATGGTAAAAGAGCTGGAAAGTTTTTTGCATAATTTTGTCTAACTTCGGGCATTAAAATGAAATGAGATATGGATTCTACCCGACAGAAAAAAATAGGACGTCTTATACAAAAAGACATGAGCGAGATGTTTCAGCGCGAGGTAAAAGAGCTGATTCAGGGAACTATGGTTACGGTAACTGTTGTGAGAGTGACTTCCGATTTAGGAATTGCCCGCATCTATTTAAGTATTTTCCCGGGTGACAAAAAAGAAGAAGTGTTTAATAATATTACCCAACATAATTCACGAATACGTTATGCGCTTGGGAAAAGGGTCGGGAAACAGTTGCGCGTCATTCCCGAACTGGAATTTTATATTGACGACAGTCTGGATTATGTTGATAATATTGACAGGCTTCTGAATGAATAAAGAGCCCAGTCTAAAAAGCATCTTTGTTGTCAAACTCGTTGTTGTTTTAAATTTTTGAATTTTCATTAACAATAAGTTAACTCCGGCACAAAAATTTAAAACGCCTGGATTTTGACAAAAATATGCTTTTTAGACTGCACTCAATAAAGTCATATAAGTTTTTGATAACATGCAGTACGATCCCATCAAACGGTCGCTGGGCCGTGTATTTAATGTAACACCGGCATTTCGTTTGGTGTTTTACCGATTGCTGAATCTGTTGTTATTACGTTCGTGGTACATACGAAGAGAGCTACGGAAATGGGCTGCACAACAGGGCGAGGTGGCAGATATACTGGATGCCGGATCCGGTTTTGGACAATACAGTTGGGCTATGTCGAGACTGGGAGATGATTTTCGCATTACGGGCGTCGATGTTAAAGAAGAGCAGGTGGAGGACTGTAACCGTTTTTTCAAGATTATTGGTAAAGGAGGACGCGTTAATTTCATCAAGGCTGATTTAACACAATTTTCTGAAGCAACAACATACGACCTGATACTTTCGGTGGATGTTATGGAACATATTGAAGACGACCGAAAGGTGTTCCGTAATTTTTATGAAAGTCTTATTCCGGGCGGCATGCTGCTCATTTCCACACCATCGGATAAGGGAGGATCGGATTCGTATGAACATGGGGATGAGGTTACCGGGTTCATAGATGAACACGTCAGAGACGGATACAGTATTGAAGATATAACGCGTAAACTTTCGGATGCGGGTTTTTCAGAAATTGATGCCCGTTATACCTATGGGAAGCCGGGTTATATTGCCTGGAAATGGTCCATGAAATACCCGATAATGATGCTTAACAGCAGTAAACTGTTCTTCCTGATTCTTCCATTTTATTATCTGATTGTCTGGCCATTCTGCTGTGTTTTGAACTATCTTGATACACGGAAACAACATTCCGCCGGAACCGGTCTGCTGGTGAAAGCATTTAAACCGGAGAAAGAAGAGTGAAACGAGTCCCGATTTCTGGAGACGATTTCCATTCGACCAATAACTTAGACTAATTTTATACTGATGAAACTGGCTCTTCGCATAGCAATAAGATATTTGTTTGCCAAAAAGTCGCAGAATGTCATTAATGTCATTTCGATGATATCGGTGTCTGGTGTTTTGGTGGGCTCATTGGCACTTATTGTCGTTTTGTCAGTTTTTAACGGCCTCCACGGATTGATTGGTTCTTTATACGGTTCGTTTGATCCGGAGCTGAAAATAGAACCGGTACGGGGGAAAGTTTTTTCTCTTGATTCAATCCCGTCACAGGAAATTTATGAAACGGAAGGCGTGGCTGTTGTTTCTCATATTCTTGAAGACCAGGCGCTTTTGCGTTCCGACAAACGCCAGGTGCCTGCTATTGTTATGGGCGTCGATGAAAATTTTGATGAAGTTTCGGGCATTGACACCATTATTATTGACGGTAAGTATCAGCTACAACTTGAAAGACAGAATTATAGCGTTGTCGGCTATGTTCTGGCTGATCAACTCGGACTGCGGCTTAATTTCGTAAAACCGCTGGTTGTTTATGCTCCCAGGCGCACTGCCCGCATTAATATGATGCGTCCCGACCTGTCGTTTAATGAAGAGTATCTTCACCCGGCCGGAATTTTTGCAGTACGCCAGCTTGAATACGACTCTAAATACATGGTCGTTAATATTGGTCAGGCCCGCAGGCTGTTTGATTACGGTGACGATGCAGTGTCGTCACTGGGAATTTCTGTAAAAAAGGGATATGAAACGGATAAGGTGAAAGCCCGGTTGCAGGAACTTTTGGGTGAAGATTTCTCCGTACTGGACAGGCATGAACAACATGCCACTTTTTACAAACTGATGCGGGTTGAGAAACTGATGGCTTATCTGATTCTTCTTTTTATCCTTGTTATTGCCTTGTTTAATGTTATCGGGACTTTGTCGCTCCTCATTTTTGAAAAGAAAGAAAGCATAGGAACATTTCGAAGTATGGGTGCCAACCGCTCGTTGATTAATAAAATATTTCTCACAGAAGGATGGTTGATATCCCTGGCCGGAGTAACGTTTGGCGTATTGCTGGGAGCTTTCCTGGTGTGGTTGCAGCAACATTTCGGTTTGTTGAAATTCAGCGGCGAAGGGGCGTTTATTGTTGACGCCTATCCGGTAGCTTTGCAATGGTCGGATATGCTTCTTGTATATGTTAGCGTTTCGTTGGTGGGTTTACTGGCTGCGTGGTATCCCGTTCGTGTAATTGTACAGCGCTATTATTCCGGGCAGGGAGAAGAATGATCTGCCCATTGTTCTGCTATTTCATCAAGGATGGCATTCAGTTCGTCAATACGCTCGGTACGCAGCATTTTTATCTTGAGTGGACGAAAATGTTCAAGCCCTTTGAATGTAGTGGCCAGGTGACGTCTCGAATGCAAAATGCCTCTTCTTTCGCCCAGCCATTCCACAGATTTGTTGACCTGCTCCCTGATCATTTCAACATGCTCAGGGATGGTAGGCGCTGGTAGTAGTTCTCCTGTATCGAGATAATGTCTGATCTCGCGGAATATCCATGGGCGACCTATAGCCGGCCTGCCAATCATTAAGGCATCAACCCCGTATTTTTGCAGATAATTTTTGGCTTTTAACGGATTTGTAATGTCCCCGTTCCCGATAACAGGGATGGTCATCCTGGGGTTGTTTTTCACGGCTCCGATAAGTGTCCAGTCGGCTTCTCCCGAATACATCTGTGCCCGGGTGCGGCCATGAATGGTAATCGCCTGAATGCCTGTATCCTGAAGCTGTTCGGCAACATCAACAATATTTTTTGATGATTCGTCCCAGCCCAGGCGCGTTTTTACCGTAACCGGTGTTTTTACTGCCTTTACGATGGCACGAGTCATCTCAATCATTTTCGGTATATCACGTAACATGCCAGCTCCCGCACCTTTTGAAGCAATTTTTTTTACGGGGCACCCAAAATTGATGTCGATAATGTCGGGCCCTGCCTCCTCTGCTATTCGGGCAGCTTCAACCATAGCACCGGTCTCCTTGCCATATATCTGAATGCCTACAGGACGTTCTTCCTCACTGATTTCTATTTTTTTCAACGTCTTATCCACTTCCCTGACGAGCGCATCGGCCGACACAAATTCCGTATACATCAGGTCTGCACCATATCGTTTGCACAATTGCCTGAACATTTTGTCGGTCACATCTTCCATGGGAGCCAGAAGAAGAGACTCCTTTCTGAGTTCGAGATTTCCTATCTTCACCACACCAATTTTTAGCATACAAAGATAACCCTTCATCAAAAAATCTGCATAACAAATGGGTAACAGGCATAAAATTTATGTACCTTGCCAGAAACAAAGAGAATAGGGAATATCTTTCCACACAAGGAATGATAAGAGTTTAATACCATATCACAACAACGCTTGATTTTTATGCAGAAAAAGTCCGGGCTGCTAATTATTATTCTTTTTGAATTTTTTTCATGCCGGAATGTTCCCGACGATAAGGCGAATCCGGAAGGGAACCTGATGTCTGACGTTGTGGGAACAGATTCTCTTGTTGTAGAGCAGTTGATCGAACGTTCCATAAATCTTTACGGTCAGGGGGGGGTGCATGTTGACATCTCCGATAATTATCTTTCCGAAGCTGAAGAAATTGCCCGCAAAAATGAGAATCTTAATCAACTGGCGCGCATATATAACCTGACAGGACAGCGCTATCGAAACAGAGCCCGGTATGGGAAAGCCATGGAATTTCATCAGAAAGCACTTGCCCTGGCCACAAAAACCGGTGACAAACATCTCCTGGGGGAGGTGTATAATCAGCTGGGTGTTGTGTACCGGCGTATTGATGATAATCCCGCCGCTCTCGAAATGCATGTTAAAGCACTTTCGCTTGCCGAAGAGACGGGAGATTCCATGTTGATCGGTTCTGCTATTAACAGTATTGGGAATGTCAATTACAATCTTGACCGCTATGTAACCTCAATCGAATACTTTAAGCGCTCCCTCGATATTGCAGAGCGGATGAACAATAAGCTGGGGCTGGCCATAAACCATAACAATCTTGGAGAATCCTTGTTAAAGCTGGGACAGGTTGATTCCGCACTTTCTCATTTTTTCACTTCTCTTGATTACAATTATCAGATTAACAGTAAAATAGGGCAATCCATTTGTTTCAATAGTATAGGTACAGCCTATCTGGAACAAGACAGGCCGCACAAAGCGCTTGAGTATTTAGAGAAGGCATTGCATCTTAACGAGGAGCTGGGCGATTTATTGCAGGTTGCCATCAGTCATTCCAAAATCGGGCAGACCTACCTGCAAACGGGGGATCTGGATTTGGCTGAACAACACCTAAATAAGAGTTTCGCTGTGGCACTTGATATTGGTTCACTGTTTCAGATCGAAGAAGCTTCTAAATTGCTTTCTGAATTGTGTGAAATAAGGGGTGATTATGCCGGGGCTCTGAAATATTTTAAAATGGCTGCAGCTTACAACGACAGTATTATCAATGAAAAGAATGTTAATCATCTGTCGACACAGGAGGCCATTTTTGAGTCAGAGAGACAACGTCAACGAATTGAAGAGTTAAACAAGCAAACACTTCAGCAGCAGGCTATACTCGATCGCCAGCGGTTTTTTCTGACCATTGTTCTTATACTTGTGGTAGCCGTTTCGTTCGCTATAATTATGCTGATACGGCAGTCGCAGTTAAGAAACCGGTATAAGAACGTCCGGCATCAGCAGCGGCTACTTCGTTCCCAGATGAATCCCCATTTTATTTTCAATGCACTCAGCGCTATTCAGGTGTACATTCTTGAACATGATATTGAAAAATCATCACGTTTTCTCACCGATTTTTCAAAATTGATGCGACATGTTTTACGAAGCTCTGCACACGATTATATCTCGCTGAAAGAGGAGACCGAAATTTTGGGATATTACCTGGAATTACAAAGATTACGGTTTTCAGAAGCCTTTGATTATGCCCTGAGTATTGATGAGACACTTGATAAGGAAAAAGTTATGGTTCCTCCGATGTTGACTCAGCCATTTATTGAAAATGCTATTGAACACGGCATTCGGCCATGCGAAACCGAAGGATTTGTTTCTGTAAGATTTATCAGAGAAGACAGGAATAAAATGATTGTGGAGGTTGACGATAACGGAATCGGGATAGAAGCATCAAAAAAGGCTGGTGAAAAGGGAAAAGGGCATGAATCAATGGCAATAAAGATAACCCGTGAACGCCTTGATATGCTGAGAAGAGACTCGGGTCGGAATACGGATATGGTAATCATGGATAAGAAGCAGATCAATCCTTTCGACCGTGGAACTCTGGTACGTATTATCATACCGGTTGTTGAAATGGACAGAAATACAAAAACCCATGAGATAAAGCTTCGTCAAAAGGTATCGCAATGGACTTAAGTGAATTCGTCAGACATCTTTTAAAGTAAAATTATGGTTTTAAAATTAAGGACAATGTGGTCAAATATTTGCAAAAATCATAAAAATGAAGAAAATACTTGTTGTTGAAGACGAACCCCTCATGCAGAAGGTCATCAGACAAGTTATACTGGAACATTTTCCTGACTTCGAATTACTTGAAAGTGTGTATACAGTTGCTGATGCCCTGGAGGCCATTAAAACAAAAAGTCCCAACCTGGTTTTGCTGGACATTGGCTTGCCCGACGGAACTGCATTTGACCTGCTACGGAAAATTGAACTATTCGACTTTAAAGTAGTGTTCTTATCGGGGCATGAAGATTATCTTGTTGAGGCGGTAAGGTTTTCTGCGGCAAGTTATGTGCTGAAACCGTTCGATATTTCTGAGCTGGTTCATGCTATCGATAAAGCCGGTGATGCCCTTGAGGAGAGTGATTATCAGAAAAAAATGGAAATCCTTCTTACCAATTCCGATTTGCCGGCCACGGCACGAATAGTGGTTTTCCCGACGGTCGACTCTTCTCAGTCTGTGCTTCTTTCTTCCATATTTTATGGTGAGGCGGTTGCCGGCGGATGTATTATCCATATTGATTCGGGGAAGGATATTTTTGTCCCGAAACCTTTACGCCGTTATGAACAAATGTTCTGCAAATATGGATTTATAAGGTGCCATCCGTTATATGTGGTCAACCTTCGCAAGATTACAAGTGTGGACGAAGATTCATCAAGCATTTTTCTGGAAGACCATAACACCGAAATTCCCATTGATCCAAGAAAATATGAGTTGATAAAACAGCGGTTTTTGGAAATCGGGTAAAGGACTTTTCAGACTGTTAATTGGTTGCATTCCTGAATTTATAAACTTTTCCTCTTTCCGCCGGTATTCATTTCGTGTTTTGATCTTAAAACGGCTTAAACCCGATAATTTTACGTACTTCCCGTATCGTTTTTGAGGCACTTTCGTGAGCTTTCTCGCGACCTGTGTTGGCCACTTTTCTCAAGTAAGCATCATCGCCGGCAATGGTCTTGATTTTTTCTCTTATGGGAGCGGTGAAATTAATGATGTCTTCGGCCAGTTTCTTTTTTAAATCACCATAGCGGATGGTGCATTTGGCATAGTCGTCTTTAAACTGTTCAAGAACCTCTGGTTTTGAAACCACTTCCATGATGGTGAAGAGATTTTGAACAGGCTCACTAACCGGAGAATTGGGTTTTGACGGGCCGCTGTCGGTAACGGCTCTCATCACTTTCTTCCTGATTGATTCCGGCTCTTCGGCCAGGAAGATGCCGTTTCCTTCAGATTTTCCCATTTTCCCGGAACCGTCAAGTCCGGGTATTTTAATCAGTGATTCCCCAAAGTTAAAGGCTTGGGGAATAGTGAAATAATCAACTTCATAGATTCGGTTGAAACGATTTGCAAACTTACGCGTCATTTCAAGATTTTGCTCCTGGTCTTTGCCCACGGGAACTTTTGAAGCCTGATGGATGATAATATCGGCGGCCATAAGAACCGGGTAGGTCAACAGCCCTGCATTGACATTGTCGGGTTGCTTCCGGGCCTTTTCCTTGAAAGACGTCGTGCGTTCCAGTTCGCCGAGGTACGCATTCATGTTCAGTAAAAGAGTGAGCTCCGCCACTTCGGGCAAATCACTTTGAATGTATATGGTTGCTTTTTCCGGATCGAGCCCTGCAGCCAGATATTCGGCAAGTACCTGACGAACATTTCCATGTAAATCGGCAGGATGGGGATGAGTAGTTAGTGAATGATAATCGGCAATAAAAAAGAAACAATTATAGTTTTCCTGCAACTTCAGGAAGTTCTTAACCGCTCCGAAATAATTACCAAGATGAAGATTCCCGGTTGGACGAATACCACTTACAACAGTTTCCATAATGCGTTTCCTAATCTGAATGTCATTGCTTTAAAACGGACACAAAAATAGTAAAAATAAGAGGTATTACAACGTTCCGTCTCACCGAAACAACAAACCCGTGCCAAATGAGGTACTGAGGCAAAACCTGTATCGATATCTTCCGTGGAGTAATGACAAGAACACTAAGTAACATTAGCCAAAATAAAACGGGCATTCCTCAAATTTCCTTTGAGTCTGTAATGGACTTTATCATGTTTTTTTATTATTTTCACTCAAAATCTTGCTTGCAAGAACTTAGTTTTAAAAAAGTTTTTAAAACCCAAATCCCAAACTTTGAGATATGCAGGATGTTAAGGGCTTTCCCCCTACAGCACAGGAAACATTGGACATGTTGTCAGATTTTACCGGCTCTTATGCTGTGCTCACGGTAGATACCGGCAATGATTTTTCTTTTATCCGGGCTTTTCCGCCAAATATAGACAAACCTGAAACTGAGGAAGTGTTGTCAGATATTTTACACGCTTTAAATGATTTTGGGAAAAACATTTCCGGATGGCAGGAATTGAGTGATCGAAAGTATATTAAACCTTTTTCTTCGGGTCGTTTTATTAATCTGTCGGTTGCCTCCTTGTCGGGTACCTGTCGCCTTTGTTTGTTTTGTAATGAGGATAATTACTGGGATCGCCGGCAACTTTTGTTGATGGATCAAACCCGGCAGATAATAGAACAACAGTTCGAGAACTACTTTTTTGAAAAAAAAGATGGAGAATCCGCCGATAATGAGAAGTTTAGGTTGTTGTTTGATTTTTTCCCGGTTGGAATCTTCTTCTATAATACCTCTCTTGAAATAACAGCCTTTAATGAACGGTTTGCCTCTATTTTGTCGGTTCCTTCAGCGAAATTGCTGAATTTTGACCTGACAAATGTCGTTGATTCTTCTGTTCTGCCTGCCATTAAAGCACCATTGTCGGGCGAAGAAGGGCTTTATGAAGGCCCCTATACTTACACGATTAATGGTAAAACCGTCAATTTAAGGCTTAAAACAGCACCCATACTCAATGCGTCGAATAACATTACCGGAATTATGGGAGTGGTACAGGACAATACCGAACGTATTCAGACGCTTCATGATCTCAATGAAAGTAAAGACCGGTTGAGAGTACTAATAAATGCCACGCCTGATATAATATGTTTTAAAGATGCTAAAGGGAGGTGGATGGAGGCAAATGAATCTATCCAGGAACTATTTCGTTTGAAAGGGAAGAATTTCCTTTTTAAAAGTGAAGAGCATCTTAAGAAAATGGTTCCCGAGCTGGCAGAGGTGTTCGAAAAATGCAGAGAATCGGACATGCAAGCCTGGGAAAAGCGAGAGCCTGTGACGGTCGAAGAAACCGTGCCCTTACTTAATGGTGACGAGCGTAAATTTGATGTGATAAAGACGCCTGTTTTTGATGAACATGGAAACAGGAAAGGCCTTGTAATTTTAGGACGTGACATTACTGCCCGAAAAAAAGCCGAAGAAATGCTTCGCGAAAGCGAAGAGCGGTTCCGGATTGTAGCGACTCATGCCAATGACATTATTTTTGAATGGGATCCAAAAACCGATAAAATGAGTTGGTTTGGCAAAGCCGGTTATATTGGTAATGCTAAGGTGCCTCCTCAGTCGTTTGATGATTTCATTGGATTGGTGCATACCGAAGACAGAGAGCGTATTTCCCGTTTTTGGAAGAACCGGTTTTTTCTTAAGGAAGAATGGAAAGACGAATTCAGAATTGATTCAGCAGGCGGGAAAGTGAAATATTACAGAGGCAGTGGCATTATGATATTTAAGGAAGGAAAGCCTGATAAAGCGATTGGAACTTTTACCGATGTCACACAGGAGAAAGAACTGATAAACAGTTTGCGGGACGCTGTGGAAGTGGCCCAGCATAATCAGGCCAGGATAACAGGCCTTCTCTCGGTTATTCCCGACATTATTTTTATTTTCGACAGAGAAGGTGTCATTAAGGATTACCATGCAGAAAGTATTAATTCGCTTTATGCGTCACCCGACGTTTTTCTCGATCAGCCGGTCGACGAAGTTTTGCCATCCGAAGTTGCCCGCCTCACCCGTGAAAAGATAAATGAAGTCGCCCGGCATAAGGGGATTGAAACTTATGAGTATGAATTATCCAATAAAGGCATTTGCGAGGTTTATGAATCCCGCATGGTCTATGTCGACGATAACCGTTTTATGACCATTGTCCGTGACGTTACACATGCCCGTCAGGTAGAAAAAGAACTTATTGAAGCAAAAGAACAGGCTGAGAAGAGTGACCGCCTGAAATCGGCTTTTCTTGCCAATATGAGCCATGAGATACGTACGCCTATGAATGGTATTATAGGGTTTTCAGAGTTACTCAGGAATAATGACCTTAGCGATAATGAGAGGCAGAATTGCATCGATGTTATCGTGAAAAGCGGTCAGCAATTACTTTCAATCATTAACGATGTTCTTGAAATTTCACAACTCGAAACCGGGCAGATAACTGTTTTACCAAACCGTGTCAACTTAAACAGGCTGATGAATGACCTTGCCCGTTTCTTCATGATGGAAGCAAACGAAAAATCCGTTGAACTGAAATGTCTTTTGCCTGACGAAGACTATTTTCTCTTTGTTGACGGGGGAAAAATTACACAAATATTCAATAATCTTATCAGCAACGCATTTAAATATACACCTCCCGGCGGGCAAATTGTTTTCGGATTTGAGCCTTTGGCTGATAATGTGCGGTTTTTTGTCAAGGACAATGGAATAGGCATTGACCCCCAACATCATAAACTAATCTTTGAACGTTTTGGTCAGGTCGTGAAGGCAGGGGCCAAAAATAAGGGAGGCACAGGCCTGGGCCTCTCCATTTGCAAGAGCCTTGTTGAACTGATGGGAGGTAAAATATGGGTCGAATCGGAGCCGGGATACGGATCAGACTTCTTTTTTACTATTCCCGTTAAGGAACAAGGTGAATGAGTTTCTCCATGATTGCTTTTTGATATCCATTTAACTTCCTATGCTATCCCCCAAATAGGTCTTGTAGGATGTTTGCTCAATGCTTACTCTTCTGCCTGTAAATCACTTTAAAATTACCAACTGCTCAAAACATGATATCTTGTTGGTTTTCAGGGATGTCTGTATCAGCGTATCCCACTAATGACTAATGACTAATGACTAAAAACTAAAAACTAATGACTAAAAACTAATGACTAAATGACTTCCACCCAACTCAAAGCACAAACCCCTCTGTTAAGGTAAGTCTTCGTAAAAAATAGTCGTTCGTTCATTGCCCTGTTTTGTCGTTTCATCTTTCTTTTTTGTTGTTATGTCGGTTATGATTTGATATCTGAGTCAGATTGACTTTACTTTGCTTCATTAAACGCCTCTGTGAACCTGGTTTAAGTTATTGGTCTAATTGAAGTTCCATGATTGATGTACGACACCTTCGGCGTCGTGTTTTATTTTGATAAAATTTACTAGTGGAACTACTGCCAGATATAAAAAATCAGATTATAGAATTAAGTCATGATGAGAAAATTCCTGTATTTATTCGCTATAGTGCCATTGCTCTTCGGATGTGAGAGGGTGATCGAATATAGTCCGTACCAGAGTGGAACCAGAATTATCCCTGAAGATATTAATGTTGAAGCTGTTGAACGCCTTACCAGGGAGAGCAGCGATTCATTTCAGCCCTTTACCATTGCTCTTCTTGGTGACAGTCACACTTATTACGATGATTTTACCGATCAGATTGAGTATCTGAACCGGATTGACAGCATCGATTTTGTTGTGCACAACGGAGACATTACCCTGAGTGGAATTTATCGTGAGTTTTTGTGGTTTCACGACATTACTTCTTCGTTGAAACATCCAATGATTACCCTTATTGGGAATCATGATTATCTTTCCAACGGAGTAAATGTTTACAAAGAAATGTTCGGACCAACAAATTTTGTTTTGGACTATAATAATTGCAGGTTTATTTTCTTCGATGATATCATTTGGGAAAAAAATGTTGAGGACCCTGATTTCGAATGGTTATATAATGCTTCCAATGTAAAGCAGGAAAAAGGACTTGATTATGTCTTTGTTGCTGCTCACATCCCGCCCTGGGATTCCTCTTTCAGTATAGGGAACCGCTATCTTTTCTGTAAATTACTTGAAGCTAATGAAGTTGATTTATCAATTCACGGACATACGCATAGCTTTTTTCACGGATTTAGAGATGATTGTGATGTTCCCTTTTTAATTACCGGGGACAGTACCGACCGTGAGATTGTGTTGCTTGAAATAAAAAAGGATACTGTGATAGTGACCCGTCAGCCCATTTAATCATGAGATATTTAAGAGAAACAATGATATTCCTGCTGGCATCTTTTGTTTACGAAGCAGAAGGTCAGATACCAACCTCAGGAAGTTACCCGAAAGGAGAATTTCTTGAACGACTGTACGAACCCCGTCAGAAAATAATAGGAGAAGATACCCTGTACATTCGTCCCCGGTGGTTTGTCCCTTCTCATGTAAAGATACAATATGCCGGTAGTATTGGGTTTATTTCAGTTGGAGCCGGTTATCGGCTTTGGGATATTTATGAACCGACTTTGATGTATGGTTATCTTTCAGAAGGTCTGGGCGGAAGCGATGTTTCTGTCCATACAATTTCTTTGAAAAACGGTTTTTATCTTACGTCGTCGCCCTGGTTCGGGCATTACTGGCCCCGGGTCGGACTTTTGATAAACTGGGGACATACCAAAAATACGTTTCGTAAACTGCCCCCACATTATCCCGAAAAATATTATTTCCAAAACAAAATACATGTGGCCCCCTTTTGGGGAGGGGAATGGCATTTCCAAATTAAGGATAAGCATTTATCGGGTGTGGGTATTTATTTCGAATTTTCTGCTCTGGATGCGTACCTACTCGAAGCCGTCAGAACCAAATACGTCCGGATGACAGATATTTGGAGCCTGGGAATAGGAATTTCCTTTTATTTTCAATAGTATTTTCATTCGTATAAAATTAGTCTAAGTTATTGGTCGAATGTAACTCGCATGATTGATTTTATACATGTCCTTTTGTGACAAACCATGTCATGCCAGTTTCATCTTACATTTAATAAATTGTTACGGCTGTTAGAATTGTTAAAGTTGTTAATATTGTTAATATGTTAGTTGTTAGAATATTATAAGTTTTATTACATTAGCTAACAATCCCAACAATCTAACAATTTAACAGTCCTAACAATTTTTGCCATGCTCATTTTATCCGTATAAAATATATTTAAGTTATTGGAATGATACAACTTATCATACTTTAATTGATGGTAGATTCTTCACTCCGCTCAGAAAGACAGAGCGCCAGTGTTATTCTGAGGAGGCACGACGAAGAATCTTTCCCTTGTTACAACACGTTCCTTTCGCTGTTTTTTATCATTCAAAGAATCTTCGCCACTGATGAGATTCTTCGCTTCGCTCAGAATGACAAAACTGTCTAATGTCATTCTGAGGAGGTAACGACGAAGAATCTGTTCCCTGTTTTTGATTTCTTTGATGATTAGAGGATAGTGTCGTGTCATGCTTGTTTCAAAATAGGATGGAATGCTGTTTCTATCTTTATGTGGTTTTGCTATTTTTGCCAGAAATTCATGTGATGGCGTATATACTTTGTATCGAAACTTCTACTTCGATTTGTTCGGTGGCCCTGGTAAAAGACGGCAAGGTGATTGCAGCACGACAGGACAATGAAGGTAACTCTCATGCCAACAGGCTGACCGTGCTTATAGACGAGCTGTTTGGTGATTCTGCTGTACCTGTTGGGCTAAGCGATATAGATGCTGTGGCTGTGAGCAGCGGACCGGGGTCTTACACCGGATTGCGAATAGGCGTATCTACAGCAAAAGGCATTTGCTTCGCATTGGATAAACCTTTGATTGCTATTCCTTCTCTCGCCGTGCTGGCCTGGCCTGTAGTGAAGCGCTATTCTGAGGAATCTGAAGAGGGGGAGAGTTGGTTTTGCCCGATGATTGATGCACGCCGGATGGAAGTTTACACCGCTATGTTTGATCGAAAAATGGAGCAAAAAAGAGCAACTTCGGCCGACATAATCGACGAGAACAGTTATCGTGATATTCTGGATGTACGAAGCGTATTCTTTTTCGGCAATGGTGCTGAGAAATGCAAGGATGCTTTGAAGCACCCCAATGCAATCTTTCCTGCCGACGAAGGGCCGCTCGCCCGTAACATGGCATCGCTGGCCAACGATGCCTGGAATAATAAAAAATTTGAAGATGTGGCCTATTTTGAGCCTTTCTATTTAAAGGATTTCATTGCGACCATTCCTAAAAGAAAAATACTATAAGAGACCGGCATAAAAAGCATATTTTTGTCAAAATCAAGGCGTTTTAAATTTCTGTAACGGAGATAACTCATTGTTAATGAGCATGAAAAAATTTAAAACAACAACGAGTTTGGCAACAAAGATGCTTTTTATGCCGGACTCATAGGAAAAATACATATTCTGGTTACTGGACACCCCGGCTTAAACCCTTAGCCTCAACCTCTTGTTTAGGCATTTGATGGATTATGGTTTACTAAAATATCCTGCTGGTTGATGATGACCTGTTTCCGGGCACAGAACTCACCAGGCACTTTACTGACTAAATTACTTTTATCTGACCAGCCCTTCTTTAATCATATATTCAGCTATCTGGACGGCATTCAGCGCTGCTCCCTTTCGTATCTGGTCTGCCACAGCCCAGAACGTGAGGCCGTTGGGATTGGCAAGATCGGCACGAATACGTCCTACGTAAACTTCATCCTCACCCGACAGATACAGTGGCATCGGGTACTCATTATTATCCGGATCATCAAGAACTTTGATGCCCGTGGCTTTATTAAAGGCTTCTCTTGCTTCTTCGACACTGACCGGTCGTTCTGTTTCCACCCATATAGCTTCTGAGTGTGCCCTGAGAATAGGTATCCGTACGCACATGGCGCTCACCTGTATGTCGGAATGCATTATTTTTCTCGTCTCGTTGAACATCTTCATCTCTTCTTTGGTGTATCCGTTTTCGGTGAATACATCTACGTGAGGAATGATGTTCATTGCCAGTTGATGTACAAACTTCTGTACGGTTGGTTTTTCTCCTTTTACAATTTGACGAAACTGTTCTTCCAGTTCTGCCATACCGGTAGCACCTGCACCGCTTGCAGCCTGATATGTGGCAACATGCACCCGGCGGATGTGAGAAATATCCTCAATGGCTTTCAGGGCAACCACCATCTGGATGGTTGTACAGTTGGGATTGGCAATGATGTTACGAGGCCGGTTGGTACAATCTGTAGCGTTAACTTCCGGAACAACCAGTGGTACATCATCATCCAGACGAAAGGCACTCGAGTTATCAATCATTACCGTACCATGTCTGGTAATGGTTTCTGCAAATTCTTTGGAAGTGCCTGCCCCGGCACTGGTGAGAGCAATATCAATATCTTTAAAATCGTCGTTGTGCTGAAGCTCTTTAACAACCAGGTCTTTCCCTTTGAAAGCATACTTTTTCCCTGCGCTTCGTGATGACCCGAACAATACCAGGTCATCTATGGGGAAATCCCTCTTTTCAAGGATGTCTAAAAATTCCTGTCCTACGGCTCCGCTGGCGCCTACAATAGCTACTCTCATGTGATTGTATTTTGTGTTACTTAGAGAAAATATTTATAAATTGCAAAAACAGGTTTGTTACACACGCAATTTTTAATTAAAAGCCTTTTAAAAACAGGCTCATTAATTTTACAATTGCCACAAAATTAATACATTTAAGTAATAAACCCTAATCAAATGAAACGAGCATGGCAAAGTTTTCCACAAAAGAACATGTATAAAACTCTTGCATGCGAGTTCCATCCGACCTTAATAATTAAATTTTATACGGATGAAACCAATTCTTTACTGCAACCTGCTCTTTGTATTCTTATTTTTGCTTCCGGGAAATGTTTTTTCTTTTTCTTTTGACGATTTTCCAGAGTCCTGGAATGGCGATACTTCCCTTTTTATCCGGGACGTTGGTCAGCAAATGCTCAGACTGAACGCTCCCGAAGAAACCGGGGAGGCTTTTCTTCACCATCCTTCGGTGGCCTTCGAGGATGCTGTATGGGAGATTTCCGTAAAGATGGATTTTAACCCTTCCTCTTCCAACTATTTGCAGATTTACCTTGCTACTGACGGGGAAAAGGATTTTGAGAATGGATTTTATCTGGTTGCCGGTACTTCAAACGACAATATTTCACTTTGGGAACGCCGGGAAGGAGAAGAGCGATTGTTGATAGAAGGAACTGAAGATTTGCTGAATGTAAGCACGGTTGATCTGGATATCAGGGTAACCCGGGCTAAAGGTGGTCACTGGGTGCTGGAAGTAAACACGGGCGATGGGTGGCAAACGGAAGGGGAGGCAAATAGCCTGTTTGGCTTTTCTGCTGAGTTTTTTGGTCTCAGCTGTCATTATACAAAAACCCGGAGCGATAAATTTTATTTCGGTTCATTGACGGTCTCCGGCCGGGAATATATGGATACCATACCTCCTGTAATCCGGGATATGGAAATTGTAAATGGTCACACGCTTAACATTTCTTTTTCCGAAGCTGTTTCAGACGGCCTCTCTCAACCAGGGCTTAAAGGCATCGGCTTTGAGTTCCCGTTGTTGCAAGAGATCAGCTATACAGAAGATGCTTCCGGGGTAGTTGTAAAATTACAGAATGTTTTACCCGAAATCGACGATGGGCAATTCATCATTTCGGGATGGTGCGATGCAAACGGTGCTTGTATGGAAGATACTGCTCTGACTTTTGCCTATTCTCCTCCCCGCGTCACTGGTTTCTATGCCGAAAATTATCGTGATGTTGTAATAGAATTCAACCGTTCGTTTCCCGACGGATTATTACAGCCCCACCATTTTATTATTGAGGCTCCGGATATCGGGGTTGATGAAATTGCCCACTTTGAAGAAGGTGCTTTTCGGCTCAGACTGAATGAAAATCTTCCTGATGCAGTGGATATCAACTGTTATTTGGAGAATTTGGTACTCCCCAATGGCGATACAGTCCCCGGCGGCCCTTACTCTTTATACTATCACGAGGCTGCCCCTTATGATATTGTGTTTTCCGAGATTATGCACGATCCCTCTCCGCCTGCCTTATTACCCGATGCAGAATATCTGGAGTTATATAACCGTTCTGACTTCCCTGTCGATCTGCAAAACATGAGCTTGTATGTTAACGGGGAAAAAACCGGATTGCCCAAATATCTTCTTTTCCCGGATGAATACGTCGTCCTTACGGGAAGCTCTGAAGAATCCTTTGCAAACGCTCTTTCGCTTGATAAGTGGCATGCATTAACCAACTCAGGAGGGGAATTGGTGTTAAAAAATCCATCGGGGAAAGTCATCGCTGCATTCCGCTATCCTGCCTTACGGGGCGGAAGCGGCTTTAAGCAACAGGGCGGCTGGTCGATGGAGATAATTGATACAGAAAATTTGTCGCAACAAATCATGAACTGGGCTTACAGCATTGATGAGCATGGCGGCACTCCGGGCATGCCCAATTCGGTGGCAGCCCCGAATCCTGATATTTTCCCGCCGAAACTCATCGATGCATGGCTGGAGAGCGATTCTGTACTGATACTGGATTTTGGCGAACCACTGACCCATATTTCTGTTGAGGAAGGGAGAAATGATTTTTCGTTAAAGGAAGAAGATATAGACGGAATATCACGCGACAGTGTCTTTGGTGATAAGCTGAAGATTTTATTTGAGCGCAGCCTGACACCTCATAATGTTGAAGAGTTGACCATTGCACCTGGGATCACCGATTTGGCCGGAAACACTTATTCAGGGCAGAAGTCTCTTTTGTTCGGCCTTCCCGGACGAATCGACAGTTTTGATATTGTTATTAATGAACTGCTATTTGATCCGCCTGCAGAAGGCTGCGATTATGTAGAGTTATTCAACCGGTCTGCTCACATTGCTTCGCTCGATAGTATTTGTCTGGCTCGTGCCGTTGATGACGGAACGCCTGAAGCATTGTTCCCGCTTTCGGACCGGATTCGCTGGTTTTTACCGGGTCAGTATTTATGTTTTACTTATGATGCCGAATGGGTAAATCAGTATTTTGGATGTACCTCTCCGGAATATTTAAAAGAATTTCCGAATCTTCCAAATTATGTTAACGAAGGCGGAACCGTATTTTTAACTCTACTGAACGGAGAAATTATCGATCGTTTTGATTATTCTCCCGAATTGCACTTTGACTTGTTGTCTGATACCAGGGGCATCGCTTTGGAGCGAACAAATTATGACGGCCCTTCCAATAACCCGATGATATGGCATTCAGCTGCTTCAACAGCCGGTTACGGAACGCCTGCAGCCGAAAATTCCCAGTTCGTTGCAAAAACGCAACAGAAAACTACCCGCTTGTTCAGTCTGTCACCGGAAATTTTTACTCCCGATCTCGATGGCGTTGACGATCAATTGATCATTTCTTATGCTTTCGACAAACCCGGCCGGAAAGGGACGTTTATTGTTTATGATGCAGATGGGCGACAGGTGAGACAGCTCATCAATAATCAAACCCTGAATGTTTCGGGAGAAATTACCTGGGAGGGCATCACGGATGATCACACGCAAGCTCCCCCGGGCATTTATATTGTTTGGGCAAGGGTTTTCGATCCGGAAGGTAATGTTCGCGAGTATAAAGAAAGTTGTGTTTTGGGAACCCGGCAAAAATGATTTAGTCAACCACCGCTATTTTCGTTTTACACTTAGGGCATCGTCCGTTTTCAATGTTATAAGACAAAATAGTATATCCCATGCGTTCAATCAATAAGGCGTTGCAGTGCGGACAATAAGTGTTTTGGTTCGCTGCGGAAGGGACATTCCCCACGTAGATATAGTTCAGACCTGCATCAACGCCTGCCTGTTTTGCTCTCAGCAAAGTATTCATGGGTGTAGGCGGGACATCATTCATTTTATAACCGGGAAAGAACCGGCTGATGTGCCACGGGACATCAGTTCCCAGTTCGTCGGACACAAAGTGCGCCATCTCGTGCAGTTCATGCGGACTGTCGTTTACACCGGGAATAATAAGGCTGGTAACTTCGAGCCAGATATCGGTTTTTGCCACTTTTCGCAACGAATTTAGTACAGGCTCCAGTCGTCCGCCCATTAGCTTTCGGTAGGTCTCGTCCTTGAAAGCCTTCAAATCTATATTTATGGCATCCAGATATGGCCCGATCATATCAAGCATTTCTGCCGTCATAAAGCCATTGGAGACATACACATTTTTTAATCCCTTTTCATGTGCCAGTCTGGCAATATCATAACTGTATTCAAAAAAGATGACAGGTTCGCTGTAAGTGTACGCAATGCTTTTGCTTCCTGATTGAATGGCTTCTTCAACAATTTCTTCGGGTGTGGCCGGATGTCCCATCTGCAGGATACGTTCATCAACGACTTGTGATATTTCACAGTTCTGGCAAAAATCACAATGGAAGTTACATCCGGGTGTGCCAATGGAAAAGGCACTGGAACCGGGATAAAAGTGATAGAGTGGTTTTTTTTCGACGGGATCAATATGACGGGCGATGGTGCATCCGTAAACTTTTGTGTACAGTGTGCCGTCAATGTTTTCCCTTACCTTGCAAATTCCTTGTTTGCCGGGGTTTATTTTACAGCGATGCGCACAAAGGTTGCATTTGACTTTTTTGCCTTCCGTTTTTTCGTACAACAGCGCTTCCTTCATGGTGAATAGTAATTTTCCGGGTTTACTGTTAAAGTTAACATTAAAGGAACTTCTATGCAAGGAATATGATGATCAGATGGACGGTATTTTATCCCATTTGAACTCATGCTTGACGCCAATGAGTGATTTTTTGAAGGGGGGTTAACCTGATTTCCACTAAGGGGTTTTAGAGAAAAATGTTAAACCTTTGCGAAAATCCGGCAAAGTACAGTCCGGGAATTAAAAATAAGATTACTTTTGCAACCGAAAATTTAAAATTCAATAACAATGGAAGAAGACCCTTATCATAGTAATTTTAAGTATTAACCATTCTGTAAGGGCTTCGTGTTTCCTTACAGAATAAGATTGTAAGGAGACATCATCATGATTAAAATCTTCAAAACATTCGGTGGTTATGTTGAAATCACCGAACCCCTGAAAGGTTGCTGGATTAATGTAACCAATCCTACATCCGACGAACTCAATAAACTTAATGTTGATTTTGGGTTGCCAACCGACCTGACCAATGACATTTTAGACCAGGACGAAAGACCACGTATTGAATTTGATGATGACTGGACGTTAATAATTCTTCGTATTCCGGTCGAAGTTGAAAACAATGGGGTTCCGTTTAACACAATTCCCTTAGGGATATTTATTACAGAAAACTTCACTCTGACGTTATGTTTGAAAGATAATGAGGTTTTGCCTATGGGTCAGCCGTCTCCATTCAGAGACCACTATAAAGAGATAACTGACAGCATTAATTTTATACTCCGGTTGTTCCTTCGTTCGGGGAATTTGTATCTGCGATACTTAAAACAAATAAACCAAATGACATCATTGATAGAACAAGACCTTGAAAAATCAATCAAAAACAAGGAATTGAACAAATTACTGAAAATGGAAAAATGTCTGGTTTATTTTATTACTTCAATAAAGGCAAATGAAATCGTTTTGGCAAAACTTCGTAATTCTAAAAAGATAACGACCGAAATCAACGAAGACTTGCTGGAAGACGCATTTATTGAAAATCAACAAGCCCTTGAAATGGCACAGATTTATTCCGACATTCAAAGCGGGATGATGGATGCATTTGCTTCAGTAATTTCTAATAATCTGAATGATGTAATGAAACAACTGACGCTTATATCGATAATATTAATGATTCCGACTTTGATAGCAAGCATCTTTGGAATGAACGTTCCTAATTATATGGAAAATTCATTATGGGCAATGCCGGCAATAATTTTAGTTTCGTTGATTTTATCGTTTTTGGGAGTAATTATTTTCAGGAAAAGAGAGTGGTTTTAAATTATTATGGGGTATATTAGCATTATGTCATCAAGGATTGAGGCTATTCCTAAAATGCTTTTTTTCCCAGTCTTTTTGTTGTAGGAATTTCTTAATCAATACTGAGTGCAGTCTAAAAAGCCTTTTGACCCCTAAATCCTTTAAAGGGGAACTGCTGATTTTTAGCAGTTCCCCTTTAGGAGTCTGGGGTAAAAATCAGCAGTTTGAAGGCTTTTTATACTGCACTCAATACTAAATAATAACAATTGAGTGGGGTATAAAAAGCATATTTTTGTCAAGTCCAGGCGTTTTAAATTTTTGTATCGGAGTTAAGTTGTTGTTAATGAGGATGCAAAAATTTAAAACAACAATGAGTTTGGCAATAAAGATGCTTTTTAGGCCGGGTTCATACTATAGAATAACAGTTGCTTTTTTCTCTACAAAAAAGTTTTTCTTCCTTAAGGTTGAAACGAGTTCCATTCGACCAATAACTTAAGTAAATTATATACTGATGAAAAAATTACACACAACTAAACTTTTGGCACTCATTTTTGCCGCCTTTTTAATCAACAGTTTTATCATGGATGCACAAGTTCCGGATACAGGCATTTTTGCCCTTCATGACGACATAGGTGAAACAGGGATTCCCGGAAACGCGCTTTATTCACCGGAAAAGCAGAATTATTCAATAACAGGGAGTGGCGAGAACGTCTGGTTTGGCGAAGATGCCTTCCATTTTGCCTGGCGCGGAGCTTCGGGGAATTTTATTCTCCGGGCTCGTATTAAATTTGAAGGTGAAGGGCAACATTCGCACCGGAAGGCCGGCTGGATGCTACGGGAAAATAAAACAGCTGGTTCTCCCCACTTTAGTGCGGTGGTACATGGTGACGGTTTGACGTCGCTTCAATACCGCGAAGAGCAGGATGGAGAAACCCGTGAAATGCAATCCGAAGTCAAATCGCCGGATATTATTCAGCTCGAAAGACGGGGCAATACTTTATTGATGTCGGTAGCCAGATACGGAGAGCCTTTCAGTACAATAAAAATTGAAGCAGCAGGACTTAAAGATGAGGTAATGGCCGGATTGTTTGTCTGTTCGCATGACAGTTCAACCACCGAAACAGTTACTTTTTCCAATGTACGTTTTGTCAAGCCGGCACCTGCCGATCTGGTTCCTTATCAGGACTATCTGGGAAGCCATCTCGAAGTTTTGGAAATGAGCACCGGACAACGAAAAATTGTTTATACCTCGCCGATCTCAATACAAGCACCCAACTGGACCCCGGATAACAAATATCTGATTTACAACAGTGAAGGTCGTTTGTTCAGAATTCCTCCGCATGGCGGCATACCGCAACCTGTTAATACCGGCTTTGCTACCAGTAATAACAACGACCATGTACTCACCTTCGATGGTAAAATGATTGGCATCAGCCATCATTCCCTGGAAGACAACGGGAATTCTGTTATCTACCGTCTTCCTGTTGAGGGCGGAACACCACAACGAATCACCGCCAGGAGTCCGTCCTATTTGCATGGTTGGTCGCCCGACAATAAATATGTGATCTACACAGGAGAGCGAAACGGGCAGTACGATATTTACAAAATCCCGGCTGAAGGTGGCCGGGAAATTCAGCTCACCAACCAGAAAACCCTGGACGATGGTTCCGAATATTCCCCTGACGGAAAATACATCTACTTCAACTCGGCCCGAACTGGAACGATGCAATTATGGCGAATGCGTCCGGATGGTTCTGAGCAGGAGCAACTCACTTTTGACCGTTATAACGACTGGTTCCCGCATGTCTCACCCGACGGCAAAGAGATTGTGTTTATCTCGTATGGTCCCGAAGTTGATGCCGGCGACCATCCGTTTTACAAACATGTTTATCTCCGCCGCATGCCCGTTGATGGAGGCGATCCAGAAATTGTTGCTTATCTGTATGGGGGGCAGGGCACCATCAATGTTCCCAGCTGGTCGCCCGACGGTAAATACATCTCGTTCGTGAGCAACAGCGGAGTTTGGTGGTAAGAACACGACGAAGGAGCAGCGGATTCTTTGTTCTAAAGCGGCTGAGCCGAAGCCGAACCGGTGTTTTCCTGGCTTAATATTATTGTGAGGTACTTTGAGGTTTGTTATTATTCTTCCAATAAGCATAACCTATTAATACAGCCACGACCACTACCGAATAATAAACCGCTGAGGGTATGGGGACAGGATCGCCTGCGGCATAAGAATGCATGCCTGTCAGATAGTAGTTTACACCAAGATAGGTCATGATCACCGATGCGAATGCCAGAAGTGATGCCGTATTAAAAGCCAGTCGCCCGCGCAGGCCGGGAATCAAACGCATGTGTACCACAAAAGCGTAAATCAGAATGGTAATGAGCGACCAGGTTTCTTTGGGGTCCCATCCCCAATAGCGGCCCCATGACTCGTTGGCCCATACTCCGCCGAGGAAAGAACCGATGGTCATCAGATAAAGACCAACGATAAGGGCCATTTCATTGATGGCTGTGAGCTCGTCAATGGCAGCCCCCAACCGGGTTTTATTGTTTTTTGTCTGAAGTCCGGTCAGCAGTAAATTCATAAACCCAAGTAAAGCACCTAGTGTCATAAATCCGTATCCACTTATAATCACGGCAACATGCAGAGTTAACCAGTAAGATTTAAGCACCGGTACCAGATTTGTAATTTCCGGGTTCATCCAGCTTAGGTGTGATACCATCAAAACTATGCCCGCAAAAAGTGCAGTGACAGACAAAACAAGGGGTGACCGGCGGCTGAAAAGTAAGCCGGCCAAAAGCAGTGCCCAGGCTATAAATATCATCGACTCATAACCATTACTCCATGGTGCATGGCCGGATATATACCAACGCAGTACAAGTCCCGAAGAATGGTAAGCAAAGCCTGCTACAATAAGCCACAAGGCGACGATTTGTATCCACTTTTTGTGCAAAGGAGGATATACCAGTCCCGCAATATTGTAAAGTACCAGGATGATACCTAATGCAAAAAAGAAGGTAGCCAGCCACATGAAAATATTCAGGCGGTTATATATGATTTCGGCCCTCATCCTGGATTTTTTCGGTAGCAAGCTGTCTCCGTGTACCTCCTGGTATCTTTTAATGTCCTGTATAATCTTTAGTGCTTTATCGTTGTTTCCTTCGCGCACAGAAACAATAAAAGACGGCAGAGCTGTATTTACAAACAGGCTGTCTTCGGCCGTCAACTGAGGGGAAGGTTCTTCCACCGGTATAAGCCAGGGTGTTTCCCGGTCATTATTTACCGGAAAGAGCCTGTGCAACTCCCCCGATTGGGCCATGTAAAAAACATTGACCTGCTCATCAACTTTTATGAGCTCCTGCTCCAGTTTATCCCGCTGTGCCGGATTTTTTCTGTAGGCGGCATCCACCAGGTTGTTGATCTTATAGGTGTGGTCGGCATTGAAAAAGTCGCTGAACGAAGCTTTTTTCTCCTTGACATTCAGTATTCTTCTTAATTCGGGATGCTTAACGGTAATCAAAGGTACTTGCTGCCATTCGGCAGGGTCGGTGAGCATACCCAAAAGCATCTGATCGGGGTTGAAGCCTTTGAACGAATTGTGCTTCACCAGTTTTACCATGACTTCCTGATGCATGGTATTAAGTGGTTTTATGCGGCCACCTTTGTCCTGAACCCAGAGTTTTCCAAATGCATCTGCCACTTCAGCATCAGGCTTTGTCGGCATTTGCTGTCCCGAAACACTTACTGCCAGCATAAAGAGTAGTGCCGTTACCATCCCTTTTCGTTGCTTATATATCTGGTCGGTTTTGTGCAGCAATTTTCTGAACCTTGTTCCTCGTGCAAACAATGACCAAATCATGCTAACGCTCATCAGGAAATAACCGATGTAGGTGATAAGCGTTCCCCCGAAATCGTGGTTAACAGAGAGGATGGTTCCTTTTTCATCGGGGTCGTAGGAAGACTGGTAGAAACGATACCCCTCGTAATTAAGTATGTTGTTCATGAAGATTCGATAGTCCATTGTTTCGTTGTTGGCAGCATCGATGACAGTAACTTCGCTTGCATAGGAAGAAGGGCTTTCCGAACCCGGGTAACGATCAATCTGAAAGTCGTTGAGCCGGATGGAGAAGGGGAGCTTAAGCGGGAGGGAGCCATAACGGATATGAATGTTGCCGTTATTGATATGAATGGTTTCCGCGTTACCTACTTTCCCCACTTTCCCTGAAACATGAATGGTTTCAGATGTTTTGCCGTCATCGATTATAAAAGTTACCACATCGGCCATCGACGGTCCTGCTTGCGAAGGAACAGACACCGGGGCGATTTCAGCCTCGGGCCAGAAACGACTCATTGCCAGTTTAACTCCGTCAACAGAATATAGTTGGCCTGCAATGAGTTTAACCGGCGTTCCCGGGTTAATACTGTCCTGCTGATGACTTCCCATTGACGATAGCATCATGACCCGGTTGGCTGTGATGGTCATTGCCTCATCATCTTCCGACCGATAAATGATCATATCAGCCTGGTTCTTATCGTCAGGTTCAAAAGCAATTCTTATATTATTGATCTGAATGGTTTGTTGAGGTGCCAGGAAATGTTCTTTTCGACCGTCGGTAGATGATACCAGAAGTCCCAGAAGAGGGTCTCCGTCTTTTTGACGAACGGGGCGAATAGCAGCATTGGGAGTATAATTTACACTCCTGATTTTATAGTTTTTGCCGTTGACCTCAACTTTTTCAGAAAACTCGTGCGGTGTTTTTGCCGAAAGGAAAACCGGTTTGTGAATTGTCCTGGTTCCCGATTGGTCATTTACTTCCACTGATACGTACCCGTCAACCGTATAGATGGTATTTGAAGTTTCGCCTTCTCGGATGGGCATATTGCCTTCATATCCGATATAGCGTGTAACGGCAGCCCCGAGAATGATAACAAAAAAGGCAAGGTGGAACAAAAGGACCGGGAGTTTTTCCCACCTCCACATATTGAAAGCAAACAAATTGCCGAACATATTGATGCCCATCAGCACAAAAATAAGCTCGAACCACCAGGTGTTGTAAACCATGGCCCGGGCTGCCCGGTAACCAAAATCGTTTTCGAGGAAGGTAGCAATGGCAAGAACTGTTGCCAGGATAATGAATAATGCCCCCATGAGTTGGCGCGAAGTGAGAAATTTAACGATCCGGTCCATATCAATAATTCATCCGTATAAAATAAGTCTAAGTCATTGGTCGGATGGAACTCGCATGCAAGAACTTATACATGTTCTGTTGTGGAAAACTTTGCCATGCTCGTTTCATCAGTATAAAATTAGTCTAAGTTATTGGTCTGATGGAACTCGTTCCGCATACGCGGAACGAGTTCCATAAACTTTTCACTGCTAAAATAATGACTTTAATGGACTTTTCCCGGGGAAGCGATAATTTAAGAATAAATACCTGAATTAGGGTCTATAATGCAGGCGGAAAAGATGCTTAGAAATGGTCAAAAGTATTGAATTAGTTTTTCGTGAGCTATGTGGTATTTTATTTCTGTTCAGTATTTCTCACGATACGAAAACCCTGGTCAGGACCTTTACCATTGGCCTCGAAAATTCCGCGATAAGTAATGGCACAGGCATGTTTACCGCCCATCCAGCCACCGCCTCGCCAAACGCGTCCATGCCCTTTTCTTAATTGATTGTCCTCATACCAGTCCCAACACCATTCCCTCACATTTCCGGACATGTCGAAAAGGCCAAGTTCATTGGGCGCTTTTAAACCTACTTCTCTGGTTTTACACTTGTTTTTTTCAATTCTGTTCCATATCCAATCGCCTTCCAGATAAGCATCTCCTGAATTTCTCCAAAACCATGCAACCGACAAAATTTCATTGCTTCCGCTATAAGTATAGCCGTTGCTTTTTTGTCCGCCGCTTGCTGCATACTCCCATTCTGCTTCTGTTGGCATGCGATACCCATTTGCATTAAAATCCACCTCTACCACCCATTTAACATCATCAAGTTTATTCCGGTTTACGGTATCTGTTTCTTGTTTCTTAATTGAATAGCAAGGTTTAAGTTCTTCCAAAATACTCCGGCGATTACAATATTCTATACAATCGTACCAACTTACCATTTCAACGGGCAGTTTATCCCCTTTAAAAGCAGATGGATTGGTTCCCATTACTTTTTCCCATTGCTGCTGGGTGATTTCATACCTGCTCATATAATAATCGGGAAGGCTAAGAGTGCTGTCATGGTAGTTTGAACCTGGATGATTAAATGATCCGCCTTTTATCAGAACAAATTCATCCACACGCTGTTTTTTGCAAGCTGCAAATAAAGTCAGGAATAATAGGGGAAGAATAAATTTTGCTTTTGACATGAGAATAGGTTGAATGGTTACCAATTAAAACGCTGCCCGGTGTTACCCGGACAGCGCGAAATATCAATACATGCTTTTCATTATCATTTGAATGTAATTATATCATAATTATTCAGGAGCTACTGAACAGGGACAAATCGCCATTGTGCATTGACATGCGTTGTATTGGCATATTGTCCTGCCGGATCACCGTTGGTTGTCCTGCCCATTCCGTCGAGATACATGCCGGTACCACGGTTTCTCAACCTGTAGTAGCCATCACCCGACGATTCGAGACTCCATTGCGCATTAACATGCGTCGTATTGGCATACTGTCCGCAATTATCTCCATTCGTGGTTCGTCCCATTCCGTCTATATACAAGCCGGTGGCACGGTTCTTAAATCTTTCATAACCATCGGAAGCCTCTCTGATGCTGCGTGAGGGACTGAATTTGACAGTTACGGGGTGCCGGAGAGAACAAAGAATTATGTCAACAACAGTCTTTTGCTATCTTTGCGATATAATTTTTGTATTTGCTCTTAAAAGTTGATATTTTTTATAGTTGAGCCATGAAAACCAAACTAAGTATTATAGCGGTTTTATTTATTGTTGCAGGTTTTGGAATGATACACGGCGGGTCTGTCACTATGGAACGAATAGCTATAGGGCTTATGGGCACGGGAATCGTTTATTTGCTTTATTTGCTCATAACTTCAGGAAAGAAGGAGAAATAAAACCAGGAACAAGATATGTTCTCAAAGGAAGAAGCCAAGGCACTGCGACTTGAATTCTGGCAAAAGCTGGGGAACCGCACTCGTCGGTTACCCGGTCAAAAGGGACGTAAACGTTTGTGGATCGCCGACAATACCGGAATTAAAGGACTTGATCTCCGTTTCGATGTTGGCCGCGAAAAAATTATTGTTGCCCTCGAAATCAACATCAAAAACGAAGAAAAGCGACTGGCCTTGTATGAAAAGCTTGAAGCTGCCAAAAGTCTCTTTGAAGCTCAGTTCGGAGAGCCCATGATATGGGATTTTGCTTATGTCAAGGACAATGGGCGGGAAGTTTGCCGCGTGTACGTTGAACAACCCGGTGATATGTATATTAAAGAAACCTGGCCCGAAATTCACAAGTTCATGATTGACCGGATGATACGACTCGAAAAAGCTTTTCTGGAAGTAAAGGATTATCTGAAGTACTCTTGAACAATGATTTTGACCTATTTTCCGTCAGACTTTCGCTGGAGCTTTGGAATCAGTGGTTTGTAGCTAAATAGTGTTCGCACTATAAAGTGTCATTTACTGTGTTACGCGCGTCCGAAAATTGGGTTTATGCCCGCGATCATGCCCACGTGGTATTTTATGACCTGCCTGCGTTTGAGTACATCTGTCGAAAAAGGAATTTCGAATTACTTTGGCATGACGTTGAACGTGTCGTCTTATTAAGAAAAGAATTGAAAAACAAAATAATTTATTACCTTCTTGTGAGAGAATTTGATAAATCACTATTTTTGAAATGTGAAATAAGAAAAATGATTTATAAACTAAGGACCGTTTGAAAGAAGGTATTGTAATAAAATCCACAGGAAGCTGGTACAAAGTAAAGTCTGGTGACGATGACCCGGTCTCGTGTAGAATCAAGGGGCGCTTCCGTCTGGACGAGATGAAGAGTACCAACCCGGTAGCTGTGGGCGACCGGGTAAAATATTCATTTGACCAGAGTTCCGGTGTCGGGGTCATTGAGGAAATCCTTGAAAGGCGGAATTTCATTGTCAGGAGGGCATCGAATTTGTCGCGTCAGACACAAATACTTGCTGCCAATATTGATCAGGCCATCCTGGTGGCAACCATCAATTATCCCGTTACTACACCTGTATTTATTGACCGTTTTCTGGCCACTACCGAAGCATACGATATTCCAACCACTCTTATTTTTAACAAAACCGACCGTTACGATCATTTCCACAGGGATCAGTTGAACGAAACCATTTCGATTTATAAGAATATCGGCTACAACGTTCTGGCAACTTCAGCCAGGTACGATGAGGACCTCCAGTCGGTCAAGGAGCTCCTGAAAGATAAGGTTTCTCTTCTGGCCGGGCATTCGGGAGTGGGCAAGAGTACCCTTATCAATCGTATTGAGCCGTCATTGAATCTCAAAACAGCGAAAATCTCCGATGCTCACAAAACCGGAAAACATACCACTACTTTTGCAGAAATGCATCCGCTCAGCTTTGGCGGATACATTATTGACACGCCTGGCATCAGGGGGTTCGGGTTGTTCAATATTGAAAAAGAAGAACTGTCCCACTTTTTCAGGGAAATCTTTAAATATACTCCCCGTTGCCGGTATTACAACTGCACTCACCTCCATGAACCGGGATGTGCTGTAAAAGAAGCCGTTGAGAAGGGTGAGATCGCCTCTTCGAGGTACAACAGCTATGTAAGTATTTTCCTGAACCGTGACGAAAAATACCGGTAAAACAAGCGGATATTGATCTAACATATACAATCTCTAAATGGAATTGTACAGCAGAAAAAGATGGTGGAAATTTTTTCTGATGGCCGGAGCCTTCTTCATTGGGGCAGCATCATTGTATTATACCAACCGGCTTACATCGAAGCTTCGGCAGGAGGAAACCAGGAAAATGGAATTGTGGGCCAAAGCCAATCGCCACATTGCACGTCCCGATCTTGATGAGCAGTCCCTCGAACTGGTTTTTGAAATCATCCAGAACAATACAACCGTTCCTCTGATCATTGCTGACGAAAAAGACACCATTCTTTTCCACCGGAACCTGGATGTTCCTGAAAAAAAAGAGCAGGCATATCTGCAGCGTGAACTTCAAAAAATGAAAGAAGGGGGCCGCGGCCCTATAGTTATCGAATTGGGATACGGTCAGAACCAGTATCTTTATTACGATGATTCCAGCATACTTAACCAGTTGCGATGGTTTCCTATTGTACAGCTTGTTGTTGTTATTTTGTTCGTATTGCTGGCCTATTGGGCATTCAGTTCGGCCCGGCGCCGGGAACAGGATCAGGTTTGGGTGGGAATGGCTAAAGAAACTGCCCACCAGTTGGGGACACCTACTTCGTCATTGCTGGGATGGATTGAGGTACTTTCTATGAAAAATATCGAGAAGTCGCTTGTGGATGAGATGCGCTATGATATTCAGCGACTTCAGATCATAACCGACCGTTTTTCGAAAATAGGTTCGAAGCCTGATTTACAACCCGTGAATGTTGGGGATATGCTGCATGAGGTTATCGGCTACATCGAACACCGGATATCCTCGGGTGTCCGTATTGAGGTCAATGCAGACGACTCTCTTTCAGAACTGAAAATTCTGGTGAACCGTCCCCTCTTTGAATGGGTTGTAGAAAATCTTTGTAAAAATGCTGCCGATGCCATGCACGGCAAGGGCACCATTTCGTTTAACCTGGGATATCAGAACAGCCAGGTTTATATAGACGTTTCCGACACCGGCAAGGGCATCCCGCGAAAGTACCAGAAAACAATCTTCAAGCCCGGTTACACTACAAAAAAACGTGGATGGGGGCTGGGACTTACCCTCGTTCGCCGTATCGTGGAAGATTATCACAACGGACGGATTTTTGTTAAAGAGTCAACGCCGGGCAAGGGAACTACTTTCCGGATTCTGGTGGATGAAGGCTAAGGTTAAGGCTGAGGTTGAGGCTGAGGTTGAGGCTGAGGCTGAGGTTGAGGTTGAGGTTGAGGCTGAGGTTGAGAAATCACCACAGATATCACAGATTTACACAGATATAACAATAATCAAACAGAGGGTTAAGTGATTAGATGATAGATTCTTCGCTTTGCTCAGAATCTTTTCAGTGACCAATTCTTGCAATCAAGCGGCGGAGCCGGGCAAATGAATTAGCCATTTAACTATTCCGCCAGCAACCAGCAACCATCAACGAGCAACCAGCAACCAGCACCGGCCCCAAACTTTTTTTAAATTATTTTTCCCACACAATGAATATTTTATACCTTTGCGAAGTTTTTACTTATGGCAGCAGAGAAAGAGAAGAAAATCGGAGAGTATGGCATTGCCTTTAAAGGACTTAAAGAGGGAGAACACCTCTATGAGTACAAACTGGGGAGTGCCTTCTTTGAATTGTTTGAGCAGTCGCAGGTAGAAACCGGTGAGTTACTGGCAACGGTCACTCTCACCAAAAGCACACGAATGCTGGAGCTCTCATTTCATATTGAAGGTGTTGTGGAAGCTCTTTGCGACAGGTGTCTGGGGTTGATGGAGGTCCCTGTTACTTATCAGGGCAAGCTGTTCATCAAATTCGGAGAAGCGTATGATGAACCTACTGAAGAGATAGTTATCCTGCCTCAGGAGGAACATACCATCAACATTGCCCGGTTCATGTACGAATATATTGTGGTTAGTATTCCTATACGTCATGTACACTCCGATAAAGAAGACGGTACATCGGGTTGCGATCCGGAGATGCTTGCCCGGCTTGAGACGTACTTGGTTGATCAGGAACCGTCAGCAGGCGAGGATGGAGAAAACGATGATGAGATCGATCCACGCTGGAACGAGTTAAAGAAACTGAAGAATAAAAACAACAAGTAAAAAGAGGTTATAAAATGGCACATCCAAAACGAAAAACATCGAAAACGAGAAGAGACAAAAGAAGGACCCACTACAAGGCAACAATGCCGGCTTTGGGTGTTTGCTCTAACTGTGGCGCCACTATTAAGCTTCACACTGTTTGCGAAGAGTGTGGGCACTACAGGGGTAAACTTGCTGTGGAAAAAGAAGTAACAGCTTAATAATAAGCAAAGTCAATGCTCGTTTGTAGTGTCATATCAATTTCGGTCATTCTTGTTCTTGTCGTAGCAGGTGAGACCAGAAGTTCTACAGACACTTCACTTCGTATGACTTTGTCAATTATCCGGTTGCCAGTCACCGGTATTAACTGAAATTATAATTATGCCCCTAATTTGTTTTTGGTTAGGGGTTTTTTTATGGGCTGAGACTTTCCATCTGTGCACAACTTTTTTAGTCAGGATGGAACCCGCATAAAGGAATTGATACATCTCCTTTTCAGGCAAATCTCAGCCATGTTTTTTCAACCCGTAAATGTTTTTCAGGCCCGAGCCATGTCACCCTGTCAGGGATGGCAGTGAGCCCGTTTTGGCCATCAAATACTGTCTTTAACGATGGAAAAAGTGAACGCAGTGATTACTGCTGTCGGCGGATACGTTCCCGATTATGTTCTCACCAACGAGGAACTTAGTAAAATGGTTGATACGTCCGATGAATGGATAACCACGCGTGTGGGCATCAAAGAACGGCGTATTCTCAAAGAAGAAGGAAAAGGTGCTTCCGATCTGGCTGTTAAGGCCGTAAATCAGGTGCTCGAAAAATCGGGCACTTCACCCGATGAGGTGGATCTGCTGATATGTGCTACCGTTACGCCGGACCATGTTTTCCCGGCTACGGCCAATATTATTTCCGACAAGTGCGACATTCGTAACGCACACAGCTTCGACATCAATGCCGGTTGTTCCGGTTTTCTGTATGCCCTCGATGCAGCCTCCAGGTTTGTGGAGACAGGTAGTAAGAAAAAGGTGATAGTGGTTGGTGCCGAAAAAATGTCGTCTATTACCGATTATTCTGATCGAACGACCTGTGTATTATTTGGCGACGGCGCAGGAGCCGTATTGCTGGAACCTACTACCGAAAATGTGGGCGTGCTCGACAGCAAGCTTCAAAGCGATGGTTTCGGGCGTGTCTATCTTTATCAAAAGGCAGGCGGGTCTGTAAAACCGCCCTCACATGAAACCATCGACAATCGTGAACACTACATCTATCAGGATGGCCGTCATGTGTTTAAACATGCCGTATCTAAAATGGCTGATGTAGCTGTTGAAGTGATGGAACGCAATGGCATCACCCCCGAAACACTCACCTGGCTTGTTCCCCATCAGGCCAATATGCGCATTATTGAAGGAACGGCTCAGCGTATGGGCATAGAAAAAAGCCAGGTGATGATCAACATTCAACGTTACGGTAATACTACCTCTGCTACTCTTCCTCTTTGTTTGTGGGAATGGGAAAAACAGCTCAAAAAGGGAGATAACCTGGTGCTGGCTGCTTTTGGTGCCGGATTTACCTGGGGAGCAATGTATGTGAAGTGGGGATACGACGGCGATAAGAGATAAGCCTTTTTTCAATTGTTCAACAAACGGATTTATTTATACCCGTCACCGGTTCGTAATTGAACTGATGACGGGTTATTTTTTTGAGAGAATTTATCGACAGACACTGTTTATTAGGTAAAGTGTGCCATTAATAAAACGCACTCATAATAACAACTTTGCGTCTTTGCGTTTACTTTTTTAACCGAACTATCATTAAACAATATTCCGTTAAACTATCACAATACGCTGAAAACTAATTGTTTATGTCTAAAGAGGTTTATTTGTTAAAATGCAATATATCAATGTTTTACGAATCATCTTATATCTAAAAATCTAACGATCTATTGATTGATCTATTGATTAAAAGGACTTGTTAAAAAAGGTCAAAATACAAAAAGATGAATCTGTCTTTAGGTTTTGGGATTCGTTGTGTCTAAAAAAGCCGGATAAAATAACCGCTTTTGTCAGATTCTTTTTGTTCATTCTGCGTCACGCTCTATAATGAAGAAGTAACTTATCTTCCGGCTGTTGTTTCCCCCTTCAAGGTTGATATCAACCATTCCGGAATATTCAACCTGATAATGTCCTTTGAATATCTGTTGGTCCAAAATGTTTTCTTTATTGGTCAGGATACCAAAGCGGTTTTCTTGCGGGAGCATCGCGGAGGATTTTTCCTCTTTGATCAGAGGAATTTTCTCTCCATACAGCCAAACTAATTCCGGTTGAATGTAATCGTAGCCATAAACATTGATACCCTCCTGTTTCACTTTCTCTTTCATTTCTTCAACCGGCTGCCGGCTACCTTCTTCAATGTAGTCCCGCGCTACGGGCAGACCAAAAACAAAAATGGAGGCATAAAGCATGATGGTAAGATAGAACACATTCCTGATGTTTTTTCGTAAAAGGTGGATGAAAATAAAGATTCCCGGTAAAGGCAGAATAATGCATGAAGCCAGGAAGAAAAAATCAGGGATGACGACATGCTCCTTGAAGAATATATAAACACCTGAAGGGATCGCAATACTCAATAAGGATATCAGGCCAAAGTTGAAATAGACTGGCCATTTCTCCCATTTCGATGTAAGGTTTTTGAATTTCCTGAACAGGTATTCCATATAAAAACCAGTATTGATCGACAGGGGAATCAAAACAGGCATCAAATAACGGGATTTCTTTTCGGGAATAATGGAGAGCAACACCACCGCGAAAAGTGTCCACAACAAACTAAAACGATAGGCCTTAAGATTCACCACCCGTTTCTTCAGATAAGGGTACAGTAAACTAATGAGGGCAGGAATGGTCCACAATCCGCTTTGGGCAAAAAAACTCCAGTAATAGTAGAACGGTCGCACATTGTAACTCGACCAGTTCCCCACTTCTTCCCGGGCAATAGACAAGAATGATTGCGGATCGGCAACCCTGATGTAGATGTACCACCATCCGCCAACAACAACGGCCAAAAGCAGTACAAGCACAAGCGGTAAGGCCTTTGTTTTAAGCCCCCGGAATCTGTAAGTAAAACCATAAGCCAGCAAAAACGGCAGGAACAGGGCATACAATGAAATCGGCCCCTTGCTCATAAACGAGAAACCGATAAAAATGCCCGAAACCACAGCATGTTTCCATGGCGAACCTTCATCCCTGAATAGTCTGATCAGCGACAAAATCCCCACCAGCATAAATCCATGGGTGAAAATATCCCAGGGCGCTTCAAAAATGATCCCGATGACATAAAATGAAGTCACGACAATGATCCCGTTAATCAGGCTATGCGATTTATCTTTTAAAATCGTTTTGGAAAGAAAATAGACAAACACGCCCGTCAACATCACCAATAAAACACCCGGCAGGCGCATGGCCGCAATGCTGTTTACCCCGAAAATCATGGCAGAGATGGCCGAAAGCCAGGTGGGGAGAGGGGGTTTTTCGTAACGGGCTTCCCCGTTCATCGTGGTCAACAACCAGTTTCCGTCGGTGATCATCTCTCTGGCCGTAACGAAATCCCGGGCTTCCATGATGGAAACCGGTAGCACATCCAAATGGGGGATGAGCATCACGGCAATGAATAAGCAAATCCCCAAAACGGGGCGTTTTTCAAAGCTCTTGATCAGTAGTTGCATATCTTTTGGGTTGAAATTTGCAGATTGTTTTCCCGCCGGCTCTATTCATCCGTGGGGGCTTCGCGGTCCCGGACTCTTTGCGTATAATAAAGGATAAGATTCCGGCTGTAAATCAACGTACCAAATATTTGTCCCAGTATAATCACCGGGTCACGACGCACAATGGCATAACCAATAATGATGAGGGATCCCGTGATGCTGATGACCCAAAACATGGGCGGAAGTAGCGATTCGTGATGTCTTTCCGAATAGATCAATTGGTAGATAAACCTGAAGGTGAAGATGAATTGACCAATGGCCCCTACCGTGTATAGCTGAGCCGTAATCAGGGGGTTGTGCATCATATCCCGGATGTTGTATTCGGTGGGGGTGATAAACAGAAACAGGATCGCCAGTACCGGAGCTGATAATGCCAAAACATGGAGCCACCACGGGAATGACTGCCAGACATTTTTAAGCTGCAAATTGCGCAGATAAATGTAAAATGAGACAAACTGTCCGCCCACAATAACCAGATCTTTACGGAGAATGCCGTAAATCAATAGCAGAATGGATGCTACCAGGCTCAGTTGCCAGAACAGATCAGGGGAAACAACTTTTTTGGCCTTTTCCGACAAAAACCATTGCACCAGAAGCCGGGCGGAAAACAACCCCTGGGCAAAAAATCCCAGCCCGAATATAAATGAGTCGTCTAACATGACCGATCGCTGCTTTCACTGATTTCGTACCTGATGTATCTTTTTCGCATCCAGACAAAAGCCAGCGTATCCATAAAGGGACCGATCAAACGGTTCCACAGGTGATACTTGGCCGTCCCTTCAATTCGCGGAAAGTGTTGAACGGGAATTTGTTTGACTGTGCCTCCCTGTAACTGAATAAGAGCAGGAATGAAACGGTGCATGCCGTTGAAAAAGGGAATTGTCCGGGCCGCTTTCGTCTCCATGATTTTCAGGGGACAACAGGTGTCTTCGATCCCGTCATTGATCATAAACCGCCGAAACCCGTTAGCAATTTTTGAAGAGATCTTCTTCACAAAGGTATCCGAACGATTTTGCCGGATGCCGTTGATCATGGTATATTGTTCCATGAAATCGAAAAAGATAAGAAAATCCTGAGGAGAGGTCTGTAAATCCGAATCAATATATCCCGTATAAGGGGTGTCAACACAATCAATCCCGGCTTTCAGGGCGGTGCTGAGACCCGAATTCTTTTTCAGAGAGATGTAACTGAAGGCAGAAGGGTCCTCTTGCACGAACCGCTTTATAAGATTAAGGCTGCTGTCGCTTGATTTGTCATCAACAAAAAGAAACCGGATGGGGACCGGACTCGATTTTAACAGTTTGTCGGCCTCGGTTTTCACCCGGGGCAGGCTCTCCTCCTCGTTAAATACAGGAACAATTATGGTAACAGCATTATTGGAATTCATCGGTTGTAGGTATAAAATGATCGATTTTTTTCGCTTTAAAATGCCCGCCGTTCCATTTAAATATCGCTCTCTTCCACATGCCGGTGAGATTGTATTTAAATCCGGGCGGATATTTTCTTAAAGGACACAAATTTAAAAAAAAAATTATATTGGGTATGCAAGGTGTCCCCACCTGTAAATTTCTGTCTGTCTTTCCTGATATTCGTCACCCACCATGTCTTGCCATACTTCCCGTAATATGTGTGAGATGAACGTTGATCGTAATTGGTCCGATCGGTTCCGTCGTTTGCCTGTTATCAAGAATTTGGGTATTATTTTTCAACTGGTTTTATTGAGGATGCTTGTATTTAGCCGAAAGTTGGATAGTGTAATAAAAAATTTATGAATAGATCCGGGTTAAATCCTGGTTTTGCTAAAACTGCCGTTTGCCAACGACAGCAACTGTCTCGATCGCCGGTTCTATACCGAACTGTTCCACATCATCGGTCTGATCGAAACCAGACAGGACAGCAAAAAATTATTGAACGTAACTCTCCTCGACAACGGAATCCCTGGAGCTCATTCAAAATACCATAGCCCGGATTGACAGTTTCGACAAAATCGACCGGCTGGAAAACCCCGACCGTTTTTCCATCATCTTGCCACCGGAAACCTTGTGCTATAAACATGCGACCGCCTTCGGGGTCGGATAAAATGTGTATATTTGTTTTTCAAAACGAACGATATATAAATTTGTTTTTCAAAATCATGAATGCATTGTATCAAAAATTAGCGGGGATACTGACAACGGTTTTATTCCTTTCGGCCCCATTGTCGGCTCAAACTGAAGAAAAGCCGTGGAACGGCCATGAATGCGCCGTTGTACTTACTTACGATGACGGGTTAAATGTGCATCTCGATAATGTGGTGCCGGCCCTTGAGGCTTCAGGATTTCGGGGTACCTTTTATTTACCTGGAAATGCCGTGACTTTGCCCGGGCGAGTGGATGAATGGCGCAGGGTGGCTCACAATGGTCACGAGCTGGGCAATCACACATTGTTTCATCCATGTTCAGGTAGTGCTCCCGGTCGGGAATGGGTTCAGCCCGAACAGGATTTGGATACGTATACTTTTAACCGCCTGATGGAGGAGATTCGTCTGGGCAATGTTTTGTTGAATGCCATTGATGGAAAAGAGCAGCGCACGTTTGCCTATTCTTGTGGTGACAAAATGGTGGCCGATTCCTCATTTGTAGAGGCCATTTCCGGGTGGTTTGTTGCAGCTCGTGATGTGCTTTACCGCATTGAGCAGCCGGGTGAGATCAACCGGATGGAAGTGGGTGCTTTGGCTGTTGACGGGGAATCGTCCGGTGAACTCATTGCCCAAGTGGAGAAAGCCCGGGAGGAGGCCGGTTTACTGGTCTTTTTGTTCCACGGAGTAGGGGGAGAGCACGGCATAAACGTTTCACTTGAGGCCCATAATGAGCTGGTCGATTATCTGGCACAACACAAAGATGAGATTTGGGTGGCGCCCATGGTTGAAGTGGCTGAGTCCATGAAGGGGGATTAGTGGTCATGGCAACCTGTCTTTTGCAGGAAACATTTATTGACAAGCAGAGAAGAAATCCTCCAACTCTGCTGCTTTGATCTGCGAAGAAATTCGAGTTAGCCTGGTTAACCCCGGGTAATAATCAATAAAACTGTTCCTTAAAGAACCACCGTTCAATCATTGAAAAGCCGATTTTGATGGTATGATATTGTTCCCTGATGAGGCCGTTACTGTTGGTTCCTTTTAGCGAATACTGATATGACAGGTGCAGCACATTACCCGTTGCGCTGAAAGGAATTGAGAGGCCGGCCGTTATTCCTTTTTCGCCTATTCTATGCTCATTTATACTCAGGTAACCATCGGTCCAGAAAATACCGGCCCGCCATTTCATCTGGTTGATATGCCGGAATTTGTTTTTTGGATAAGAGTAAGCAATCCCTGCCTGTAAAGAGAGCGCATCCGAAAAGGTTCCTTTCAGCGTTGAATTATCATTGAGTGCAGACCATTGCGAGAGAGACAGATCGGCAGCGACAGTCCATCCGCTGTTCCATTCTTTTCCCAGCCATCGAAAAACGATTGATGATACCTTTCGCCTGTACATTAATAATTATTGTGTCTGCCCGGAGGCAGATAACCCGCCGGCATCCGGCTTCTGTTTGTTGAGATTGGAGGCGAATTTAATACAGCGGCAGGAGGCGAAATACTTTTTTCATCTGTATAAAATTTATTTATTAAGGTTGGATGGAACTCGCATGCAAGAACTTATACATGTTCTTTTGTGACAAACCTTACCATGCTCGTTTCAACCATCGGGCTTCAAAACACTGCAAGCCGGCTGTTTATCTGAACGAACAGCATATTACCTATAACATTGATATAAAGCTGACGTTTGTAAGCAGAAGCGATGAGTTGATTGAAAAAAAATGCATTTGGGCATCAGGGGCGTTTTATTTGCCCTTTTAACAGATTTAATTCAATGCAATGGCAAAAAATGGAGTAAATATGAGAATTGCCGGATTTTTTTGTTTTTATTACTGTCAGCTGTCTTCTTTTTTAACGGATGAGGAAGAGAATGAAAAATGATTAGAATGGCAAGAAATCACACCAATGCAAAAGATGCTCTGAAGGTCATTGGCAGGCAGTTTAAAAGAATGGGTTGGTGGCATATCACCCTGTGGATAGGCTATTCGTTTCTATTCTTTTACGGGCCTGCGCTTTTCTTTGATACAAAAACGGCCGTTTTTCTGACGCTGCGTACACTCGGGATCAATGCGCTGATCTTTTATGTCAATACCCTTATCCTGCTGCCTCTTTTGATTGGGCGCAACCATTTTAAAACGTATGTTCTGTCGCTGGTTTTTCTTTTGGCAGGCATTTCTTTTCTTTGGCATATTACCGACCCGGTCGGGCCCGAAACATGGGAAAAGATAAAAGAGAGAAGGGAAATGGTTCATCCTGAATCCCCTCCTGAAAACGGGTCTGAAAGAGAGATTCTGAGGTTGGATAGAAACCCTGCACCTTCCCCAGGGCCTCCCCGTCCGGATAATAATTCCCCGGGGCCGCATCTGTTTTTCGGTTTTGTTCAGATGCTGGGAATTCTTTTCCTCAGCACATTATTCTGGATGGTTCTTGAATCAAGGCGAAAAGAAAAAGAACAACTTTCACTGACCAATCAAAACCTCGAGACAGAAATGAAGTTTCTTAAATCGCAGATGAATCCGCATTTTCTGTTTAATGCCCTCAATAATATTTATTCACTGTCGCAACAGGGCAGTGCCAAAACGCCAAAACTGCTGCTGAAGCTTTCATCGATGTTGCGGTTTATCGTGTACGAAACCGATGAAAAGAAAATTCCCATAGGACGTGAAATAGATTACATTCTTGATTTTATAGAATTCCAAAAAATTAAACTGGAGGAGAAACCAAATCTGGAAATCGACTTTAACCAGATAGACCGGGAGATACGGATTGAGCCAATGCTCATCTTCCCGTTTTTTGAAAATGCATTTAAACATGGCAATATAGGCGACACAAAAAACGGGTGGATCAAAGCCTTTTTGAAGGCTAAAGACGGGCATATTGTGTTTTTCATCGCCAACAGTAAACCGGCCGGGCATGTGTCCAAAGACAAGTCGAAAGGGATTGGTATAGAAAATGTAAAAAAACGATTGTCCTTTCTCTATAAAGACCGTTATCGTTTGAATATTGTTGACAAACTGGATTTTTTTGAAGTACAAATGGAAATAGAAACATGATGAAGATACGTTGTGCCATTATTGATGACGAGTTTCCTGCCCGGTCGCTTTTGAAAGATTATATCTCAAAATTCCCACATCTGGAACTATCTGGTACTTTTAAATCACCCCTTGATGCTCTTCCCGTACTTCAGGGCGGGAAGGTCGACCTGGTTTTTTTGGATATACAGATGCCCGAAATTTCCGGCATGGATTTCCTGAAGGCTTTTCATCTCAAAAATATCATGGTGGTTATCACGTCGGCTTATCCGCAATATGCCCTCGAAGGATACGAACTGGATGTCATCGATTATTTACTGAAACCGTTTTCGTTCGAGCGGTTTGTACAATCGGTACAGAAAGCAGGGGAAAGGATGCAAAACAGGGGCAGTTCATCCGGAAATGGAGAGAATGCCTCTTCATCACCTGCCTGTATTGTTGTTAAGGCCGATCATAAATCCTACAGGGTGGACACCTCACGAATTTTATTTGTCGAGGGTTTGCGCGAATATGTAGCTTTTCATTGCATCGATCAGAAGCTGGTTTCACTCGACTCGCTGAAAAACCTTCTGGAAGTTTTGCCGTCAGATTCCTTTATGCGCGTGCACAAATCTTTTATTGTTAACCGGAATCAGGTTAAAGCACTGTACGGCAATCAACTCCAAATGCATTATACATCCAAAACGGTGCCCATAGGGCAGTTATATCGCGAGGAAGTAAGGAAAAAGCTTTTTAATTTGTAAACAGTACTCCGTTGAATAATTGCAATTAAGTGCAAATACAATACTCCGTTAAACTATTACAGATGTCTGATAATTAATAGCGCAAATCACAACTCTCTCATAATAAAAATTTTGCGTCATTGCGTCTCTGCGTCTCTGCGTTTAGGCTTTTTTTAACGAACTACTGCATTGATATATTCCGAAAAACTATTCTTTCTCTTTTTCGGCTTTTTTCTTTTCGTACTCTTTTTTCTCGGTTTTTTTCAGGCTTCTGGATAGCGGTATTCGACATTACAGGGGTCGAAAGTGGAAGAGTAAACACGAAAATCAAAGATAACGCCAATTTACGTTTCATGGTAGTATTGTTTTTGGGTTAAAAATATCCGTTTTCTCTGGATGATAAGTTTAGAATGATCCTTGATAAATGTGTGTTGTATGGGTGTTATTTCCTGTTAATGAGTTGTTTACAGACACTGTTTATCCATTTGCTACGGACTGGAAAGGGTGGAAAGGTGAAAGAGTTGGAGGGTGAAAAGGTAGAAGGGTTAAAGGATTGAAGGGTGAGGAAATGGTTAACGGGTTAATTCGTTTGTTTGGTTCCGCCGCTTGCTTGCAAGAATAATTAAGGGAATGGCGGACAGGTAGGAAGAAAATGAAGGGAAACAATCTTTAAGAGGTTCTCCACTTTTTCAGTGGTCAAAGACCATGAATGTGAGGGCAGGGGAGAAATTGTTGGAAGGTTGGAGAGTAACCATCCCTTCCGACAGCTTTATATGACTAAATTTTTAGATCATTGATAAAATAAGCCTGTTCGATGAATAATTTATGTATTCACTTTCTTTAATCATAATTTGGCACAGTAATCAAAAAAAAAATCCGGAAATGAAGCAATACATAAACATTCTGGTTACGATTGTTGCCTGCTTGAGTGCTTTGCCGGTTTATGCCGGAGAAGAAGGAGAGGAATTGCGATGGACCTTGGATGAGTGCATCGATTATGCGCTTGAGAACAACATTACCATCCAAAGCTCGAAAATCTCCATCGAAACCCGTGAAGCCAACCTGTTGGAAACGAAAAGCAGCAGATTGCCGTCTCTAAGTGCATCTGCCTCGGTATCTGGAAACAGCTCGCGATCCTTCGACAACACGGGGGGTGAATTTTCAAAAGGGGCACAGGTGGGACTTAATACCGACGTGCCTGTCTACAGGGGCGGCATTATAAGTAACAACATTAAAGCTGGAGAAATTGAACTTGACAAAGCCCGTCTCGATGTTGAAGAAGCTAAAAACAACATAGTATTGTCCATAACACAGGCCTGGATGAACATCCTTTTTGCCCGGGAAAATTATCTCTATTACCGCGATGTGGTGGAGACTACGGAGGTGAATCTTGAGCGTACCAGGGTGCTTTTTGAAGCAGGCACGGTTTCACGTCTGGATCTTGCCGAACTGGAAGCACAATATGCGTCGGACCGTTATTCGATGGTAACCGCAAAAAATGAGCTGGACATCCGTATTACAGAGTTGAAGACCATGCTTGACCTGCCTTATGACACAAATTTCAGGCCGCTTTATCCGGCCAGTGTAGAGGTTCCCGATGATGCTTTACCTGCTTTCGGGATTATCGCTCAGGAAGTTCTGGACATACGCCCCGAGATAGAAAACAGCCGGTTGTCACAAGAAGTGGCACGGATTGATCTTGCCAATGCCAAAGCCGGATATCTGCCCACACTCAGTTTTAGTGCATCGGCTTCTTCCTCTTATTCTGATATGTACAGGGGCTCTTTTGGTTCACAGATGAACGACCGGTTTTCCCAGTATTTTGGGTTGTCTCTTAATATACCCATTTTCAGCAGGAACGAAAACAAAGCCAGCGTGGCCCGTTCGGAAATAAATCTCAGGCAGGCAGAACTGAATGCCCGTCAGACAAGGTATGATCTTCTGCAAACGATCGAACAGGTTTATGTGGATGTAAAAGCTCAACAGGCCCGTTATGAAGCTGCGGTCGAAAAGGCAAGATCGGCCGGTATCAGTTATGAGTACCAGCGCGAGCAGTTTGAATTGGGGATGTTAAATGCCATCGATCTTCGTCAGTCCAAAAATGCATTGCTCAATGCCAATGCTGAGTTAATCCAGGCACGGTATTCAGCTCTGCTGTATCGTAAAATTCTTGATTTTTATCGCGGACAGCCTATTTCTGTCGGATCAGGCCATGCAGAGAATATTTCTGATGACCGGTAGCGTCTTACATCTAATATCTAAATATCTAATGATCTGTTTATGATGCGTAAATACATTTATTTAATTGCAGCCATCGTGGTACTTATTCTGGCTATTGTTCTTCTGACAGGAAAGAAGAGTACGGAAAACAATCTGAAACCTCGTATTCATGTTGTCGAAAAAGGAACGATTGTTAATACCGTTACTGCAACCGGCACGGTAGAGCCCATCGACCAGGTAGAAGTGGGCACACAGGTTTCGGGCGTTATCGAACGCATTTATACCGATTATAACGAGCGTGTAAAAAAAGGGCAGCTGATTGCCCGGATTGATGAAAGTTCGTTAAAGGCTCGTTTGCTTCAGGCAAAAGCAAGCCTGGCATCAGCTCAAAACGAACTGGATTATCAGACTAAGAACTTCCGGCGGATTAAGATGCTTTTTGAAAAGGAGATGGTCAGCGAAACGGAGTACGATGAGGCGCTTTATCGCTACAACAATGCCAAAGCGTCGGTAGAATCTCTGCAATCAGAGGTGGAACAGGCCGAAGTTAATCTCTCTTATGCCCGCATCTATTCTCCCATCGACGGAGTCGTCCTCAGCAGAAGCGTGGAAGAGGGACAAACCGTTGCCGCCAGCTTTAACACGCCCACATTGTTCCTGATAGCCCGCGATTTAACCCGGATGCAGGTAGAAGCCGACGTGGATGAGGCCGATATCGGCCAGGTGGAAACAGGGCAGAAGGTAACCTTTACGGTTGATGCATTCCCCGACACCGAGTTTGCCGGAGAAGTTACCCAGGTTCGTCTCGAGCCGGTGATCGAAAGTAATGTTGTGACCTATACGGTCATTATTGAAGCACCCAATCCCGATTTGAAACTGAAACCCGGCCTGACCGCCAGTGTAACCATCATTACGAATGAGGCGAAGGACGTCACCCTTGTGCCGGTAGCAGCACTTCGCTTTTCTCCCGGGGAAAATTTTCCCGCAGGTATGGCGCTTCCTTCCGGTGCAGGGAATGGATCATCGTTGCCGGCGGCTCTTCCCGAAGCCGGTGAGGACCGAGTTTGGGTGTTGAAGGATGGGAATCTGCATCCGGTAACTGTGAAGAAGGGCATTGAAGATGGTGTTTGGTGCGAGATAAAGAGCGGCGTGCTTCCCGGTGACTCTGTGGTTACCGGAATCGACCGTCCGGATAATTTACCCGGTCACACATCCAGAAGTCCGTTCATGCCGGGACCTCCAGGAAGAGATGAGGAGGAAGATTAAAATGTACCAAACTTGTAGCAACGAATTGGTGCCTGCGTGTGGTACTTTTAAGTATTTCAGAAGGCAAAGCAGTATTTTCAATCATCTGACATTTAATCATCTAATCATTTAAGGATATATTGCTATATGGTACACGATATCATCAAAATTTCCAACCTGCGAAGAGATTTTAGTGTTGGTGCTGAGACTGTTCATGCTTTACGAAACGTTTCTTTCAGGGTAAAAGAGAATGAATTTTTGACCATCATGGGAACCAGCGGTTCGGGAAAATCTACTCTTTTAAACATTCTGGGGGCACTTGACAAGCCAACTGAGGGGGAGTATTATCTCGACGGGACCAATGTAAGCAATCTTTCAAAAGATGAACTGGCTTTAATACGAAACCGGAAGATAGGGTTTGTTTTTCAGTCGTTTAACCTATTGCCACGTACCTCGGCTCTCGAAAACGTCGAGCTTCCTCTTATGTACAACTCCGGGGTGTCATCACGCCGGCGCAGAGAACAGGCCATTGAAGCTTTGAGAATAGTGGGACTGGCCGACCGGATGAACCATACACCTAACCAACTGTCAGGAGGACAACAGCAGCGCGTTGCCATAGCCCGTGCACTTGTTAATGACCCGGTGATGGTGCTTGCCGATGAAGCAACAGGTAACCTCGACACCAAAACAACAGAGGATATCATGTCTCTCTTTTGGAAGCTTAACACAGAAGGAAAAACAATCGTTTTTGTCACCCATGAACACGATATTGCCGAATACAGCAAACGCACCATAGTGTTGAGAGACGGAGCAATTATTGATGATTATGAGAATGCAGGACACCCGGCTCAGGGCAATTGAATAGAATCAACAATTTCAGTGACTATGAATTTATTTAATTTAACAAAGATAGCCCTCAAGGCCATGGTACGTAATAAAATGCGCACATTTCTTACAATGCTGGGCATTATCATAGGTGTTACATCGGTTATTACCATGCTGGCCATCGGACAAGGATCAAAAGAGAGCATCCAGGAACAGATATCCTCGATGGGCGCCAACATGATAATGGTACACCCGGGCAGTGATGAGCGCGGTGGTGTAAGGATGGACCCGTCGTCGATGCAATCACTGAAGCTTGAAGATGTTGAGGCCATTCAAAAATATGCTTCTCATGTTTCGGCGGTTTCGCCTATGGTCAGTACAAGCGGGCAGGTCATCGCCGGATCACGCAATTGGCCGACAACCATTCAGGGCGTAAGTGAAGATTTTCCGGAGATCAGAAAAATGGAAGTTGCCGAAGGCGTTATGTTTACCGATTATCATGTCAAGCGTGCAGCAAAGGTCTGCTTGCTCGGGCAAACAGTCGTGGATGAACTGTTTCCCGACGAAGAAACAGCCGTTGGTGAAACCATAAGGTTCAGGAAAATACCTTTTAAGGTGATTGGTGTATTGGCTGAAAAGGGGCAGAACACATTCGGTCAGGATCAGGATGATATCATTCTGGCGCCCTATACCACCATCCAAAAGAGAATCATGGCTGTAACACACATCCAGTCCATTTATGCAAGTGCAACCAGCGAAATGGAGTCGGAACAGGCCGAAAATGAAATAACACGGGCATTGAGGATATCCCACGAATTAGCAGAGAATGAAGAAAATGACTTTACTGTTCGTTCGCAGCAGGAATTGATCAGCACGTTCAGCTCCACCAGTCAGATGCTAACCATACTTTTGGGTGCTATTGCTGGTATTTCGTTGCTGGTAGGGGGGATTGGAATTATGAATATTATGTTCGTGTCGGTAACAGAACGAACGCGCGAAATAGGATTGCGCATGGCTGTCGGTGGACGCAGCCGTGATATTCTTTCGCAGTTTTTGATAGAGGCTGTTATAGTAAGCGTGGGAGGCGGACTTATAGGTGTCTGTTTAGGTCTGGTACTATCTTATGGATTGGGGAATATACTTGGATGGCCCGTTTCTGTTACTGAGCAGTCCATTGTTCTTTCTTTTATGGTCTGTGCCGTTGTCGGAATATTTTTCGGATGGTATCCGGCCCGCAAGGCTTCGGGGTTGGACCCCATTGATGCACTCCGTTATGAATAAATCGGCCTGAAAATTGTAACAATAAGGATAAATTGACCATATAAACGATCAGATACTTCGTTTTTATGGAATTAAACCTTGTTGTTATGGTAAGCAGGACTTTTATTTTCATTCTTCTGTCGATGGCCGGTAGCTTCTCAATGTTTGCCGTTAACGGTTCTTTCCCTGATAATTCCCAAACCGTATATGCTCCAGGGGAAGAGCTTGTCTATTCCCTGAAATACGGCTTTATTAAAGGAGGAGAAGCCAGTCTGACAGTGAATGACACCATGCTCTCAGGTCAGCAACTGTATCATGTGATTGCCAGTGGAAAAACCGTTGGTCTGGCCGATGCCATTTTTAAAGTGCGCGATCGTTACGAAAGTTTTATTGATCCCCGGACAGACCTTCCTGTCAAGGCAATTCGCAACATTCGTGAAGGCAGTTACAGGTATTATAATGAAGTGTTGTTTGAACATCATCATCAGGACTCAGCTAAAGTGAAAAGTCAGAAGTCGGGTGAGCATTGGGTCCCTGAGAATATACAGGACATCCTTTCGGCTTTTTATTTCGCGCGCAAACATAAGTTTAATGACGACCTGCAGGAAGGCGAAATGATTGAGATCATGACTTATTTCGCCGATGAACTTTTTCCACTCCGGATACGATACCGCGGTACGGAAGTAATTGATACTCCCCTTGGCAAACTGGAATGTTATCTCTTCTCGCCTGTTACCGAGGTAGGTCGTGCTTTTAAGACGGAAGACGACATGCAGGTATGGATTTCGCGCGACAAGAACCGTGTTCCCGTGCGGATCAGATTTCAGCTCAGAGTGGGGGCTTTTACATGTAATCTTGAACAATTCCGGGGCGTTAAGAATCCTTTTTCAAGTTTTGTTGTTCAATAATTCAATAACCCAGGAATCCGCAAGGAATTGTTAGAAATTGTAACGTATTCTCTGCGGATTCGATAAAGTATATCCTCTTATTTGGTCTCATGCTTTACGGAAATGAGTGATTTTCAAAATCGGGGTCATGAATAAAAAAATGTCTGGTGTTTTAATTGATTTACACTATTTTTGCAGCGCAAAAAAAATTACACACCTATTTAAGAATTAAAGAAATGGCAACAACCGCAGATTTTAGGAACGGAATGTGTATCGAGTTTAACGGACAGCTGTTTTTTATCGTGCAGTTTCAGCATGTTAAACCCGGGAAGGGCCCTGCCTTTGTAAGAACCAAGTTGAAAAACGTAACTACCGGGAAAGTGATTGAGAACACTTTTCCTTCAGGGCATAAAGTAAATGAAGCCAGGGTAGAAAGAAGGCCGCATCAGTTTCTCTATAAAGACGACCTGGGGTATCATTTTATGAACACTGAAACATTTGAACAGATCAATTTGGCAGAAGACCTTGTTGATAACCCTCATTTGCTGAAAGAGGGCCTTGAGGTAGAGGTGTTGTATCATGCCGATACCGAAACCCCTATTCAGGTCAATCTTCCCCAGTTTATTACATACGAAGTAACTTATACCGAACCCGGTGTGCGTGGTGATACTTCATCGACCAACTCTTTGAAACCCGCCACCGTCGATACCGGCGCTACCATTATGGTACCGCTTTTTATTAATACCGGTGACAATATAAAAGTCGATACACGTGATCAATCCTATGTGGAACGTGTGAAAGATTAAATTTTCGCATGGCGTGCTCCGCTGATCCGGGCAGATATTTCACATGGCACGCGAAAAAACGGTAACAAGAAATTAATATCAGGCGTTAAACCTGTCAAAGAAATATTGTATTTCCTTGACGGGTTTTTTTGTTAGTGGAAGCATTATTTTTCGCATAAAAAAATTAAATTTCGTACATTTATCGGAAATGTAAGACACACAAGCATCCCATGATCACGCAGGTAAAAAAGAAACGACTACGTCTGTACAAAGACCGGCTCAATATTCTACTGGATATTGCACAGACCATTAACCAGGATCATACGGTTGATGATTTGCTTGCCGAGTTTGAGATTTTGCTGAGAGAGGAGTTGGAAGTAGGGAAGATTCTTGTTTTTACCAACTCCGACGGAGAATGGAAAAATCTGCTGATTTCGGGAGTGTCGGCCGAAGAGGTTAAAAAAATTAATGTAGAGCGCGATCTGCTGCAATACAAATCCATAGAAAACATAACACTTGCACCGCCTGTCCCGCTTCAGGGGTTTGATGCCGTAATTCCGCTTTTCCACCGGTACCGGGCCATCGGTTACGTTCTGATTGGCGACATAGAGGAGGAGCAACAGGGCATCAGTCCTACTATTAAACACCTGAAACTGATTCAAATCATCTCTAATCTCATCATTGTATTCATTGAGAATAAGAGGATGCAGGAAACCATCCTCGAACAGGAGGCAATTAAGAAGGAGATGGAGGTGGCATCAAAGATACAAACCCAGCTGATTCCCAATCCCGAAGACCTGCCACGTCATAAAAAGCTGTCGCTGCAAGCATTCTATCACCCGCACTGGGGTGTTGGAGGCGATTATTACGATATTATACCGTTGTCACGTAATTCCATCGGTTTCTGCGTGGCCGATGTCTCCGGCAAGGGAATTGCCGCAGCTCTTTTAATGTCCAACTTTCAGGCTATCATTCGCACATTGTTTACCCCCAATATTAATCTTAAAAAATTGATTCACCAGCTCAATCAACGGGTGAACAGCAGCGCCAATAATGAGAAATTTATTACCATGTTCATTGGGAAATATAATCTGCGCAGCCGCAGACTCATCTATGTTAATGCAGGACACCTTCCTCCTTTGCTCTTCGATCGGCGAAAATCGCACCTGGAATCTCTCGATAGTGGTTGTATCGGTCTTGGAATGCTCGATGTCATTCCTTCGGTGGAGGTGGGCAGAATTACTGTTCCAAAAAATGCCAAATTGATGGCGTTTACCGACGGGCTTATAGAGTTGGAACGCGATAATGAGGTGCATTCAGGCCTTATGAACATCGAAAAGATTATTACCAACCGGAAAAGCATCGAAGAAAATATGGAGGAGGCTAAGCAGTTAGTGGCCCGTCATATCGAATCCGGGGCGGTTTTTGATGATATTTCGTTGATTGGAATGGAGTTTAAGTAGTTTAATCCAACTCTTCCCAGATTTCCTTAAATTTATTCTCATAGGTGCGTACTCTTCTCAGGTTGTTTTCTCCAACTTCTTTTTTTAGTTGTTCCTTGTCGTCTCCCAATTCTTTGTTTAGCATCCTGATGTTAATTCTTTTCTGGTCTTCAGTAACATACGGGTTTTCATTGATGTGTTCTTCCGAAGTCATTAATATTTGTCTGCGCTCGGCGATCAGATTGTCGTAATTAAGACAGAACCAGGTTTTACAAAATGTTTCCAGGGCATCGAGTAGCAGGGCGTCATATCCGTATTGCCCGAGAATCACTTCACCTTTTGCATGCAGAGCAGCATCGCGTGGCCAGATATAATAAGCCTGCGACACCGTAATGCCGGCTTGTCGCAGCCGGGGTACCATCCGGGGTAAAGTCCCCATGATGTGACGTATTTCTTTGTCGGTCAGGCTGTCTTCACCGGAATTTTGGGAGCAGACAGACATCGATAACAAAATAGCAGACAGAAACAGAGATAATTTAGCAAACATGGCATTTTATTTAATCTATATCAATCAAATATTTAAACTCATCGGCGGTTTTTACTGCTTTGCCTTCCGGAATTTGAATGGTAACTTTTAATTCCTGGCCACGCATGACGCCCGGTTTTTGAACACTGAAATAGCGGTCGATCAATAAAAGAGAGTCGTTCTGCATATAGAAATATTCTATCATTTCTGCATTTTTGAGCGCTTCGTCGGACGATTGTCCCCGTGATTTTTTCCTCACAGAGATTTCGAAGTTTGCGCCATGACGGTTCACTTTAATATCAGGTGTTCCAACAATTATCGGTTGATTGTTCTGGCGCTTGATGGAGATGTCATCGTTGCTGAATATGTGAGTGCCCTCTCCGAGTTTTAGGGAGGCTTCAGTAGGTTCAATATAGATGGTATCCGATTCAGGAACTTCGAGCAGTTTTCGTTCCTCAATCTCCATTTCGTTGGCATAGCCGGAGGCTATTTGTACGCCGGTATAAGTAATAAGACCGATACCAACCAGCCACAGGATGAGCGATGTAACCAGGAAGGCCGGCCCGCCTTTTTTGAAACGGAAAATCAGGTGCATTCCCAGATAGAACAAAACCAGCAAAGGAATTCCGGCTGCCAGTAAAATACCGATAACAGCGGTTACTTTTTGTCCGGGTAGCAGAAATAAGCTTTCAAGTCCCGGCGTCCATACACTATCGTGGGTCAAACTTTCCAGGATGACATCAGTTAAGGAAAAGGCCATAATAATCCCGCTCAGCGAAAGGAAGGAAATGATGATAAGGAAAATGCCGGCAACAACAGCGATAACACGTAAAACACCTTTCATTGCATCGCCGTTTCCCGGACGAGACATCTGGCGTCTTCGCCAGGAATCGCTGCCGGGTGCTCCGCCCATCATCATAATGCGTTGTTGCATGGTCACCGCTTTCGGAATGGCGATCCAAAGGATGAGGTAGACCAGAACAGAAGTACCGTACAAGAATGTAGCCAGGATGAAAAGTAACCTGAACAAGACGGGGTCGGTACCAAAATAGTTTCCCAGGCCGCCACAAACACCTCCCAGCACCCGGTTGTCGGGATCACGAAACAATTGTTTTTTCACGTAAGGTTCCTCCCATGTTTTATTTTCGGTGGCTTTGTCGGGATCGTCGGGCGTTTCATAATCGCCGGGATCACCCAGGGTTTTAATGATCTCATTGACATCTTCGAGGGTAACCGATGAGGAAGCATCGGGATGAACGCCCCGAAAGAGCTCTGCAATACGCAGGTTAATGTCCTCAAGCGTTTCTTTGGCTTCATCGGTATCGCCAAGCTTCGCTTTTACTTCCTCCAGGTAGCTGTTTAGCCGGTCATAGGCATCTTCATCTATGCTGAAAGCATGACCTGCAAGATTGATATGGATGGTTTTCTTCATAATTTTAGTTGTTAAATATTTTTCAGATTTTTTTCAAAACCAGCGTTCAACTTTTGTTCTTTACCTTTTCTAAGTCAATGGTACGCGAAACCGCCTGCAACAATATTCAAACTAAAAACCCGATACCCGCCAACTCATCAACTCACCAGTTTACATAAACGTATGCATCATGTGAGGCCAGGCAAACACCCCCAGCATCTTAAACAGGAACGCGGCCAGCAATACCACGGCTATCAGGATAAGGAATCCTTTCATGGCAGAGCGAAAAGACAGCCCCAGTATTAAAAGAATAAGGACAAGGGGGAATATTCCCGGAAAGCCAAAGTGGCTGAACGGGAAATCGAAATGAAATGCCGGATTCCACCCCAATTCAAAAGGGATGTTGACAAGATTTGCCATAATAATGACTCCCACGATTACAGCCGTAATTACCAGGGCTGTCCGGTCGCGTTTATGAAACCGTCCCAGGTAATCTTCACCTTTTCTGTAGGCGCGTGATTGCCGGAATTTTCGTTTTACCTCGTTGTATTCGTTGCGGATGTTTTTTTCTATGTTCGAAATGTTGACATCATGCCCTTGCATTTCGAGCCGCTGGGCAGCTGTTAAGGCAGGGGGAATGGCTATCCACAGGATGATGTAGATAGGAATAATTGCCCCAAAGCTCAGGAAGGGTAATACTGCAAACAAAACCCTGACCACTACCCGGTCGATGTCGAAATATGCAGCAATTCCAGAGCAAACGCCGCCAAAAACGCGGTCTTCCACATCGCGATACAAACGACGTCGTGGTGGCACTGTTGAAAAGGTATTTCCCTGCTCCTGCCCGCTGCTTTCATTGTCAGCCGGCTCTTCTGAGAAATCTTCTGGTTGTCCCATCGTATTGACAATTTCCTCAACCAGGTCTATGGTGATAACACCTGTTGTAGGATTGATTTTATCTTCGAACAGCTCTCTTATGCGCGCTTCTATGTCATCGTAAATTTCTTGTCCACCCTCTTTTTCACGCGACCATATCTCAAGTTTCTTAAGATATTCTTCCAGTCGTGCAAATGCATCTTCATCGATATAGAAAGAACGGCCTGCAATATTAATGGTCACTACTTTCTTCATGGTTTTGATTTTTGGAGTTAATGAATTGAACAGAATTTACTAACTCTGTCCAGGACAAGTCAAGTTCCTGAAGAAACTCGCGTCCCCGGTCGGTCAGTTCATAATATTTGCGTGGCGGCCCTTGTGTCGATTCCTCCCAACGGTACGACAAGAGCCCGGCATTTTTAAGCCTTGTAAGAAGGGGGTAAAGTGTTCCCTCAACCACGATGATGCGCGCTTCCTTCATCTCATTAATGATGTCCGAAGCATAAGCATCTCCTCTTGACAGAACCGAAAGGATGCAATATTCCAGCACTCCCTTTCGCATCTGAGCTTTGGCATTTTCTATCTTCATATTTTTTTGTTTTTAAAACGGCAGACCAATCATGAAGTATGATGCTGCATGGTTTGATCTTTCTTCTCCCGAATCGGCTTCGGTACAGTATTCAACATCTTTCTTTGGTCTCTCAGCGGCCACTGAAGTTTTATCTGCAACTTGTGGAACAGGTTGTTGCCTGCCCGTTAATAATACGGCCAATATGAATAGAATGCTAAAAGCGACAATTGACCCTGTTCTTTTGGTGATGTTACGATTTTTCTTCATTACCTTTTATTCAAATCAAAAACGCAAATAATGCTATATCCTCTGTTTGCCATATAGAGTTCGACGCCTGCCTGTCAGGCAAATTTTCGGAACAAACTGAAAAATCCCTTTCTGCATAAGTTCCTGTTAGTAAGAATTTGGGTTCTACAAAATTTATTACTTCTGCCTGGCGGTTACTTTTTATAGGGTGCTTAAAATTATGATGGCTATATGTTTTGATCTTTAAGAGATGCTACTACATCAAATCTTTTTTACTGATATCTGAACTTGTTTATACACTGAATAGGGTATTGCAAATATATAAATATAATTTAGTACTATGCAATACCAAGTATTATTTTTTTGAAGAAGATTTGTTTTTTTGCTTCACGGGCTATCGCAGCATCCGTTAATTAAATTTAACACCACATAAAACAGAGGATGGCTGCTTGTTGTTATTAAAAAGCGTAATTTTGCACGCTATTTTAAGGAACAATTATGCAGTCAATCAGAAATGTAGCAATTATAGCCCATGTTGACCACGGGAAAACCACGCTGGTGGATGAAATGCTGAAGGCAGGTAACCTTTTCAGCGAGCATCAGCGACCGGGCGAACTTATCATGGACAGCAACGATTTAGAAAGGGAGCGGGGCATCACCATACTTTCCAAAAATGCTTCGGTGGTTTGGAACAATCATAAAATAAATATCATAGATACACCCGGTCACTCCGATTTTGGCGGGGAGGTGGAGCGGGTGCTCAATATGGCCGACGGGGTACTTTTGCTCGTAGATGCTTTTGAAGGGCCGATGCCACAAACCCGGTTTGTCCTTCAGAAAGCTTTGGGATTGGGTCTGAAGCCCATTGTCGTTATCAATAAAGTTGACAAACCCAATTGTCGTCCTGAAGAAGTACAGGAAATGGTGTTTGATTTGATGTTTAATCTTAATGCCAGCGAGGCGCAGCTTGATTTCCCCACGGTTTACGGTTCGGCACGCGACGGATGGATGTCAACAGACTGGAAAAAACAAACTTCCGATATCAGTGCCCTGATGGATGCCATTATTGAACACATTCCTGTTCCTGAAGAAAGAAAAGGAACGCCACAGATGCTGATTACCTCATTGGAATATTCCCCTTATGTTGGGCGAATTGCCATTGGGCGTATGCATCGTGGTACACTGAAAACAGGGCAGGAAGTTGCCGTTGTCGGCCGTAACGGCGATGTGTACAAAACCAGGATCAAAGAGTTGAACGTGTTCGAAGGGCTGGGGCGAACCAAAACCAATGTCCTGCCAAACGGGGAACTCGGTGCCATCATTGGTCTCGATGGATTTGAAATAGGCGACAGTATATGCGATCCGGAAAATCCTGAGCCGCTGGACCCCATTGCCATCGACGAGCCTACCATGAGCATGTTGTTTACCATCAATAACTCACCCTTTTTCGGGAAAGACGGTAAATACGTTACATCCCGGCACATCAGGGAACGACTCGACAAAGAGTTGGAGAAAAACCTGGCGCTAAGAGTTGAAGAGACCGATTCGTCCGATGCATGGAATGTTTACGGACGGGGTGTATTGCATTTGTCGGTGCTTATTGAGACCATGCGCCGCGAAGGATATGAATTGCAGGTTGGACAACCCCGTGTGATCGTCAAAGAGATTGGAGGAGAGAAACACGAACCGGTAGAAGAGTTGACCATTGACCTGCCCGATGAGTATAGTGGCCGCGCCATAGAAATGGTTACACAGCGAAAGGGCGATCTTCTGTCGATGGAACGAAAAGGCGACCGTGTTGTTCTCGAATTTAATATTCCGTCAAGAGGCATTATCGGACTTAGAAACAACTTAATGACAGCCACTGCCGGAGAAGCTATAATGGCTCACCGATTTATAGCTTTTCAGCCATGGAAAGGAGACATCCCTAAACGCCTGAACGGATCACTCATTGCTATGGAGTCGGGAACCGCCATTGCCTATGCTCTTGATAAACTGCAGGACCGGGGCAGGTTCTTTGTTTACCCCCAGGAAGAGGTTTATATGGGGCAGGTAATTGGCGAAAACAGCAGGGAAGGCGATATTACTGTGAACGTTACTAAAACGAAGAAGCTGACCAATATGCGGGCTTCGGGTTCAGACGAAAAGGCCAAACTGGCACCGCCTGTTGTCTTTAGCCTCGAAGAAGCTCTGGAATATATTCAGGGTGATGAATATGTTGAAGTGACTCCCAAAGCCATCCGGTTACGCAAAATTTTACTTCAGGAACATGAAAGAAAGCGACTGGCTAAGAAGTGACAGGCGCCGCCTGAACAGACAGACGTAAATCGTTGTGCGTTCTACTGCTTTGCGATATTGTACCAGGCTTATTCATGAAGTTGGACTGGTGTTTTGTTTGAGAAGGAAGAAGTAGTTTGATTTTACATAGCTGACTAAAGCGGTTTTTCACTGTTCATCAGATACGAAACAGAAAAATTTCAATCGGTTATGAAAACTTTCGTATAGACAGAACGTATAGAAAGTTAGGTGTTTTTCAAAAGTACCTTTTTCAATAGAACGTTAGATTTTAAGATATAAGATGAATTTTATAGTACCTATATATGAGCCCGGTCTTAAAAGCATCTTTGTTGCCAAACTCGTTGTTGTTTTAAATTTTTGATTCTTCATTAGCAACTGGTTAACTCGGGTATCAAAATTTAAAACGTTTTGATTCTGACAAAAATATGCTTTTTATACTTCACTCGATTTTAAAAAATATGTTTTGCATTAGCTTCACCAGGTTTAAGTGCGCTTTAATATAAATATCTTACAGATAGCTACTTGTGATTAATATAAAGGGTTATTGATTTTTAGCAGATAAAAAATCTATACGGAAGATATGCATAAAGGATTATTAATTGTTGTCCTTTTATTTAGTTGTTTCATAGCCAGGGCACAAAGTCCCAATATGAAATTCAGGCATATTACCTCAAAGAATGGGTTGGTGCAGAATAATGTTGTGGAAATTTTGCAGGATTCGAAGGGATTTATGTGGTTTGGCACTAGGGCCGGATTAAATCGATTTGACGGGTATAATTTCAGGGTTTATGAATACTCATCTGATGAACAAAACTCGATGAGCAGCAACCAGATCAGTTCGATGGTTGAGGACGGGGACGGGTATATATGGATTGGATATTTAGGCGGTGGGCTTGACCGGTATAATCCTGAAAATGAAACATTTGAAAATTTTAATAAGATTCCCGGTTCATATCAGGAAATACCTTCTACCAATGTGGCAGCTATTATTGAAGATTCTGAGAAAAATATTTGGATTGGGACTTATGGTTCAGGACTGTTTAAGATAAATAGCGATCGTAGCAGTTTGATGCGGATGGTGCATAATCCCGATGACGAAGGCTCTCTTGGATATAATAGTGTCAGGGCCATCCTTGAGGATTCGAAAGGATATATATGGATAGGGTTTTGGGCAGATAGAGGAATTGATCGTTATGATCCGGAAAAGGGGACTTTTGAGCACTTCAGACATAATCCTGATAACCCTCACTCACCAGCAGGTAATAGCATTTATGATATTTATGAAGACAGTTCCGGTAATATCTGGTTTGCTACGCTCGGCAACGGAGTCAGTTGTTATAACCCGGAAACCAAATCGTTTGAAAATTTCTCACATGATCCTTCAAATGACAATTCTCTGAGCAGCAATTTTGTGAGAGCGGTTGTTGAAGACGACCGGGGCAATATTTGGTTTGGAACAGAGAATGGAGGACTAAGTATTTATAATCCTGCTGAAGGAAATTTTTTAACCGTAGTACAGGACGATATTGATTCCGAAAGCATTAACAATAATTCTATATATTCACTCTATAAAGATTCCGGCGGTAATATATGGATTGGTACTTACTCGGGTGGTGTTAACGTTTATTTCAAAAACTATAATGCTTTCGAGCATTTTCGAAAGAAAAACCTCAGCAACGGATTAACGCATAATAGTGTAACAAGTTTTGAACAGGACCCTTCCGGAAATATTTGGATAGGCACGGATGGCGGCGGTATTAGCATTCTTGATTTGAAAAGTCTTGATTTTAGAACGTTTTCCTTTGGTTCGGATGATGAAAGACTGGTAGAAGATGATTATGTAATGGGAATTACCTGTGATTCTGATGAGAATATGTGGTTTGGGACATGGGGTGGAGGTCTTGTGAGATATGATCTGTCAAAGGAGGAATTTACAAGATTTAGATATGATCCCTCGGATGAAGGGAGTATTAATTCGAATGCAGTATCCATGGTTTATGAAGACCACGGTCATAATATATGGGTGGGTACTTTTGGTGGCGGATTAAATTTATACGATAAGGAGTCGGGCACTTTTTCTCATTTTATGAACGATCCTGATGATGAGCAGACAATTAGCAACAATTTTATTGTCAATATTATTGAAGGAGAGGGTCGATATCTTTGGATTGGGACTGACGGTGGTGGGGTGAATATGCTGCGGCCAAACGGGACTTTCCGGCGGTTTATTGGCGTTGAAGGCGATGGCAGAGGGCTTCGAAACGGAAATATTTTATGTTCGATGAAAGATCATAAAGGAGATTTGTGGTTCGGAACCAACAGAGGTTTGCACAGGTTAAATACGGACAATCTCCGTTTCTATTATTATTCTTTGGGAGACAGCCTTACAGAATTCAGAGTGTTGGGAATTGAGGAGGACAATCGTCACAATTTGTGGGTTAGTACTAATGACGGGTTGTTTAAGTTTAATCCCGACACCAAAGTCTACAGAAGATATTCTACTTCTCACGGATTGCAGGATATTGAATTTAACAGAGGTGCTTCATTTAAGGACAAGGATGGCTACCTCTATTTTGGCGGGATTAATGGATTTAATCGTTTCCATCCGGATAGTGTTCGCATTTCAGTTAGTTATCCTCCCATTGAGCTTGTAGGGTTTGAGGTATACAATAAACCGGTAGAGATAGGCGGGAAGGATTCTCTTTTAAAAAAATCAATTACAGAAACAGAGTCTATTGAAATTCCCTGGCGCTATTCCATGTTTTCAATTGATTATGCTGCACTGAATTATAATTTTTCGGACGATATTGAATATGCCTACATGCTTGAAAACTTTGACAAGCATTGGTATTATGTGGGAAAAAACCGCAAAGCGACTTATACCAATTTGAATCCCGGCGAATATGTTTTCAAAATAAAGTGTAAGGTTGATGATGAATGGGGGGAAGAACAGCAAAAATTAAAAATTGTAATACTCCCGCCTTTTTGGCAAACATACTGGTTCAGGGGATTCCTGATACTTGTTGTGGTATTTATTTTTGCCGGCTTTTATTTGTCAAGGATGCGTCGCATTCGCCGGCTGAATACCCTTGTTGACAGGCGCACAGAAGAAATCCGGCAGCAAAAAGAGGTGCTGGAAAAACAGAAAGAGCAGTTGTTGGAGATCAATGCCATATTGAAAGAACGTCAGGAAAAAATCGAGAAGCAGGCAAACGAGCTTGTTGAACAGAGTAATGAACTGGCTCAGGTGATTGCTACAAAGGATAAATTTCTGTCTATTATTGCACACGATCTTCGTGGACCATTCACTTCCATTATCGGATTTTCAGAATTGTTGCTCGCCAATTTGAAGAGTTTTACATCGGAAGAAATAGAGGATCATCTGAGTCAGATTCATCGGGCAGCAGAACAAACATACAGCTTATTGGAGGATTTACTTTTATGGGCCAACTCTCAGTCCGGAAAATTGACAACAAACCTGAAAACCATCAACGTGGATGAAGTCTGTAGTGAAGTTTTTGAGTTACTTAAGGAACAGGCCTGTCGAAAGAACATAAAAATTGATTTCCGGCCATGTGGCAACACCTATGTCAGAGCCGATCGGTTTATGCTGAAAACCATTGTGCGTAATCTCCTCTCCAATGCCATTAAATTTACTTCAGCTGGCGGACAAATCATTGTAAAAACCGAAAGAAAGCAGAACGTGGCAATGGTTACTGTTTCGGATAACGGAGTTGGCATAAGCAAGGAACTTCAGGAAAAACTGTGGGATGTATCTACCCATACTTCGCAAACGGGAACCGCCAATGAAACCGGCAGCGGCCTCGGACTGCTTTTGTGTAGGGAGTTTGTCGAAAAACAACAGGGGAAAATATGGGTTGAGAGCACTCCCGGTGAAGGCAGTGATTTTAAATTCACCCTTCCTCTGACCTGAAAAGAGATTTTGACACTTCAATAATTCTACATATCTTCATATTCTTTTACTATAGTTCCTTACTCCTACCCTGGAAAAGCCAGAAGCACAAGTTATAAAAATCTAATCAGAATTAGCCCGATAAGCTAATTGCTACGCAATTTTTTTGGTTGTCAACGAATTTCGCACTTTTGGTGCGACTTTTAAACGGCTGTGCCGTTTAAAAAAAGCAGTTTTACAGCTTTTAGATTCGCGTAATTCATGCCATTAGCTGACCCAGGACAAGGAATGGCGTAACCATTTTCAGATAACATTAGAAAATATTTTGCCAAAAAAACACGAATATCAGGAATAAGACACTGAATGGCTGCGGTTTTGTCAGGCAAGAAAAGCATAAATAATGTATGAGCCCGGTCTAAAAAGCATCTTTGTTGCCAAACTCGTTGTTGTTTTAATTTTTTGCATCCTCATTAACAACGAGTTAACTCCGGCACAAAAATTTAAAACGCCTTGATTCTGACAAAAATATGCTTTTTATACTGCACTCATGTATTTAAAGTGTTTGCAAAAGTTTAACGAATAGATATAAAAGAATACTGTTATGGCAAGTGATATAGAAATAGCTCGGCAGGCCGGGATTAAACCCATTTCTGAAATTGCAGAAAAGCTTGGTATTCCATTTGACGATCTTGAGTTGTACGGCAAGTATAAGGCTAAGCTTCCTTTGAAATTTATTGACCCCGAAAAGATTACGATTATGTGGTAACCGAAGCCGGATTTGGATTTGATCTTGGGGCAGAGAAGTTTCTGGATATTAAATGTGTATCAGCAGGTCTGAAACCTCAGGCTGCTGTGCTGGTGGCAACTGTCAGGGCTTTGAAATATCATGGAGAAGTACCTGTTGCTGATCTGAACAGCCCCAATGTGGATGCGGTGAAGCGGGGAATAGAAAACCTTGAGAAGCATGTGGAAAATATGCGGAAATTCAATGTCTGTCCGGTGGTGGCAATCAATCGGTTTGTCCCGGATACTGATGAGGAGATTGCTGTAGTTAAAGAAAAATGTAAGGAGCTGGGCGTAAAAGTGGCTGTAGCCGACGTGTGGGCCAATGGAGGAAAGGGTGCTGAGGAATTGGCTCATCTGGTTGCAGAGGCGGCCGAAAGCTGCACATCTGAAATGACACCTCTCTACGATTGGAATTGGTCGGTGGAAAAGAAAATAGAGACCATTGCCAAAGAGATTTACGGGGCCAAAGCCATTGATTATACGGCTCAGGCCAAAAAAGACCTTAAGGTGGTTGAAGAACTTGGACTTGGCAATAAGGCTGTCTGTATTGCCAAGACTCAAAAGTCGCTCTCCGATAATCCCAAACTTCTTGGACGGCCTGAGAATTTTGTTGTGACTGTTCGCGAAATTGAGATAGCCGCCGGAGCCGGTTTTATTGTTCCTGTCACCGGTAATATTATGCGTATGCCAGGATTGCCGGCAACTCCGGCAGCCGAGAATATTGATATTGATGAGAATGGTATTATCTCAGGACTTTTTTAGTTTAAAAAGGGAGCAGGTAGAAAGGCGACAGGGTAGAATGGTGAGGTGGGAACTTATTTTGATTTATAATCACTGAATTATCAGATATTCTACCTTCAGGTTACCTTTCTTTTCTGATAGTTCTCAATTCTTACCTTCATTAAGGCCTTTGTCAAAGCATATTCTTTTGATACAGTGGATGGCAGAAACCGGCAGGTGATAAGCATCAATTATCTGCTGACAAGCTGCTATCGTCAGCATTATCAAAGAAGAAACGAAAACGTTTAAAATTGTCCTGAATCCTGTTTGCATCTGTTTATTTTTTGCAGGTTCAGAATGAATGAGCAAATTGTCCTCTTTTCCGCCATAATCAGAACAGGGACAAAATAAAAACAAACACCTTTGTTGTAGTCACTATTTTTTGGAGGTGACATTGGATAGAATTACCCATCCGTCAACAGTATCTCTCTGAGCGAAGAAGTCATCCAGTTTTTTAAAAGCAGGCTCGTCGGCATCACTTATTCGGGATAGTAAAACGCTGCCTTTAAAGAAGGCAGGGCTTTTTAATCGTTCATCATCAATGTCTATTAAAGAATTTTTCCATTTATCTGTTTTTTCAAATTTTGTTTCCCGCTCCAGGCCTCTGTTCCCATTATAGATTGAGATAATGGGCTGATGAGCATGAAAGGCTACAGAAGGCAGTCGTCTGTCATAAACCATGATGTGCCCTTCGTCAGAGAGTTTTGCTTTTGCCTCTTTAGCCACATTTCTCTGGTCATTGGCAAGGCGCGGATTGGCTTGCATGAAATAGGTGCTGAAGACAACAAGTAACAGCGAAAAGATGCTTGCGACCGGCACAGCAATTTGAGTCCGGGAAATTTTAATGATCTGAAACGCGATCAATGCGCCCATCAAGCCAGTTATAAAGTACATCCCGATAGAGAAGTTGATACCTTCCGAAGTAAAATATCTTGCAGAAAGTAGTGATGCAAGGATCAGGGCGTGGTAAGAGAAAATAACCATGTTCCAACGCCGTCGGACTTTTTCCGGCAGGCGACGCCAGGTGCTGGCAGCAATGATGGCTATTGCCGGGAAAACCGGCAATACATATAGAATTAATTTGGATGTGGAAAGCGAAAAAAAGAACAAAGGGATGCCGATCCAAAGCCAAAGTACCCGTTTGTAGGTGAATGGACTTTTTAACTTTTTGGATGAGTGCCATATTGCCATCACCAGCCACGGAAACGACATGGCAGGTACCAGGATTAGGTAAAACCAGAATGGTTCACCCCGGTGAAACTGATTGGTGGCAAACCGATTGATGGTGTGCTCTATGACGAAGTAGTCAAGAAAGGACGGATTCTTCCAAACCAGAAAAAGATACCACGATACACCACTGAATAAAAATACCAGCAGTCCAATGAGATGATGAAACCCTTGCTTTTTATGCTTCATCGGGAAAAGGTGATTAATTAGAGGTATGACTACAGCCGGTATGATAAAGACAACAGGCCCTTTGGTCATGAATCCGAGTCCAAGAGACAAATACGTAAGATAAAGCCAAAGGGGATGGTGGGTGATGCGTCGCTTGGTCCAGAAGAAAATCGACAGTAAAACAAATGTATTAAGAAAGGCATCGGTGGTAAGGGCCCGGGCTGATATCATTACTGCAGGGAAACTGATGTAGAGAAGGGTAGCGGTGAAAGCGATTTTTTTGTCTCTTGTTAACATTACCGACAAACGAAAAACCAACCACATCTGGATTAGTATCATGATTTGCAGGAAGAAACGTGCTCCAAAAGCATTTGGTCCGAAAATATGATAAGAGAGAGCTGTTATCCAGTAAGTAACAGGGGGTTTGTGGTAATGTTGAATCTCCAACAGACGGGGATGCAGATAATCCCCGCTTTGATACATTTCATAAGCAATTTCGGCATAGCGGGCTTCACTGGTTTCTGTAACCCCCCACCCATTCAGATTAAATAAAAGGGCCATGGCCGTTATCAGCAAAACGGCCCATAAATAGTTGCCTGATTCTGTCCTTTCAGGATCAATGTTTTTCATCAGTATAAAATTAATCTAAGTTATTGGTCTGATGTAACTCGCATGCAAAGGTTTATATATGTTCTCTTGTGACAAACTTTGTCATGCTCGTTTCATCACTGTAAATATTCTTTCTTTATACGGGCAAACTGTAATGTTGCATGAGGGTAGAAAAAAAAGCTTAAACGCAAAGACGTATGTTGTGTTTATAATTCACACTACTGGTGGCTAATGGCTAAAAACTAATGGCTAAATTACTTATATCTAAAAATCTGATAATCTATTAAAGCAAACCTTGTCATGCCCGTTTCAAAAATTTAAAACAACAATGTGTATGGCAACAAAGATGCTTTTTAGACCGGGCTCATTGATAATTGTCTATAAACAAAACAGTCGTTCTGAAAGTTCGGTGGTGTCACATTTCTCTTTATTGGAATTTAAATTAACCGATTGTTAATGAAATTCTTATTTAAGCTAAAAATAGTCAGATAACTGCTATATAACCGGATGTAATTAATTGTCGTGGACATCCAAAAATCAGGGTTGAAATGGGAAACATGATGTTTTCATTTTTTAGATGCTTTTGACGTACGCTGACATTATACTTTTTTGCTTTTTGGTAACTTTGCCGGGTTATGGGAAACAAAAAAGTACAAAAAATGCATCCGGCGAGATGGCCATTTTTCTATGGTTATGTAGTTGCATTTTTCGGGACCATCGGGATATGGGCAAGTGTGCCGGGGCAGACCATTGGTGTGTCGGCCTTTACCGATCCGGTGAAAGATGCTCTCGGGCTGACTCCGGACGGGCTATGTCGATGATTGTATTTGCCAGTGCTTTGGCACCCTATTTTTTCAGTCTCTCCAAAACATTTTTCAAAACCTACACCTCCATGGGATGGCTTGGATTGATATTTGTTATATTCATATTTTTTGGTTCGCTTAAGGCCGACAATCCGCAACCAACAGATGGATAGTATTGTTAGTTGACAGTAGTCTACAGGCAGAACATTGGACATGTAGCAGAGTGCATGGGACAAAGAGCTTGGGGTCTGGAGCATAAAAGGAACTCCTTCCTGTGGTCTTTGAACGTGGAAGCCATAGAAGAATTGGACGATAGAAAGGCAGGATGGTGGAATGATGGAATGGTGCAGTGAACAGAAGGTGAAAGCTTCTTAGTTCCAAATTATTACAATATGAAACGAGCATGACAAAGATTGTCACATAAGAACATGTATAAACACCATCTAACCTTTAATCATGTAAGAAACCAAAAACAAGGAACAGATTCTTCGTCGTTACCTCCTCAGAATGACATTCGACAGTCTGTCATTCTGAGCGAAGTGAAGAATCTAACATCAATTAAAGTGTGATAAGTTACATCATTTCAATGACTTATATAAATTTTATACTGATGAAACGAGCATGATAAAGATTGTCACAAAAGGACATGTATAAAACTCAATCATGTGAGTTCCATTCGACCAATAACTTCGACTAATTTTATACGAATGAAAAAAGCACTGATTTCTGTTTTAGTATTTTCATTGGGCGTCTTGGGGATAGCTCAAAGCATTGATTATTCCGATGTTAAGATTGATAAGAGGGAAATGCTGAAACTGGTCAACGAAGCGCGGATGACCAGGCGCTTTTGTGGAGGAAAAAGGCAGGAGGCCGTACCACCGCTTCAATGGAATGCAAAACTGGCGAAGGCAGCACAAAAACATGCCGACGATATGGCCGACAATGATTTTTTTGATCATATCGGCTCAGATAAATCGACGGTAGTAATGCGAATTGAACACGAGGATTATTTGTGGATGGCAGTTGGTGAAAACATTGCAATGGGGCCCCGTTCTGTTAAGGAAGTTGTAGAAGGATGGCTCGAAAGTCCGGGGCATTGCAGCAACATTATGAACGGGGAGTTTACCGAAATGGGGGCAGCGCTTTCGCACGACGGGAAATATTGGGTACAGGTTTTTGCAACACCGCGTTAATGAAAACGTGAAGGTGCAATTAAGCCTCAACTAAAGCCAAAGTTGATAAAATTTATTGTTCTTATTATCAGAGAGTTAAATTCAACAACAAGAATTACACGAAATTTAACGAACTACTGCATAAAATGTTCCCTTATATTAGCTCTGGGTCTTTGCGTTTCAGCGTTTAAAGACCCGAAATAATTTCCAGCGTAAGCATTCCCCATACCAGATAGCGCAATGCTTTTCCTGCAAGCATTCCGGTGGCTGCAAACCAGAAATTGCTTTTGAGCAACCCGAGTACTACAGCAATGATGTCTCCAACACCGGGCAGCCAACAAAATAAAGCTATCCACCATTCCTTTCCTTCTACTTTTTTGTGCCACTTTTCAAGTTTTACTTTTGGAATGCGCAGATATTTTTCAATCCACTCGTATTTTCCCAGCCATCCTATCCAGTAAGAAGTAAGTCCGCCCAGCCAGTTACCAAGCGTTGCCGTAACAAGACTTAATGCGGGGTTACCACCGGCAGCCAGAATGCCGCTCAGTACAAATTCCGAACTGAACGGGATGATGGTTGCTGCTAAAAAGCTGGCCAGAAACAGGCCCAAATATCCCAGGTCGATCCACATGTCCGAAATATAGAAAATTTATGAATAAACCAAGTTAACCAAACAAGAGGTTGGTTGGTTTTATTTGAAAATGTTATTTTTGCGTCCATCCCTGAGAGTTGTTCAAATTATATGATATAAAATGTCACAGCCACAGCATCAATATTTTGCCCACGGTAGGGCGTTTGCCATAGGTATAGGTCTTAACCTTGCGTTTGTCGGTGTTGAGGTTTTTTACGGGTTAATTGCCAACTCGTCGGCTTTGCTGGCCGATGCAGGCCACAATGCCAGCGATGTATTGGGGTTGTTTTTTGCATGGGGGGCATTCCGTCTGGCAAATATGACACCACGTGGGAAATACACTTATGGATGGCAGCGAAGTACCATACTTTCTTCCATTTTTAATGCCGTTCTGCTTTTTATGGCTGTTTTTTTTATTGCAAAAGATGCTTTTATTAAATTACAGGAACCACAACCCGTGGCAGGCACGAGTATAATGATTGTTGCGGGCATAGGTGTGGTTATTAACACCATTACGGCTCTGCTTTTCATGAAAGACCAGAAACAAGATTTAAACATTAAGGGCGCTTTTTTGCATATGGCTGCCGATGCCGGTGTGTCCCTTGGCGTTGTTGTAGCTGGCTTGCTTATCAATATTACGGGTCATCAATGGATCGATCCGGCCGTCAGCTTTGTCATTATAGCCGTTGTTTTATGGAGTACATGGCGCCTTTTCGTCGATTCCGTGAATCTTGCATTGGATGCCGTCCCGAAAAATATTAATATTGAAGAGGTCAGAGATGCATTGAACAACTATCCCGGTGTCTATGATGCGCACGACTTGCATGTGTGGGCGCTTAGTACTAACCGAACGGCTATTTCCGTTCACCTTGTTGTTCCCGGAGGCGGAGGAGACCATTTTTTAGCCGATGTCCAGAAAATGCTGAAGGATGAGTTCAACATTTCTCATGCAACCATTCAGATAGAAAATGAGAAAAACAATCAGATTGAATGCTATCACCGCTAGTGTTGCCTCAAGCTTAAATAACATTTCAAGAAACTGTTTCCACTTTTTATACCGATAAATCGGGGCAGGCTATTCGGCCTTGATAAATAAAAAAATTCAGACCTAAGTTTTTGTAAGCGAGCGGCCGCTCGGTTCAGTCGATTGCTTGCAAAAATTTTGGTACGAACTTTTTTCTGAATTATATGAGTAAGTAAGGTATAAAAAGCATATTTTTGTCAAAATCATGATGTTTTAAATTTTTGTTCGGAGTTAACCCGTTGTTAATGAGGATTCATCAGCATAAAATAAGTCTAAATTATTGGTCTGATGGAACTCGCATGAATGAGTTATATACATGTTCTATTGTGACAAACCTTGTCATGCTCGTTTCATCCGTATAAAATTTATTTATTAGGGTCTGATGGAACTCGTGTGCACGAACTTATAAATATTCTTATTGTGGCAAACTTTGTCATGCTCGTTTCGTAAATGAGTATTTTGTCGGCAGGCGTAACACAGCAAATGGTACTTAATGAACAGACACTTTTTAGCCCGAACCCATGGATAGAAAGAGAAGAATTACTACTTAATTTGGAGAAAAGACTGGTTCCTCGGACATGATTAATCGACAGATACAAAAATATTTCTTGTGTGTTTCCATATTTTGTGCCTCTATCACTGCTGTTGCTCAGATAAATAATGAGTTCCGGTATTATTATCCCGAATTTGAAACAGACCGCGCTAATCAATTATTATTTTACGTAGCCAATATAAATTTTGTAAAGGATAATGAGTACAAGAACAAGTTTGCCTGGGGGCATACACTGATTGGCTACGGTATTCAACCCTCCCTTATGTATTATGCAGGGGATCGTTTACGTTTAAGAGTTGGCGTTTTTCTTCAGCAATACAGCGGCTTGAATTATTATAGTGAAGTGCGTCCGGTGCTGTCTGCTCATCTCAGACTTTCGCCTTCTGTGGATGTCATTATGGGGTCTTTGCGGGGTCATATCCATCACGATGTTATTGAACCGCTTTTAGATTATGAACGACAGTATGTACGCCCTGTTGAAAACGGATTACAGTTTTTGTTCAACCGGCCCCAACTTCAGGCTGATGTATGGGTCGACTGGGAACAGTTTATTCAGGAAGGCGACAAGATACCGGAGTGGTTTACTGCAGGTGTGAGAGGTGAATATTTACTGGCTGATGGATTTATCCCTGCATGGAGTGTTTCCGTTCCCGTTAATATTATTGCTGTTCACCGTGGTGGAGAAGTGAGTGATTATCCCGAAAGAGTTCAAACATCTATCGATATTGCCGGTGGACTGAAGGCAGAGTATTCTCTTGGTAGACGGTTTAGTAATATCGGTTTTTTTGGTTATGCCATTGCCTACCGCAATCTTAATGAAGCCGGTCAGTCAGGGGTTAACACAGGACATGCCTGGTATACGGGTTTAACGGCTACCAGCCGGCGAACGAATCTGATGGCAGGTTATTTCTATGGTAAAGATTTTGTGGCTTTACGCGGAGGGGGCATTTTCCAATCGGTTTCTCCTATTCGAGATAATGTTTACATCCCGGTGCGTGAGCTGATAACTATAAAAGTTGGCTATAACAGAATATTTCTTGAAAAGATAAAGTTCTCTTTTCTTTTTGAAGGGTATTACGATGTCAGGGATAATCGTTTCGATTTTGCACCGGGATTACAGATTGTGTTTAACCCGTCTTTTTTTATAACTGAGGAAGAATTTTTTTAATGGGTGAAGAAGGGTTTATTTCAGTGTTAAACGAACTCTTTTAGCGGCAATCGTTACACAGCAAATGGTACTTTATGGACAGAAACTAAAAAACAGTTCAGTATCTAAACCGCCAGTGCTTTCCCGCCCAATGCTCTCCAGCATAGTCTATACCTACCCTGGGAGAAGTCATAATCTCAATTTTATCAGAATTTACATGGTTTTCTACCCATATCCGTTCCGATGTGGAGAGGTCTTCGCCGTAAAACGATTTATCCAGCTTCAGGGCCCGTCCGATGCGACCGGGACCTTCAATTTCAACCGAACCGCGAATAAGTACTGCCTGTGGATGGTCTTCCCTGCCTGTAGTGAAATTCAGCATCCAGTACATCCCATATATGAGATAGACATATACCCGGCCCCCCTGATGGTACATGACATCCGTTCGGGGTGTGCGTCCCTTGCTGGCATGACAACCCAGATCCTCTTCCCCTCTGTAAGCCTCTACATCATTGATGGTCAGACGCAGGATTTTACCATCATCAAAACGGCGTACCAAAGCCTTTCCTAACAGGTCGGGTGCTACTTCCAGAACATCACGGGAGTAGAAGTCGCGGTGCAGTCTCATCCTAATATTCCTTTCGGTCTTCGAATTGTAACCATTCCTCAAAAGCATTTTTTATGTTCCCGGTTATTATCTGCCTGGTGGGAATGGAACGCCGGGAAAAAGGTTTCTCCAACTCCTCATATATGAATTCATCGTCGAAACCTATGGATGCCGCTTCACTGCGGTTATTGCCAAAATAGAGATTATCAAGTCGTGCCCAGTAAATTGCACCCATACACATGGGACAAGGCTCACAGCTGGCGTAAATAGAACAGCCACTTAAGTCGTGTGTACCAATCTTTTGTGAGGCTATTCGGATGGCTTCCATCTCTGCGTGTGCTGTCGGGTCATGTTTTTCGGTTACACGATTGGAAGCGGCAGCAATGACTTCACCATTTTTTACTATTACCGCCCCAAAAGGTCCTCCGCCTTTTCTGACACTCTTTTCAGCCAGCTCTGCGGCCATTCTCATGTATTCTTCGTGTGTTTGCATTGTTTCATTTTTACAATACAAATATACAGGCAATCGTCCGTTTAAAAAAAGCCCGAACGCGAAGTGACTATTGCTTGTCTATAAACTCGTGAAAATTTTTACAAAATTAAAAGTTTCCACGAATAATCTTTGCGTCATGGTATCTTTGCGTTTCTTTTCTCACGTCCAAATTTTGTTGCTGAAAGATTGGTATTTATTAAAAATAGCTGTACTTTTGCGGCCGATTATTATCCATGCTAAACAACACAAATGATTGTATCGCAATTGATTTATCGTTGTTGATGTTTGCCCGATATCAGTAACGGTAAGGGATACAAGTGTGTTGTGTATTAATTTTAATGTAGGTCTAATATTCAAAAGAGGAAGACTGTGGATACTTTAAGTTACAAAACAAAATCGGCCACAAGAGACACAATCAATAAAGAATGGGTTGTAGTTGATGCCACCGATATGGTGCTCGGTCGCTTGAGTTCCCGCGTTGCAAAATTGCTTCGGGGGAAACACAAACCGAATTTTACACCCAATCTCGATTGTGGTGATAATGTGATCGTTATAAATGCTGAGAAAGTAAAACTTACCGGTAAAAAGTGGAGCAATCGTGTGATGTTTTCACACAGCGGATATCCGGGAGGGCAGAAAGAAACAACGCCCGCTGAGATGTTTGCCAAAGACCCGGTAAAACTGGTTCATCATGCGGTAAAAGGGATGTTACCCAAAAATAAACTGGGAAGAAAACTGCTGCGCAACCTTTATGTTTACGTTGGTTCGGAGCATAAACAGGAAGCTCAGAAGCCGAAGGTTATTGATATTAATACCATTAAATAAGCAGTATGGAAGTAATTAACGCAATAGGACGAAGAAAAGAGGCCATTGCCCGTATCTATGTTACCGAGGGCAAAGGGCAGATTACCGTCAACAATCGCGACCTGACTCAATATTTCCCCTCAGCTATTCTTCAGTATATCGTTAAGCAACCGCTTAATACTTTGAATGTTGCCGGAGAATACGATATCAAAGTGAATCTTGCTGGTGGCGGAATTAAAGGACAAGCCGAAGCAGCCCGTCTGGCCATTGCCAGAGCGCTGGTCAAGATCAACGAAGAAAACAAGAGTGCTTTGCGTGCAGAAGGATTTCTGACGCGCGACTCACGGGTGGTTGAACGTAAAAAGCCAGGACAACCCAAAGCACGTAAAAGATTTCAGTTTAGCAAGCGTTAATAATCGTCTGGTACGTTTAGTATCTAAACTGTTAAGATTCCGCGTTACGGACTACTTAATGGTTGCTTTACACAGAATGTAAACGTTTAAAAAAAACAACATGCCCAGAACAAATTTCGAACAATTATTAGAGGCCGGTGTACATTTCGGCCACCTCAAAAGAAAATGGAATCCTGCAATGGCTCCTTACGTGTTTATGGAGCGCAACGGGATCCATATCATAGACCTGCATAAAACAGCTGCTAAAATTGATGAAGCCGCTGATGCTTTGAAACAAATTGCTAAATCGGGCCGCAAAATTCTTTTTGTTGCTACCAAAAAACAGGCTAAAGATATTATTGCCGATAAGGTTGGTGCGATCAATATGCCTTATGTGACCGAACGATGGTCGGGCGGTATGCTTACCAATTTTCCCACGGTTCGTAAGGCAGTTAAAAAAATGGGCTCCATCGACAAACTGATGGGTGATGATGCCTGGAATCGCCTTTCAAAGCGGGAAAAATTGCAAATTACCCGTCAGCGTGCCAAACTGGAAAAAACTTTGGGCAGCATCAAGGATTTAAATCGTCTTCCTGCTGCTATGTTTGTGGTAGATGTGATGAAAGAACACATTGCCGTTAGAGAGGCCCAAAAACTGAACATCCCCATTTTTGCAATGGTAGACACCAATTCCGATCCCAATGGAATTGACTTTGTTATTCCTGCCAACGACGATGCTTCCAATTCCATTGAGCTTATCGTTGATATTATGACACAGGCCATTAAAGAAGGTCTCTCTGAACGTAAAGCCGAAAAAGAAAAAGATTCTCAGGGTGACAAAAAAGGCGGGAAAAGAACAGAAGGACGTCGTACGCGTGCCCGTAAAGAAAAAGAAGATGCTTCAGGAAATAAAAAATCTGCCAAAAAGGAACCCGTAGCTTCATCTTCTACCGAGAAAGAAAAAACAGAAAAGACTGAGGAAAAGGTTGCTTCTGAAAAAGCTGTTCCTGAAAATGCAGAAGAACAAACGGAAAAAGAATCCGGAAAAGAAGAATGAGTGCAGTATAAAAAGCATTTTTTTGTTAAAATCCAGGCGTTTTAAATTTTTGTGCCTGAGTTAACTTATTGTTAATGAGAATTCAAAAATTTAATACAACAACGAGTTTGGCAACAAAGATGCTTTTTAGACCATACTCAGGAATAAGGATTGTTTGAGAGAGGAATGAGGGTTAATCCACTCATTTTAATAATAACCTAATTAAAAGATATATCATGGCTATTACTGCTGCTGATGTAAGTAAACTCAGAAAAATGACAGGCGCCGGTATGATGGATTGCAAGAAAGCTCTCCAGGAGGCCGACGGCGACTTTGATAAAGCTGTAGAGGTAATCCGCAAAAAGGGAATGGTTGTGGCCGGCAAACGAGCTGATCGCGAAGCCAGTGAAGGTGTTGTCCTTTCAAAAGTTACCGGTGATGCCAAAAAAGGTGCGTTGGTAGTTTTGAATTGTGAAACCGATTTTGTGGCCAAAAATGACAGCTTTGTGGCACTCGCACAATCGATCCTCGACCTTGGGCTTGAGAAGGGCGTAAAAACCCTTGACGAACTTCAGGTTCTTGAGCTGGATGGTGTTCCTGTTAAAGATGTTATTACCGAACAAATCGGCATTATTGGTGAAAAACTTGAACTTGCTGCTTTTGAAGTTATAGAAGCAGAAAAGGTTGTGGCTTACATTCACCCCGGCAATAAACTGGCCACAATCGTTGGTTTTAATAAAGCCGATGTGGATGATCAGATGGCCAAAGATGTGGCCATGCAGGTGGCTGCTATGGCACCAATTGCTGTCGATCGCGATTCTGTACCCCAGGATGTTATCGACAAAGAGCTTGAGATTGGTAAAGAGCTGGCCCGTAATGAAGGTAAGCCTGAAGAAATGCTTGACCGTATTGCCCAGGGACGTCTTGGAAAGTTCTTCAAAGAAAGTACGCTTCTCGAGCAGGCTTTTATTAAAGACAATAAATTGTCCATTAAGCAGTATATTCAAGGTGCCGATAAGGAACTAACAGTGACCGGTTTCAAGCGGTATTCCCTGAATAACTAACAATTTGGAATAATTTTTACGCAGGATATGATAAAGGACTGTACCTTAAGGGCAGTCCTTTTTTAATGCCCTTGTGAGTGTCTGTCAACTGACCATTTCCCTGAACCGTAAATAAGCAAATAAACCGACAGCAATAACATGGAAAAGTCGGTACGGGCAGCATGTACCATCTGCCGGAAACCTTCTTTAGTGAGTATCATGAAATAGCAGCCTGTTATCAAACCCTTGTAAATTATTCGTAATTTTGTCTATTATTTGAAACGAGCATGACAAAAATTGTTATAAAATTGTTAGGACTGTTAGATTGTTAGCTAATGTAATAAAACTTATACCATTCTAACAACTAACACATTATTAACAACTTTAACAATTCTAACAGCCTTAACAATTTATTAAATGTAAGATGAAACGAGCATGGCAACGTTTTCCACAACAGAACATGTATAAGTTCTTGCATGCGAGTTCTATCCGACCTTATTAAATAAATTATATACGGATGAAAAGCATCTTTGTTGCCAAACTCATTGTTGTATTAAATCTCTGACATCGGCTTTTTGCAAAACAGGCATATTCTTGTTCCGTCAAAGTACAATATCAGTTTTTTGGATGCAACTTACAAGCTCAAAACCTAAGGATCTGTTATATGCAATACAAACGAATTTTACTAAAACTGTCGGGCGAATCCCTCATGGGAGAACAGGGACACGGCATTGATGCCCAAAGGCTTGACGATTATGCTTCACAAATTGGAGAAATAGTTGAATACGGTGTTCAGGTTGCCATTGTCATTGGAGGTGGAAATATTTTTCGCGGTTTGAGTGGTGCAGCCAAGGGATTCGATCGCTATAAAGGCGATCAGATGGGGATGATTGCCACCGTTATAAACAGCCTGGCTCTGGCTTCGGCTTTACAGAACAAAGGCGTTCGTTCAAGGGTGATGACGGCTATTCGTATGGAACCTGTTGGAGAGCTTTATTCACAACCCAAAGCGGTTGATGCTCTCAATGCCGGCGAAGTGGTGATTATTTCAGGGGGAACCGGAAATCCCTATTTTACAACGGATACGGCTTCTGCTCTCAGAGGGATTGAGGTAGGGGCGGATGTAATGCTGAAAGGAACCCGTGTTGACGGTGTTTATTCGGCTGATCCTGAAAAAGACCCGACGGCCGTAAAATTCGAGTCCATTTCGTTTGATGAAGTTTACAATAAGGGGTTGAAAGTGATGGACCTTACAGCTACAACCATGTGCAAGGAGAATGGTCTTCCTGTGTTGGTTTTTAATATGGATAAAAAAGGCAATCTTATGAAAGTTCTGAAAGGAGAAAAAACAGGGACACTCGTTCATTGATTATTGCCTTGATACGACACGAGCTCAGGCTCTTTGTTTTTTAAGGATATTCAATGCTTCTTCACGAACATCAGGCGGTAATTTTATGCCGCGTGCCATCAGACTTTTCAGCCAGACGCCCACTTCCCGGGCGTGCATTGTGATGAGTACCTCCCGAAATTGTTCTGCCTCTTCGGGTGTATATGTGGCAGGGTCTTTGTCGCGAAATACATCCAGTTCTTCGTCGTCGAAGTAAATGATTTTTTCCGGTGGATGTGCCATAAGGTCATTTTTTTCGCATACTTCATGGGCGCCACAGCAGTCGCCCGCCGGAGGTTCAACCGTTGTATCAGTGCCTGGCTTCCGCGAAGATGAAAGCTTTGTGGCAATCATAGCTGCGATTAATGCAGCCAATATAGCGATCACTAAAATCCACATGGCACAAAAATAGGAAAAAAGTTTTTCGTACTGTGCAAATGTGCGTTAAACCATGTATAATAGTGGCATTTTACACACAAATACAAAATACAGATATATTTATGGCCGGAGAAAAATTGATGGGAAAAGAAGATTTGCACTTTTTGGGCATAAAGGTTGTGTATAAAGACTTGATTGACAATGGGTATGAAGTCCTGAATGTGAGAAAGGAACCGGATATCGATCCCCAGATACTTGCCCGCCGAAACGGGAAATTGTTGTTTATAGTGGTTCGCACTGCCACCTTTCCTGATATGGGGGTGTTGACACCCCGTGTTGCGGCCCGTGTTAGTATGCATGCCCGGAAACACGGAGCATTGTGTTATTTTGCGAGCGTGGGTATTGCCAATGCCAACGGAGATACCGATGAAGAAATGGGAAAACCGGAAATTGACGGAGAATATTACATCAATTATAAGGGCCTGCAGCCTTTTCCACAATAACGAAGCAGTATGATGCAACCTTTCGATTTCAGACGATTCTGGCGTAAATACGGGAACTTTATTCTCATAGGTTTGTTTTTCCTGTTTATTGTGAATTATTGCAATCAACAGGCAAGATTTGCTGCACAGCAATCAGATTTTAAAAAAACTGACGCTGAAACGGTAGAAAAAAGAAATAACAATGGACCCTATCTGAAAAGTTATGAAGAGTTGATACGTGATCGTAAGCCCGACCAAACACGGAGACCGGGCGGTTTCATAACGTTGTTGTTACTTCTGGCGTTGGGGGCTGGTATTGTTTGGGTGGCAAGACAGCCATGGTGGAGAAATCTGATGCAGTCATTGTTCCCGGGGCATGTAAAGATGAAAGTGGCCAGGATGAAAGATAAGGTAACTGGTCGGAAATTGTTGCGAATATCCGTGGAAAACAGAACTTCTGAAGGGCTTACATTTCTTGCGCCGATGATTCTTTTCAGCAAATGGGGTAATGAACGGCGGTTTCGTCTGAAGAGCAGCAACCAGGAAGATATGTTTCCTTTAACTTTGACGCCGGGAACCGGTCACGAAGTCGTTATCGATTTGGACCAGTTTTATGAGAAAATTCCTGATCTTAAAGGGGCGACCCGTGTCGGAGCGTCTATTGAAACTGCGGAAGGGAAGCAATACAAGAAATTTGCTTTACCCGCCTGGCTGAACATTTTGGTGAAATAGCGTTGAAGTTATTCCTGAAAGAAGTATTTTTGGATGAGGTACGCGAGTACAGGAATTATACGAAATGGCATTAGTGGTAAGAATACGACGTAGAGGAACTGTCCTGTAAATTAAAATAGTGAAGTGAAATGAAGAACTTCTGGAAAAGATACAGCAGAAAAAAACGTTGGTGGACTATTGTCCTCGACTTTCTGTTCATGGCGTTTGTTATTGTCATGTTGTTTCCCGGCACACGTAAACCGGTGTCAGTTTTTTTAATCCGACAGACACTGTTTTCTCCTTCCGAAACCGATAAGGTAGTCTTCCTTTCCGAAAATGACTGGCAATTGTCTTTGACGAGAACCGGGGAACAAAAAGAACTGAGTCTGGAAAATTTCAAAGGCAAACCATTGTTTGTCAATTTCTGGGCCACCTGGTGTCCACCCTGTGTGGCCGAGATGCCCTCTATACAGAGGCTCTATGATGAATACAAAGACAAGGTGGCATTTATACTGATCAGTAATGAGAATGCAGCTGTGATTAACAGATTTATTGAAAAGAATGAGTATTCTATGCCGGTTTATTCACTCCTGAGTAATGTTCCGGCGGTATTCGAAACCTCTACAATTCCTTCTACATACCTGGTGTCTCCTTCGGGTCGTTTGCTTATCAGTAAAACAGGTGCAGCCAAATGGGACTCTCCCAAAATTAAGAAAATACTGAATCAGCTATTGCAATAGTCCGTTAGATTAAGTCTGAACGAACTTTTATCCGTCATTAAAATGATTGGGTGTAATTTATTTTCATCAGTATAAAATTAGTCTAAGTTATTGGTCTGATGGAACTCGCATGAATGAGTTTTATACATGTTCTTTTGTGACAAACTTTGCCATGCTCGTTTCATCCGTATAAAATTAGTCTAAGTCATTGGAATGATTCAACTTATTATGCTTTAATTGATTTTTAGATTCTTCGCTCCGCTCAGAATGACAGACTGTCTAATGTCATTCTGAGGAGGTAACGACGAAGAATCTGTTCCCTGTTTTTTGTTTCTTTGCTGATTAGAGGTTAATTATACATCTTCTTTTGTAACAAACCTTGCCATGCTCGTTTCATCAGTATAAAATTAGTCTAAGTTATTGGTTGAATGGAACTCGCATGCAAGAGTCTTATACATGTTCTTTTGTGGCAAACCTTGCCATGCTCGTTTCATCACTGTAAATATTCTTTCTTTATACGGGCAAGCTTTAGTGTTGCATGGGGTTAGAAAAAAAAAGCTTAAACGCAAAGACGTATGTTGTGTTTATAATTCACACTACCGGCTACTGACTAAAAACTACTAACTAAAAACTAATGACTAAATTACTTATATCTAAAAATCTAAAAATCTATTAAGGCAATCTTTGTCATGCTCGTTTCATTAATGAGCCCGGTCTAAAAAGCATCTTTGTTGCCAAATTCTAATTAAAACCGGTACCTTAGTGCAAGTGACAGACCAAAACCAAAGGCATCATCCGGAGTATCTGAAAGTGAAATTTCCGGCCTTGTATCAATCGATATCTGAAGCGGAACTTCCAAAAAGTTATATTCAATGCCGGCATTCAGTGCCGCAGTCAGGTAAATACCACTGTCGTCGCTATCGTCGTGCGACCAGCTGCCCAGTCCCGGACCAACACCAAGATACCAGAAGAAACCGCTCTCTATTGGCATCACCCATTGATATATTCCGGTTAATTTCCAGTAACTGTAATTTTTCCTTCCACCCAAACCAAGATCAAGTTCGCCACGGTTGCTGTTAAAAGGTGTCTGAAACGTTATTTCTTCATCATGTCCTATTCCGCCTCCAAAGCGCAATCCAATGGCATGATCACCACGCTGAGCTTCACTGATTGAAGGTATTGCCAGTAAGGCAGCTACAATTACAATCGCAATTTTCTTCATTTTATTGAAAGTTTTAGTTTCTGTTATCTACAAACGCAACAACGGCAAAATTAATAATGTTTTTGTGTTAAAACCACTGGTTTGGAAGGGTTTTAAAAAAGAAAGGCCCGCCGGCATTCCGACAGACCTTCCTAAAACCTTAACCCTAACCCGCTACAAATATATAAAAGGTTTTTTATTTACGCAAGTTTTTTTAATTCAATTTAGGCTATCCAAGTCGAATTTTACTGAAAACAGGGATTAGTTATCTTCCAATTGTCCTGTCAAGTCAAAAAAATATTGACTGTCAAAATTAAAAACCACGGATTTGATGCTGAAATCCTAAAAGATTTGCCCAAGAAGATTGCCAATCCAATCATGGTTTTTGATTCAAAAATAAAAGACCAGAAAAATATGGAATTTCCAAAATGATTGGGGTAGGCGGTTCTGTTCCCGGAGAAGGGATTTTAACTGTTATTGTTACAAAGGATAAATACAACAGGTTAATCGTTAATAAAATTGAGAGTATTGGCGGAAGGAATGCAAAGCAGATTTGGTATCATATTGAAGAAGGTTATTTACAATACCATAATAAACAAAAAATCCTGCAACATCTAACCTAGGCTTCCATTGCCTCCGGCGTCAATAATGTGCAGGACTTCAACACAAAATACAAAAGCATTTCGGAATTGCAAAATCTAATTTTTAGTATTCATATCCAAAAGCAATTTCCACAATCTGTTGTATGAGGTTTTGAAATTCGTTTTCTTTGAGGTAGTTGTTGTAATTTCTATTAGGTATTACGTCATCATTCCTAAAAAAACCAATAAGATGAACCCTTGCCTGGCAGTAGGGAACATCCAGCTTTTTTGTGGTCATTCCTTTTGGTATCTCAAAAGTAAATTCATCCTGATAACTTTCTTCACTGGTAAGCATTACAGCTACAAAACCGCCTTCCTCTTGAATGGCAGTATCATTTGAAAGAATAATAGCAGGATGATTAATAACTCCTTGCGGTAAATTGAACGGTACTTCTACAATACACCCTTGGAAGTTAATTTTTTTCGGATTCCTACTTCAGCAGCTATTTTTTTCAAAGCCGAATTGTACTTTTGATTACTATAAACGGGCAATACGAAATTGTATTTCTTAAGAATTGACCAAACTTTGCCGATGACTGGTATCATACATTCAGCAGTTTCAACTTTTTTCCTGGTTAAACTTATCCATACTTGTCCGGATTCGTCTTTTTCAAGATGGGATGCGTTTAGCCTTTTCTACAATAAATGGGGCATTCACCTCTTTTATTGACTTTATTTTTAACAAGCCAAAAAAGGACTTTCATCAGTATAAAATAAGTCTAAGTTATTGGTCTGATGGAACTCGCATGATTGATTTTATACATATACTTTTGAGATAATCTTTGCCATGCTCGTTTCATCTGTTTAAAAAAAAAGAAAACCTGGGCAAAAAAAAAAAAACCTCAATGTATTTTTACATCAAGGTTTCTGATTGATTTTTTTTGGATTTAAAACCGTTATTGTTGTCCCGCTAGGATTCGAACCCAGACCGAGAGAACCAAAATCTCCTGTGCTACCATTACACCACGGGACAAGCACTATAGCTTTTTTCTTAAAAGCGATGCAAATATAGAATGTTTTGGGGAACCCGCAAAAAATATTTTTCAGAATATTTTCTATCCTTTCGAGTTCTTCTGTTTGCATTTGCCATGCAATTGTAATAGTTTAGCACTCAAAAGATTATTTTAATGGAGAGGGGCATGTTATTTCTGAAGAAACACGCAGGAGGCCTGTTTGTGTTTTGTGTTAGTATGCTTGTGTATTCTTTTACAGTAGCACCAACTACCAGTTTCTGGGACTGTGGCGAATTTATTGCTTCCGCCTGGCGGTTGCAAATACCGCATCCTCCCGGGGCACCAATGTATCTTTTGTTGGCCCGTTTTTTCTCGTTGTTTGCCCCGGATGCTTCACACGTGGCTTTTAGCGTTAATATGTTGTCGGTAACGGCTTCGGCTTTTACCGTGTTGTTTCTATACAAAATTTTCCTTCTTCTTTTTAAATTACTTGGGAAGGAAGAGACGGCCAATCGACCGCTTTATGAAAAGATTTCGGCCATTGCCGGCGCTTTGTTGTTTGCCTTCACCGATAGTTTCTGGTATTCGGCTGTGGAGAGTGAGGTTTATGCCACATCACTGTTTTTTTCCACGGTTACTTTGTGGGCATTTCTAAGGTGGTATGTGCAAAGTGACAGTCATCCCCGTTTATTTTTTCTCGGCGTTTATTTGTTGGGGCTTTCCATCGGTGTCCATTTGCTCAATCTTTTGCTGGTTCCTGTTTTTGTACTGCTGTTTGTCTGGAAGCAGAGAAGTCATGGCGTTTCACAAAGTATAGGAGCTATACTGAGTGGTTTCCTGTTGCTTGCATTATTATATTGGGGTCTTATTGCCAATGGGCTGTGGCCGGCACAAAAGCTCGAACTCTGGCTTGTAAACGCGTTGGGATTGCCCAGGCATTCGGGACTTATACTTTTTGTTTTCGTGCTGGTGGCAGTTCATGTGGCAGGCATTGTTTTTACTTTCCGTCGTCACCGGGTTGTTCATTTTGCATTTTTGATATCTGCACTGATTTTGATGGGATGGTTTTCTTATATTCTTGTTCCGGTTCGGGCCCATGCCGGAACTCCAATCAATATGAATGCACCGGATGATGTTTTTTCACTGACCGAATATATTAACCGCACTCAATACGGGAGTCGCCCGTTACTTCGGGGTGTTCATGCAGGGGCTGTTGCCGGCAGCTGGGAAACGGACAGTCAATATGTTTATAATGAGAAAGAGAGAAGATATATTAAAGTGGGAACAAATACTCTGTTTCATTTCAGTTCTGAGGACAAGGTTTGGTTCCCGCGGATTTACAGCCGGCAGCGACAGCATATTGAAGGCTATAAATGGTGGACGGGGATTGACCCGTCGGAAGTGAAACCGGATTTTGTTGATCAACTCTCTTTTTTCTTCCGATACCAGTTGGGACATAGTTATCTCCGGTATCTCATGTGGAATTTTGCAGGACGCCAAAACGACAGTCAGGGACACGGCGATATGTTATCCGGTAACTGGGCGTCGGGTATTGATTTTATAGACCGTCACTTTCTGGGAAGTCGTAAGTATCCTTCTGCGGAGGATATGTACAGTGCTGCTGCCAATCATTACTATTTCATTCCTTTGATTCTGGTTTTGGCGGGATTGTTTTTTCTTTTGCGCGACGGCTCCGGACGAAAGCGTGTTCTTGCGTTGATTGGATTAATGTTTCTTATGACCGGGCCGGCCATCGTACTTTATCTTAATCAGCCACCCTTTGAGCCGCGTGAACGCGATTATGTCTATGTAGCCTCGTTCATGAGTGTTGCAATATTCAGTGGGATAGGTGTATATGGAATATTAAAGGCAGTATTCAGATTTTCGGGTTCGGTATTAACCGGGATTCTGGCAGGTGTATTTTTATTTTTGGCAGGTGCCGGACTGTTATTTTCTGTCAATCTTAACGATCACGACCGTTCCGAACGTTTCCTGGCACGCGACCTTGCCGTATCGCAATTACGCAGCTGTCCGCCCAATGCCATATTATTCACGTATGGCGACAACGACACCTATCCTTTGTGGTATGCCCGGCAGGTTGAAAAAGTGAGGCCTGATGTCCGCCTTGTCAACCTTGGTCTCTTAAGCATACCCTGGTATGTAGATCAGGTAACACGTTCCGTGCCAGGCACCCCCGGATTAGCGATGAGCTTACCGTATGAATTTTACCGGGACAACCACCTTGAGTTTTTAAGTGTTTCCAATGTTTCATCGTTGCCGCTTCCCGGGGTGGAGGCTCTGGGGAAAATAGGAAAACAATATACGGAAGTTCAGAAAAGTGAAGATATTTTTAATGGAAAGTTGCATCCGGTTTGGGAATTGACCCTGCCAAACCAAAAAATACTGACCTGGAATATTCCTCGCGGATTTATTTCGATGGGTAATCTTGCGCTTTTTGACATTATTGCATCCAACATTAACGAACGTCCAATTTGTTTTACACGTAATTTGGATGTCAGCGAACTTCATGGATTTGAAAGGCTTCTTGGTTCCCGCGGACTTGTATGGCAGGCAGATGCCAAACTAAAAAGGAAGGAAGAACAAAGTTTACTAAACGAGTTCACAATATTTATGGACAGTATATCAATAAGAAACCCTGAAAAAACATGGTACGACAACACATGCCGTCAGGCTCTGGCTGTTAGCGGATATCGTGAAGTTGCAAATGATCTTTCGGAACGGTTGCTGAAAGCCGGATACCATCAACAGGCAGCACAGGTTCTGCAAAAAAGCCTTGACGAATGGCCCTATTCTCCCTACATATCTCAACAGCCCTTGGTGGAAACAGCCCGCCTGCTGATCCGGAGCGGAGAAAAACGGAAAGCTGAGGAGTTGATAAAAAATATAATGTATGTCAATCTTCAGGATGTGTACTATTTCGTTTATTCCGGGTTTGATACCGGAGAAGTGAAAAGAAGATATTGTTCATTATTTGCCGACATGCGGCAACTTGCCAAAGAACTTGAAATGAAAGATATGATTGTCTATATAGATTTGGAACTGCAAAACCTTTGTGGCTTTTAATTTGAAGAGAGAAAAAGCAAATTACCGGACTAATTATGAGGAGCTGTGCGTTTTGTCGGCCTTCATTCCACGCTGAGAACGCAAAATTAAAGGAACGCAAGGTGCAAAAACTGTATTATTCTTTGCGCTTTTTGCATGACAATATTTTGCGGCTTTTGCGTGGAAATTTCGCAGAACCTCAAAATAATATTTAGCCATCACCAGGCTTTACATTTCCGTGTTGTTATTTAAATAATTGAATTTTCTCAACTTTTGTGTATTTTTGGCAATCCACTCATTCGAAGGAAAAAGAAAACAGGATACTGATGAGACAATACAAAAAGTTTAACCTGGCAATTGGCTGGCTCACTTTTTTCATTTCGGCCTTTGTTTATTTATCGACCATTGAACCGACCACCAGTTTTTGGGATTGTGGTGAGTTTATAGCATCTTCCTATAAATTGTTGGTAGGCCATCCGCCCGGAGCCCCTTTCTTTATGTTGCTGGGTCGCTTCTTTACATTATTTGCACCGGAAGAGACCTATGTTGCTGCCATGGTCAATTCCATGTCGGCTCTTGCCAGTGCTTTTACAATTGCCTTTTTGTTCTGGACCATCACCCACCTTGCCAGAAAGATTTTTGTCGATAATCAGGAATCACCTGAGAACTGGAGATATTGGGCCGTCTTAGGCAGCGGTTTTGTTGGCGCGATGGCCTATACCTTTACCGATACTTTCTGGTTTTCCGCCGTTGAAGGTGAAGTTTATGCCATGTCGAGCTTATTTACCGCTGTTGTCTTCTGGGCCATTTTAAAGTGGGAGAATATTGCCGACCAGCCGCATTCTAACAGGTGGTTGATATTGATTGCTTATCTGATGGGGCTTTCCATCGGTGTTCACTTGCTCAACCTCCTGGCCATTCCTGCCATTGTTATGGTTTACTATTTTCGCAAATTCGAGGTTAACCGGAACAATACGCTGAAGGCTTTAGGGATATCGGCCGTCATATTGCTTTTCATCCTGTACGGAATCATTCCCGGAGTACCTAAAATTGCAGGTGCCTTTGAGTTGGCTTTTGTTAACGGGATGGGACTTCCCTACAACTCGGGATTGTTCGTGTATCTTGTGTTACTGATTGCTGTTCTGGTATACGGTATTTATTATTCCTATACGCGGAAGAAAGTTATATTGAATACTGTTTTTACAGCAATTACGGTCATCATTTTCGGTTATTCTTCATTTGCCATGATCATGATCCGGTCCTCGGCACAGCCAACCATGGATCAGAATTCACCCGACAATGTTTTTGCACTCATTTCTTACCTTAACAGGGAACAATATGGTGATCGCCCGTTGTTTGTCGGAGAGTATTACAACTCTCCTCTTGACAGGGAAGCATCATCACAAAAAGAAGGAACACCGGTTCGCATTCAGAAGAACGGTCGTTATGAGATAGCCCAGTACAGGCCGGAATATGTTTTCGATAAACGAACCACAACCTTTTTCCCGAGGATGTACAGTCGCCAGGGCAATCATATCGAAGAATATAAACGCTGGGCAGATATTAAAGGAAGGCCCCTGACTATTAAGGATGCACAGGGAAATCCCCAAACGATTCATTTGCCCACATTTGGAGAAAATCTCAGGTTCTTTTTTAATTATCAGGTGCGACACATGTATTGGCGGTATTTTATGTGGAATTTTGCAGGCCGCCAGAACGATATTCAGGGAAATGGTGAAGTTCATTATGGCAACTGGATATCAGGGATTCCTTTCATAGATAATGCTATGTATGGTGACCAGTCGAAACTGCCCGATCATTTAAAGAACAACCCCGCACGGAACAAATACTATTTCCTCCCCTTGATTCTTGGAATACTTGGATTGTTGTTTCAGTATAATTCCGGGAAAAAAGGAAAACAGGGATTCTGGATTGTAATGCTCTTGTTTTTACTTACGGGACTGGCCATTGTGCTGTATTTGAACCAGACGCCCCTTCAGCCGCGTGAACGTGATTATGCTTATGCCGGCTCATTCTATGCCTTCTCTATCTGGATTGGGCTGGGTGTTTTGGCCCTTGTGGATGGACTGAAAGGATTGACGGGAGGCAAAGTATCTGCTATTGTTTCATCCGTGGCAGCGCTCGTTTTGGTGCCGGGTATTCTGGCAGCGGAAAACTGGGACGACCACGATCGTTCACACCGAACCATTGCCCGCGATCTGGCAGAAAATTATCTGAACACAATCGACGAAAACGGAGTGATTTATACCAACGGTGACAATGATACTTTTCCGCTCTGGTACGTACAGGAAGTTGAAGGCGTCCGTACCGATGTACGTGTATGTAACCTCAGCTATCTGCAAACCGACTGGTATATCGACCAGATGAAAAGAAAATCATACAAATCCGATCCGCTTCCCATTTCGTTCAGCCACGATGAATATGTTGTCGGGAAACGGGATATGGTTTACCTGATTGACAGGGTTAAAGGTGACGTGGATTTGAAGGAGGCGTTGCAATTTTTGCGCAGCGAAAATGATCGCACCAAAAGGGTTCCCGGTTACAGCGGACGAATAGAATATCTTCCTTCCACTACATTTACACTTGCTGCAGATAGCCTTAAATTGCTGCAAAAAGGATTTGTGAGCGAACAATATGCCCACCTCATAGATTCGGCGATGCATATCAACCTTCAGAATCGCGATTATATCCTTAAAAATGAAATGATTGTTCTTGATATGCTGGCGCATAACGATTGGAATCGACCGATTTTCTATGCGGTTACAGTAGGCAGCGATAATTATGTGGGACTCGAGGATTATTTTCAGCTCGAGGGATTCGGTTACAGGATTGTGCCAATCAGAGAGCGTAGTAGTGATGGCATGACCGGGCGGGTAGATACCGAAAAGGCGTATCATAATTTCATGGAGGTATATGATCTCGACAATTTTAAAGATACTCGTGTATACCTCGATGAGAATCATCAGCGGATGGCACTGAATATCCGAAACAATATGGGACGACTTGCCACGGCATTGTTGGATGAAGGGAAAACCGAAAAAGCTCTGGATGTTTTGGATAAAGCGCTTGATGTGCTGCCTTCCGACAAGGTTCCGCACAATTATTTCTCTATATTTCTTGCTGAAGGCTACTACCGGGCTGACCATCCGGAAAAAGGAGATGAAATTCTCGAAAGTCTGGCTGCCATTAATTTCCAGGAGTTGGATTATTTCCTTTCATTACCTCCGTCGAAAAGAAATTCTGTGATGTCGGAAATTCGGCGAAATATGGCCATCTATGGAGAGATAGTCCGGACAGTCGAGAATTACAATAGAGAGGAATTGCTGGAGCAGCTGCAAAATGAATACGATTCCAGCCTGCAAAAAACGGGATTCTTTGAGTAGGATATCCTTTTGGATCACTAAGCCGCCCCACTTTTTAAGAAGTGTGTTCCCGGCCCCGGTTGTCTGGAGAGTCCCGGTTGATGATCGAAGGGTTTTTCTGACTTTCGACGACGGGCCGGTGCCGGGGGTTACCCCATGGGTCATCAACCGGTTGAAACAGTACAATGCGTTGGCTACTTTTTTTTGCGTTGGCGACAATGTGAGAAAGTATCCCGGGGTGTTTTCAAAATTGCAATCGACGGATCATGAAACCGGGATTCACGGATTTTTACATAAACCGGCACATAAATTAAGCAGAAGGGATTTTTATGATGATATCAGAAAAAGTCTGGAATTAAACCCTTATGCCCGCTGGTATCGTCCACCGCATGGTCTTCTTCTGCCCTGGAGGGTATCCCGCATCAGGAAAATGGGACTTCAAACAGCTATGTGGGATATTTTGTCGCGCGATTATGACCGGACGCTTTCCCCAAAGGATGTTATTAATAATGTCCTGACCAACATCCGGCCGGGAGCAATCATTGTTTTCCATGATTCATTAAAAGCCTGGCCCAACCTGAAGACAGCCCTTCCTGTAGTTTTGTCCCGGATATCGGAAGCCGGGTACCAGACAGATATATTGAGTTCTTTAAATATAAAACAGACGGAGTTATGAATATTCTACTCATCGGATCGGGTGGTCGGGAGCATGCACTGGCCTGGAAAATGAGGGTTAGTCCTTTACTTGATAAGCTCTACATCGCCCCCGGGAATGCCGGAACTGCTCTGTTGGGGCAAAATATTGACATTGCGCCCGACAATTTCATCGGCATCAGGAAGGCAGTTCTGGATAACCACATCGACATGGTAGTGGTAGGTCCGGAGGTGCCGTTGGTCAAGGGAATCAGTGATTTCTTCCTGAACGATGCAGCAATATCGCATGTGCCGGTTATTGGGCCAACCTCGCGTGGCGCTCAGCTGGAAGGCAGTAAAGAATTTGCCAAACAATTTATGCTGGAACACAACATCCCGACAGCCCGCTACCTGGCTGTTACTTCCGACACCATCGATGAAGGCGAACGGTTCTTGAAAAATCTGGAACCGCCTTATGTTCTTAAAGCCGATGGTCTTGCCGCGGGGAAAGGCGTGTTGATTGTTGATGATATCGATCAGGCCCGCAACGAGTTGAGACTGATGTTGGATGGTAAATTTGGTAAAGCCAGTGACACTGTTGTCATTGAAGAGTTTCTTTCAGGAATTGAATTATCGGTGTTTGTTGTCACTGATGGGCACAGCTATATGCTGTTACCCGAAGCAAAGGATTACAAGCGTATAGGAGAGGGAGATACCGGGCTCAACACTGGTGGGATGGGAGCCGTTTCTCCGGTCCCTTTTGCCGATGAAGAGTTTATGGGAAAAGTCAGAGACCGCATCATCCAGCCTACCATAGACGGACTTAGGGCTGACGAAATTCCATATAAAGGATTTATCTTTTTCGGCCTTATCAATGTTGACGGTGAACCTTATGTGATAGAATACAATGTGCGCATGGGCGATCCTGAGGCAGAGGTGGTCATTCCCAGGCTGCAATCAGATATTGTGGAGATTTTTCAGGCCGTTGCCGCAGGGGATTTGAAAAAACTCACACCACGAATTGATCCCAGAACCGCTGTCACCGTAATGATGGTTTCGGGTGGATATCCAGGGAGTTATGAAAAAGGGAAAAACATTTCTGGACTTGAACACGTAGAAGGCAGTATTGTTTTTCACGCGGGTACCACCAGCAGTAACGGCATAATTACTTCGGGAGGACGCGTGCTTGCGATCACATCCCTTGGCGATTCTATCGACGATGCACTTGAAAAGTCATACAAGAATGCCAGCCTTATTGAATTTGAAAACAAGTATTTCCGGAGAGATATCGGGTTTGATTTAAAGTAATTTAAACATGCTTTACAGGACGTTGCACAACAATAGCCTCCTTGCTTTTATTTTAGTGCCTTTTATTTTACTTTTATTCTGGGTCAGAGTTTTTCTTTATGACGGTAGTGCACCAATTAGTTTCGACGGTGTCTCGATGCCTTTATGGGAATGGTTGGTTCGTCCTGTATTCGGGCAGAGTAATTTTTGGGCTGCTGCATTTTCATACATTTTGGCCTTGTTAACAGCGTTCACGGTCAACCGTCTGGTTGGCCGTCATGGTTTATTAGGGAGACAATCGGTTTTGCCAGCCGTTCTTTACGGTCTTTTGGTAAGCGGATTCCTGATTGTGCAGCGGTTGCATGTTGTGTGGATGTTCAATCTGTTCTTTTTGCTTGCCATTGAGCGAATCATGGGGATTGTAAATAAAGGAAGAAAAGAAGGACGCAGTTTCGATGCAGCACTTTTGCTGGGCGTTGGTGCCCTTATGTATGCAAAAGGGCTTTATTTGTATCCTCTGCTTTTGGTCGTAATGGGAGGACTGAGGTTGCTTAACTTAAGAACCTTTCTGGCCAGTCTTATGGGGCTGCTGTTGCCTTTCGTATTAAGTGCCGGCTATTTTTTCTTTTTTGGCAAGACAATGGAGTTTTTAGTGTTCATCCTTTTCAACCTGCTGTCGAACACCGGACAATTCAGTCATAACCTGGCCTCCCGGATTTATTTGCTGCTCATAAGCCTCCCGACACTGATAGGCATTGTAAATGTATTCAGATATTTGCCCACGCAGAAAATCATTACCCGTAAACTATTCCGGGTTATTGTCTGGCTCACGCTGCTAACGGCAGGAGCATGTTTAACACCGTTTTTCTCTGTGGAGCTGGCACCGGTAGTTGCAGTTGGGCCATCGATTGTCCTGGCATTCTGGCTCGATAAAATTTCCAGGCGGTTTTGGCAGGAAACAATTTTACTACTGTTTTTCGCTATTGCCATAGCCGCCCAGTTATATCTTTAAAAGGCAATCTCAAACTATATCCATTTTTGCAGCGTATGTTGCAAGTCGTTTAATTTGACGGGTTTTCCAATATAATCGTTCATTCCGACGGCCAGGCATATTTCACGGTCTCCCTTCAAAACATTGGCAGTCATGGCCACAATAGGCGTCAGAACGCCTGCTTTTCGTAACTCCTTGGTGGCATCCAGACCATTTAATACCGGCATCTGAATGTCCATTAAAATCAAATCAAAATCTTCTTTGTCATTCAGTACTAAATCTAAAGCTTCCTGCCCATTATTTGAAATTACCGTGGAAAGGCCAATTCTTCCAAGCATCTTTTCTGTGATTTTCTGGTTGATCGGATTGTCTTCTACCAACAGTATTCTTTTGTTTTTTTCAGACGAAGATACCGGCAGTTCTCCGTTTTTCTCTTCCGATGAATCAAAGAACAGCTGGCTGATGGTGTTAAACAGAATGGTTTGCTTTATGGGTTTCTCCAATACCACATCGACCCCCTCCATCGATGGATTTCTCTGCGACGAAAATAAAATGGCCTTAATCGAGGGAGCTTTTTCCTTAATTTCCTTAATAAGGCTTTGATTGGTTTTGCTGAAAATATGAGAATCTATTGTGACAAAATTAAATTTATTGTCCGTTTTCAGCTTTTCAATGGCCGCTTTTTCATCACTGACTGCTTCGGGGGTAATGCCCCAGTTATGGAACATTTTTTTCAGCAGTAGCAGGTTGGTTCGGTGGTTGTCAACAATAAGGGCCCTCAGGGTTTTCATTTTTGGATTATTGAACTGATTGTCTGTTTTGTCACGGTCGAATGTAAAGGGCAAAACAAAATGGAAGACAGAACCAGGGTTCTCTTTCGACCATGCGAAATTGGGATTGGGACTTTCCACCCATATCTTTCCACCCATCAGTTCAACCAGCATCTTTGAGATACTGGTGCCCAGTCCAGTGCCACCATATTTCCTGGTAGTTGAGCCATCGGCCTGGGTGAATGATTCAAAAATTTTCTCTTTTTTTTCTGGTGGAATCCCAATACCTGAGTCTTCAATGGCAAAATGAAGCCTGATCTCTTTCCCTTCCTGACGTTCAATGATTACCTTTAGCACCACTTCTCCTTCCTGAGTGAATTTTACGGCATTGCCCATCAGGTTTATTATAACCTGAATCAGTCGACCTTCATCTCCTATTAGTACCGATGGAATGGTTTCTTCGACCGATGCCAGCAGTTCCAGATTTTTGTCATGACTCCTGAAAGCCATCTGATCAAGCAGATAGTCTACTGTTGAACGAAGATTGAAGGGGTATTTTTCAATCTTCAACTTGCCGGCCTCGATCTTTGAAAAATCAAGAATGGCGTTAATAATGTTCAACAGATTATCGCACGAGCGGCTGATAATGGTAATGATGTTTTGCTGGTCGCGGTTCAGCCTGGTCTGTCCCAGCAGTTCGGTCGCTCCGATGATCCCGTTCATCGGGGTTCTGATCTCGTGACTCATATTGGCCAGGAACTCCGATTTTGCTTTATTGGCTTCAGCTTCACGGCGCTGCATTTCTTTCTGCGCTGTAATATCCATGAATGCTTCCAGCATAATTTCGGTGTTGTTGACTTTGACCGGGATGATGTTTTTCAGAATGGTACGGGAAATATTGTTCTCTTCAACGCTGAGTCGTTCCTCAAGGGTGGTGATAGTCACCCCCGCAACTTCATCTTCATACTGGTCTTTCTTAAGGGTCTCAAACAACTGATAATACTGATGGCTTTTTACAAATTCCATAGCTTCATCAAGGTTGTCAAACCCCATGATTGTGGCAGCTGTTAAGTTTATTTCCTGGATGGTCTTTTCCTTGTCGGTAATCAGTATTCCCACGGGAAGGTTCTCGGTGATGGTCTTGAGTGCTTCTATCGACTCTTTCAGCGATTGTGTGAGCAGTCTCTTTTCAGTTACATCTTCCTTGATGGCAATGAAGTTGGAAATGGTGTTTTCTTCGTTTAGTACCGGAGATATAGAGACCTGGTTCCAAACAATTTCGCCTTCAGCATTAAACGATCTGATTTCGCCTTCCCATGATTTTCCTTCCTGAATAGTTTCCAAAAGCAACGCAGAGAAACTGTCGTCATTTTTAGATTGTAACAAGTGGAGACTTGTTCCTTCGATCTCTTTTTTGGATACATTGTTTCGTTTCTCAAAAGAGGTATTAATGTATTCGATAATTCCGTGGGTATTGGTAATCAGGATGGAAACGGGGCTTTGTTCAACGGCCTTCAGTAACTTCTTGTTTGTTTCTTCAGCCTTCCTCCGGTGTATGACGACAAGTCTTATCTGATTGATAATCAATAATGTTATGAAGCCTGCAAGCAGAGAAAAAACAATCAGGCTGAGGTACTTCACGCGAGTATATTTTTCAAAGACAAAAATGTTTCGGTCGTTGAGCCGCGAAATGGTTTTACTGATTTCGAATGAAATTTGATTCTCAAATTCGTATATGCGTGAGAATATGCTTTCGGCCTGCTTCTGATAATAGTTGATGGTTTCCATATTGGCCGGACTCAGCGGGTTTTCCGATACCAGGTTGCCTTTGAGTGAACCTGTTATTTTTGCCGAAAGCGATTGTAGTTCGTAAAGTAACGGAGGGATATCCCTGATCTCAGGAATTGTCCCTGTGAATTCATCCTTCCGGTATTCTATAATCTCTTTAATCCGGTCCTGATCTTCGAGGTTTACGGCTTTATATACCGTCACGCTCCCCCCGTTGTGCAGCTTTTCAAGAATATTGACCGATTGGGTAATTCGATCCCTTATATCCGTTTGAATATTTTCAAGTTGTTGGGGATGTGTGACTGAAGAATACGATTTAAAATCGAGATTGATATGCAGAAGATTTTCTTTCAGCAGGCCCTCTATCCTTTGTTTCTGTTCCTGATTCCGGATGGTGTTCTGGTAGTGAATAGTATGGGTGCGGTCAAAGTAGTTGTCAATAACCAGAATGGCCGCAATGGTGAACACAAATATTCCCAGTAACAGATAAAGCTTGTTTATCAGGGGTTCATTAAACAGGCCTCTGTTTTGTTTGAAAGATAATCTTCTGAAGATATTCTTGTCAGTCTTTCTTTCCAAAATTGAATGAAGTTAGTATTACACAAAACCAATTTACAAATAAAGTCCGATAAGTGTTCGGGAAAGTATGCTTTTGAATTTTTTCTGCTGTAGGGGGTGGATGCTTTCCCCGAATGGCATAATGCCAGCATGCTGAAGCCTTACAGACAGATACTAAATATACAATTAAAAACGGGAAGTTTAAAGTTCGACAATTCCATATTTCCTAAAAATTTTTTTTGCGGAACGAGAATCGATACTATAGATAAACTTCATCGCGTTTTGTTTGTTTGGAGCGTTGGACAGAACAACCGCAAGTGTTTGAAAATGTATTGCTTTCGAAGAGATATGAACGGTGTCAATTTTAAATGCTTCAGAACGTGTTGCAATGTAATCGGATTCCCAATCTATGGCAATTTGGGACTGGCCGGAGGCAATACTTCTGATCAGTCCTCTTGAGTCTGTAGTAAGAGAAAGGACAGAACTCATAACTTCATTGTAAACCAGATGAGTTTGTAGTAATATCTCAATTGCCATTCCCAGAGTGCTGGTTTCTGGATTAGCCAGAATAATTGCCGGATTTGTAGTTTTCAGCATTTGAAAATTTCCGGTGAACCTGTCGGGATTCCCTCCAGGCACAATAAACACCAACGTCTGATAACCAAATGAAACGGAATCTTCAAACAATTCGGGATTGGCCATTTGCATATTGTCTATGGTAAGCCTGCAGTCGGGAATAAACACATCAGCTTCATGTCTGTAATAGATCAGGTTAGAGAGATTTCTGGCACAATCGTTCTGAATACTGACTTTTATTCCGGTGTTTTTCTCAAAAGCCGATGAGAATTCTCTTACCGGGGCAAGAATCCCGTTTTCACAATAGACGATAAGTCCCGGGCCTTCCTCTTCGTTCCTGTTTCTGGTATTTTTACAGCCCGAAAATATCCCAAAGGCAACAATGAATATCACAAAATATTTAGTTATCAGTGTTTTCACGGTTGTGGTGTTTTGGAATAACGTTGCTTTATGACTCAAGTACGCAGGCATATTGGCATTTTTAGTATACAAACTACTTTATTCCCTGGGTTAGTATAAGAGATGCCCCAATTTTCATAGCCGCATAATAGTTTATTAAGGTCGGATAGCCTGCCCTGATTTATCGGGACAACTCGCATGATTTATTTTTTCATGTTCTTGTTGTGACAAACTTTGCCATGCTCGTTTTATCCGGGCAAAATCAGAGAATTGAAGGTTTGCGGATAGAGTGATTGAATCTATCTGAATTCATTCAGAGAGATGTCTGAAAGTGTAAATGCAAGGTACGATGCAATAGAAATATCTTCATGCAATTAGTCATAAAAATAAATGCTTTGGTCAAAGAAATTTCCTGTTCCGGGCGTCCTTTCATCTAACTCAGAGTCCCGGAAGCTCTATTTCAATTATTTGGAACATAGAGTCAGATGGTCTGTTTACCAGGCCAATTTTCGCAATAAACTGAAAGCCATTTCAACAAAATTTATTACTTCTGCCTTCTGTCTGTCAAACTTCTGCCAGCAACAAGTTATTTTATCTAACTCAAATCATAAGTTGACCCCAATATGATATTTATAGGCTTTTGTTATTTGTTTGAGTATGTCATTACCTGCAAATCCCCACTACTGAATACTGACTAAAAACTACTGACTTCTTTTATTTTCTTTTTGGTTTATGGCTTACAAAATGTTTCTTTATCCATCGGGGAACAAGAAAAGTACCTATAAAAAGATAAGGGTAATAGCTGATCATGCGCCAGAGGAAAGCCATGGCAACACCGGTTCCGGCTGGAATAAAAGCAGCCAGGAATTCTTTGAATACATATTCGGCGAAGCCACTTCCGCCGGGGGTAGGACTAATAAGCATCATAATCCACATTACCAGCTGTTTGGCAAAGACGTGGAAATGATCTTCCCAACCCAGCCATTTGATGCCGAAAAATGTAATAATAAGGGTATTAACGACCCAGTACCGGGCCGTCCAGCTAAAAAAAGTTGCCCCAAAAGCTTTTAGCCATTTCCGGAAAGGCCAGCCACTGAATTCCCGTGATGTTTGTATCAGATCGGTTCCCGATTCATTGGCCTGAGGGCGCCATTTACGGATAATGGGAAGTTTGAAAATCATTAAAAGTAACCACTTCAGGCCGCGCGGGTTGATGAATAAACCATAGCTTAACACCAGTGTGTATAGAAGTTTGATGGTATAACCACCAAGTGCAAGAAGGAAAAATTCATTCTGATACCATGGTATTGGTGCTGCTGAACTGTCTAACATGAAAATATCGGAACGCCCGAGTAACAGCAAAATAATCGGGAAAGTGAGGATGAAATAGAGTTCATCGAGGAAGGAAGTAACCATGACAACGGCCGTACTTCGCCCCACTCTGATTCCTTCTTTGTTGACGAAGAAAATGGCAACACTGGTACCTCCTATGGCAGATGGCGTAATTGACGATGTAAATTCCCAAAGCATGATTACATTAAACGCTTTCCGCCAGGTCAGTTCATTGTTGGTCAGAATTCGTATTCTGAGCATATAACCAAAGTCCCTGGTGGCCATCAATAAGAAAGAAAGTATGAGCCAGAAAACAGACCAGCCGGTAAAATTTATGAAATCAAAACTCTCGGGTTTAAATTCCCGGTATAACAGATATCCTGTTACCGATAGCCCGATCAATATTGGTAGTAAAATCCTTCCGGGTCTTATACTGCGTATTATTTTTCCTGAGTTGTCTGTCATTCAGATATCTGTTCGAGAGTTTTATATCGTTGAGTCCACTCTTAAAAGTTTCTTTTTGCCAGCCTCATTGTTGTAGGAAATTTTTAAACCCTTATTAACAATCAGTTAACTTCGGTTCAAGAATTTCCTTCGCTTCGACCCTGACAAAAATAGCTCTTTTAGCAACAGACTCAACGTTAGAATATTTCATCCGTATAAAATTTGTTTATTAAGGTCGGATGGAACTCGCATGCAAGAACTTATACATATTCTTATTGTAGCAAACTTTGCCATGCTCGATTCATTCAGCATCGCCATATAGCCATTGTAGGCGAGCCAAACCTTCTATAAAAAGCAAATTTACAGTATCCGTCGCATTACAGAAAGGGTTGATGTTAAACTTTCTGAAAATGATATTAATTAAAATAAAAAAACCGGACATTTTGTCCGGTTTTTCGTATATTAGTATAAAAACAGTGGAGATGAGGGGAGTCGAACCCCTGACCTCATGACTGCCAGTCATGCGCTCTAGCCAACTGAGCTACACCCCCGTTTTAGCGAGGCAAATATAATTGAAAATCGGGATATGGAAAAGGAATTCTGGAAAAAAGTAGTTTGGTTTGATTGTTGCGTATTTTTATGTGTTAAGGATTTGATTTTTAATTATTATTGACACTATCAGAAGAAAATTGTAATTTTTAATGATTAAAAAGAGTTGCAAAAAATGCATCGGTTTGATAATAAAATCCTATTTTTAACCTCTCGTTTGAGAATTAATGACTCAAACGTGCGAGACACCGACAATTGAGAAAAATTTAAGTTATTAAATTAGGCACCAAAATTCGATTTTTATTATGGAAGTAAAAAAGTCGCCAAAAGCAGATTTGGAAAACAAAAAGACGGTCTTTATGCAGATCGGTCTTGTTGTGGTGCTTTCTCTGGTTTTCATTGCCTTCGAGTGGACAACAACAGAAACAAACGTTAACGAGGGATTGAAAATTGAAGAAGAGGAAGTAGAAGAAGAGATCATTCCGATCACCCGTCAGGAAGAAGTGAAGCCGCCACCACCACCGCCACCGCCAAAAGTCACTGATGTATTGAATATTGTAGAGGACGATGTGGAGCTTGAGGAAGAGTTGGTTATTCAGGATACAGAGGCAACAGAAGATACCGAAGTGGATTTTTCTGATATGACCACTGAAGAGGAACCGGAAGATGGTCCTGTATTTTTCATTGTTGAGGAAATGCCCGAGTTCCCAGGGGGAGAAAAGGCACTTCACCAATATCTGGCCAGTACAATTCAATATCCTGTTATTGCTCAGGAAAACGGAATTCAAGGACGTGTTTACGTGAAGTTCGTGGTGAATACCGATGGTTCCATCACTGATGTGGAGATTGCACGTGGCGTTGATCCAAGTCTTGATAAAGAGGCCCTGAGGGTGGTGAAGAACATGCCGAAATGGAAACCCGGCAGGCAACGGAACAAGCCGGTAAGAGTTTCATATACAGTTCCGATTAACTTTGTTTTACAGTAAAAATCTGAATTGTTAGATAATCAGAAATAGGACGAGGGACTGTCAACGCAGACAGTCCCTTTGTTTTTGGTATCAATTTCTTCTCCTTATCAATCCGGCAAATTAATGAACGATTTAATTTCTACTGAAAAAGAACTGGAAAAAGTTGTTTTGGTGGCTGTCCGAACTCCTGATGTGAGTGAACGGGAGGTGAACGAATATCTTGACGAACTGGCTTTTTTGGCCGAAACCGCCGGAGCTGTTCCTGTCAGAAGGTTTATTCAGTCGTTACCGATACACGATAACCGCTATTATGTAGGTAGTGGAAAACTGGAAGAGATAATCGCGTATGTAAAGGTACACGAAGATGTGAGCGCCATTATCTTCGATGACGAATTAACACCCTCGCAGCTAAAAAACCTTGAAGCGGCTTTTCAAAGACGCATTCTTGACAGAACTAATCTTATTCTCGATATTTTTGCGAAGAGAGCCAGAACGGCGCATGCAAAAACACAGGTCGAACTGGCCCAGTATCAGTATCTTTTACCAAGGTTGACAAGGATGTGGACACACCTGGAAAGACAACGCGGGGGTATCGGTATGCGCGGGCCCGGTGAGAAAGAGATTGAAACCGACCGCAGAATTATTCGTGACAAAATAGCCAGGCTGAAGACTGAACTTCAGAAAATTGACCGGCAGAAGGCCACCCAGCGCAAGAATCGCGGTAAATTGGTACGTGTTGCCCTGGTAGGTTATACCAACGTGGGGAAGAGTACTTTAATGAATGCGCTTGCAAAAAGTGATGTTTTTGCCGAGAATAAATTATTTGCCACGCTCGATACAACGGTGCGAAAGGTTGTAGTGGGAAATTTACCGTTTCTTTTAGCCGACACGGTGGGTTTTATACGGAAGCTTCCGCATCATCTGGTTGAGTCGTTCAAATCGACCTTGGATGAGGTAAGGGAAGCCGATATTTTGCTGCATGTTGTGGATATTTCTCATCCCGGGTTTGAGCAGCAAATTGAGGTGGTAAACCAAACCCTTCATGAAATAGATGAGCGCGAAAAACCGATGATCATGGTTTTTAATAAGGTGGATGCGTTTACTTATACAAAAAAGGAGGATGACGATCTGACGCCTGCCACCCGTGAGAATTATTCATTGGATGATATGAAGAAGAGCTGGATGGCTAAAGCCTCGAAAAGCATTTTTATATCGGCCAGGGAGAAAACCAACTTTGAAGAATTCAGGGAATTGTTATATCGTGAAGTGGTAAAAATACATGTTACGCGTTTCCCTTTCAATGATTTTCTCTATCCTGACATTGAGGTGGGAGAATAGTCTGTATAAAAAAACAGAGTAACCCTTTGCTTTAGACAAGGGTTACTCTGCCTTTTCAAATCAAACAGAAGCGACGAGTTCTGCTATTATCTTTGTCATTCTGGGTTCTGCTTTAGCTGCAACTTCCTGCACCTCCTTATGCGATATTTCAACAATTTGTCCCGGTACTCCGGAATCGGTAATAATACTTATCCCGAAGCAGGTGATACCTGCATGGCGGGCGACTATTACTTCGGGGACTGTTGACATTCCAACTGCATCGCCACCAATCACACGAAAGAATTTATATTCTGCAGGTGTCTCAAAGGAGGGGCCTGCCGTTCCTACATATACGCCTTTTCGGAGTTCAATACCGGTTTTTTCTGCTATTTCGAAAGCTCTGTTGGTAAGTGTCCGGCTGTATGGCTCGCTCATGTCGGGGAAACGGGGGCCAAGCTCATTAATGTTTTTTCCGATAAGCGGATTGTCACCAAACATGTTGATATGGTCAGTAATAACCATAATATCGCCGACTTTGAAATCGGGATTGAGGCCTCCGCTTGCATTCGAAACAAATAAATTTTTTATACCGAGTGCTTGCATTACACGAACGGGGAAAGTGACCTGTTGCATGGAATATCCCTCGTAGTAATGAAAACGGCCTTGCATGGCAACTATTTCATTACCCCTGATGCTCCCAAAGATAAGTCTTCCTTCATGTCCTTCAACCGTTGAAACGGGGAAATTGGGAATATCACCATAGGCAATGGTATCCCGGATGTCGATTTCGTTGACCAATCCGCCGAGCCCTGTCCCAAGGATTATTCCGGTGAAGGTATTGGGCGAGTAGTATTTCCTGAGATAATCGGCTGTTTCTTTAATTTGTTTCAACATAATTATTTACGGTTTTTAAAAAGATGTTCTTTTTGTTGAATAGTATCTTAAGTTCGATGGGAATATACCATATTTTTTCATGTAAGCCCGGACTTGTTACTTTCTGTTTCAGTCTGACAGCATCTTTTTCGGTGGTAAAGATAATGGTTTCCGGAGTTGACTTACTTAAAATATTCCCCAGTTTTTCGATGTCTTTCGATGTGTAGTCATGATGGTCGGGATAGGAAATGTCTTTAATAACGTTGCCATATTTTTTCACTTCTGAAAAAAAGGGCTTTGGATTTCCAATACCGGCAAGAGCTATGATGTCCGGATTTTCCGGGAAAATTTTATTGCATGCGTTTTGGGTATCTCCAAGCCCTAAAAGGGATTGTGGGGATTGATAGGCAATACTGCTGAAAAAAAGCTGCTGGGATGGGAGGAGTGACAGTTTTTTTTGGATTTCATTCGCTTCGTCCGGTGACATATCGACAGGGCATTTGTTGACCAGGATCACTTGTGCACGGTTCATTCCTTTTCGCGGTTCCCTGAGATTTCCGGCGGGTAAACACAGATCATTGTATACCGGCCGGTAATAGTCGGTTACCACGATAGATAGTCGGGGTTTGACTGCCCGGTGTTGAAAGGCATCGTCCAGAAATACTATGTCGGGTACAGGCTCCGATTTCAGCAATATGTTCATTCCTGAGACACGTTTTTCAGCCACAACTATTTTCAGTCCCGGAAATTTAAGTTTCATTTGTACAGGCTCATCGCCAATAGTTTCGGGCGTGCTGTGCTCCGCTGCAACGATCGGACCTTTTGTCTTTCGGCCATATCCTCTGCTTAGGAGCGCGCAATGGTATGCAGAAAAATGTTTGATGAGAAACTCCGTCAGAGGTGTTTTCCCTGTACCTCCAACCGTAAGATTGCCGATTGATATAACCGGCACAGGAAAAGAATACGATCTGATAATACCCTTGTTGTAGAGGAAATTTCTTAGCCCGGCAATTGCACAGAATAATGCGGAAAAAGGAAAAAGCAGGGTGCGGAGAGACCGTATCATCTGGATGGTTTATTTGATTACATTAAAAAGGCGCATAAAGCAGGCTGTGCTTCATGCGCCATTTACCTGAATATTGTGTTTTAGTTAAGACTTAATTCGTAAGGCATACGTGCCTGAACAGGATAGGCATTCTTCAGATTTTCGATGGTTTGGAGTATTTTGCCATATTCAGAACTACCCCGGAAAAAGTTCTTCATATATGCTTTCGCGTCGCCTGTTAAATCCTTCATGAATTGTTCAAATGGTGGCAAAACTTCCGGCAGCTCTACAATCCTGTAATCTTCTGCAATACCGGCTTTTTCTGCTGCCAGGTCGATCGCAACATCGATACCTCCCAACACATCAACCAGGTTAATATCCAGTGCATTTTCACCGCTCCATACACGCCCCTGTCCTATTTCATCAATGGCTGCTTTGGTTGTATTCCTTCCGTCGGCACAATGTTCTACAAAAATGTCGTAGGTTTTCTCCACGTAAGCCTGCATCAGCTCCTTCTCTTCAGGGGTAAAGGGGCGATCGATGGCCGGTATGTCGGAGAATTTATTGGTTTTGACACGATCGGTGGTGATTCCTATTTTATTGAACAGCCCTTTCACATTAGGAATGAGTCCGAAAACACCGATGGAGCCTGTGAGTGTATTGGGCTGGGCAACAATGGTATCGGCCGGGCAGGCAATGTAATATCCGCCCGAGGCGGCCAAATCACCCATAGAAACGATCAAAGGCTTCTCTTCGGTGGTTAATTTTACTTCTCTCCAGATGATCTCGGAACCTAAAGCGGATCCTCCCGGAGAATTGATACGCAAAACGACCGCCTTAATTGTGGAGTCACGTCGGGCTTCACGGATGGTACGCGACAGGTCTTCCGAAATGATCCCTTCGGTATCCGAACCATCAATTTCACCTTCGGCATAAATAACTGCCAGCTTGTTTTTGGAGATTCCTTTTTTCTCATCGGCCACATAAACACTGGCATATTTTCGTATGTCAATGCTGTTCAGGTCTTTTTCATAATCGGTATTGGTCGAATCTTTAAGTTCGTTAATCACCTGGTCTTTATATTTCAACCCGTCTATAAGTCCCGACTGTAACAGAAATTCTTCATCTCTGAACATAGGTACCTGGTCGGCGATCTGGTTGAGTGTTTCTGTCGATAATCCCCTCGATTCGGCGACATTGACAGTAAGATGATCCCAGATAGACCGGGTATAAGTAATGGTTTGCAGGCGGGCTGCTTCACTCATGTCGGTGCGGGTAAAAGGCTCTACTGCCGATTTGAATTCGCCATGCCGGAATACCTGCATTTCAATGCCTAGTTTTTCCAGTGTATTCCTGAAAAAGGTACGCTGGGCACTGATGCCCTGAAATTCGAGCATCCCGCCGGGTGTCAGGTAAATCTTGTCGGCTGCTGTTGCCAGGTAGTATGATTTTTGTGAATAAACAGGGGCATTGCTGATAATGAATTTTCCGGTCTTCCTGAATTTAAGGAGGGCATCTCTTATCTCTTCAACGGAGGCATGCCCGGCTATAACCATTCCCGATTCCAGGTAAATACCTTTGATGCGGTCGTCGCGACCGGCTTTCCCGATGCTTGAAAGAATCTGGTTCAGACCGATGGGGGCAGCTTCTCCCAAAAGTTTGGAGAAGGCTTCGGCGATGGGGTCAGAAGTTTTTCTCTCAACGACAGGGCCGTCAAGTTTCATAACAAGGAGAGAATTGTCTTTTACGGTGATTTCTTTCTGAGTGGAAGAAGCCAGAATTCCAACCATGATAAAGAAGGCTATCATAAGAATGCCGATGGTGACAAAAGCGCCAACTATGACAGCCAGCGTGTACTTTAGAAATTTTTTCATTTTTTAAATAATTACAGGGTTAATATTTGGAAAAATAATATTTTGCGTTGTTTTTCACTTCGTACAAATTTGCGAAAAAAATCTTTAATTGGATTGATTAATTTTAATTGATGGCACAAATTATTTTATTGCTGGGTGGAAACGAAAACAATACCGGTGAAGCATTCAGTACAGCGATTGAAAAAATAGGGCAAAAAATTGGTCCGGTTGGCAACCGGTCAGGTCTTTATACGAGTCCTCCCTGGGGGTTTGAACACCCCGATTGGTTTTTGAATCAGGTGCTGGAGGTGGAAAGCTCATTACCGCCGGCGCAAATATTGCGGCAAACCCGGTTGATTGAGCAGGAACTGGGCCGAACAACGAAGACCAAAGATCGCTATGAAGCCCGCCTGATAGATATTGATATTCTATTTATTGATAATTTGGTTATTGATAAGCCTGATTTGCAAATTCCGCATCCGCGATTGCATCTTCGGCGTTTTACCTTAATGCCACTCGATGAGGTGATGGCCGGTTTTGTTCATCCTGTTTTAAAGAAAACAATTCATGTCCTGCTTCAGGAGTGCAGTGATACCGGTGATGTAAGGCGGGTCGGCTAAAGCTTCGGGCCGTATGCCAGATCACCGGCATCGCCGATTCCCGGGACGATGTATGATTTGGCGTTGAGCTCATCATCGACAACGGCGAGCCACAGGGTTATAGGTTCATCTTCGAAAATTTCCGAGATATAGTCAACCCCGGCCTGGCTGGCTACGATACTGACAAGGTGGACGTGCTCGGGTTGTCCGTTGGCAAGGATGGCTTTATAGGCCAGTTCAAGGGAAGAGCCGGTTGCAAGCATGGGATCGGCCATAATTACCGTTTTCCCGTTGAGATCGGGGGCTGAAATGTATTCGATGTGGATGTCGAAATCCCCGTCTTCGGTGTATTTTCTGAATGCCGATACGAAACCGTTTTCTGCCCGGTCGAAGTAGTTCAGAAGTCCGTTATGAAGAGGGACTCCAGCCCTGAGAATGGAGGTTATCACAAGTTTTTCCCGGGGTAGCCATTCGGTGGCTGTTCCGAGGGGAGTGGTAATTTCTTTGGGTTTGTAAGTAAGTGTTTTACTGATTTCGTAGGCGAAAATTTCTCCAATACGTTCCAGGTTACGACGAAAGCGAAGGGGGTCGTTTTGAATTTCCACATCCCGCATTTCGGCAACAAATGTGCTGAGAATGCTAACGGGCTGATTAATTTGCCTGATTTCCATTTGCCGATTTTTATCTGCAAAAATAATGTTTAAGTCCGAATTTTCCATTTTGATTTAGGCGCAGGCTCACTTATGTCCGAAACAAATACCTCAGTTTGAACAGGAGGTTTTTGTTTTTTGCCATTCTCAAAGGCTGGGGCAGCCGGTTAATGGTAACAGTGCAATAAGGCACCGGCCTGGCTCCAAAGCGGCGGTTAAATGTGGCTACGTTTGGTAAAACAGAGCCTGCAAAGTCAATCACCATGTCCTGTCCTGAGTGTTCTTTTATGAAGTGATCAATGATGGCAAATGAGGTTTTAAATCTTCTTCCTTCGGGGGTAGCCAGGTGATATGGAATCACCCGTTTTTTGCCTTTCAGGAAGAAGGCTCCGCCAATTAGTTGGTTGTTTTTCCGGACAGAGCAGGTTTCACCCATATCATTTTCGAGGGCATATTTTGTCATGTTTTCGAAGCGTTTCCGGTATTGAGGAGGCATATAAAGTTCGGATCGGTTTTTTCCAATTTCCGCGATTAATGAAGTAAAGACCCCGGCGAAGGGGGTTGAATCAATGCTAAGGCCGGAATTATGGAAGGCTTTGATATTGCGACGATGCGTTCTTGAATAATTCCGGTATATTTTTTCATAATCGTTATTCAGATACAGTTCAAAAGTCTGTTTTATCCGGCATCCTTGAATCAGACTGATTTCCGATCGGGTGGGACTTCCATTGTAGTTAATGAATTTGAAACCGGAGAATGCAGGATGATCAAAGATGACAGGAAATAAATCAACAATCCGGGAATCGGAAGAGAAAATCCCCAGGGAAATAACTTCCTGTGGCATTTGCACGCTTAGAAAACCAAATTGTTTGACCACAGGTAAAGGCATTACGCCTATGTAGTCACCTATTATCACACCGTACCAGTCAGGAGTCAGGATGTCCAGGATTTTGCAACAAGCAAGCGGAGATTCATTTTTCGATTTGCTGACACAATCGTCCCACCGGTTTGCCTCAATGCTGTGCCGCGGCATTATTCTCAAAGGCAGATTATTTACTTCGCCCGGGGTAACAGATAATCCTTTTCTTCTCTTCATCAAAGAATTCCTTTTTTGTATCTGAGGCATTGATGATGGTCAAAATGTATCAATGATTTAAGTTGTTGACAACCAAACGGGATTTCCAGGGTGAGATTACTTTCACTATTGGTTTCCAGAATGTGATTAATAGCCCTGAATATAGCAAACCGTTTTTTGCCTTCATCGTTTTCAATGCAGTCGAAAAGAAACAGACGGTTGTTGGTTTTAATCAGGAAAAGAGCACCGATAAGTTCATTCCGGGATGAGTAAACACTGTATATGCCTGCACTTTTGTATCGTATGGCATAATTTACTATTCGTGTCAGCTGCATGTTTTGTACCGCCAGGCCCTTTTTTACTTTTCGTCTGAAAAACATATACTCATCGGTTCGGATGGAACGCATCACAAATGTGCCATCGTTTTGGTGCAGAAGTTTTTTTGCCTGTTCTGAATAGCGTTCAGTAATTTTCTCGTAGGGGGCGATCATGTCCAGAACGGGCACTTTTCGAATGCCTTTTTGCCGGCTTTCATGAATGCGATTGAGATGATTAAGCGTTAATGTTACATTGCGGTATGGAATGGCATTCAGAAAACGTGAAACTTTTTCTGCCGGAAGATGTTTTGAGGAAAAAACCCCAAGAAAAGGCGCCCTGGCAGGTTGTTTTACGGTAATTATTCCCAGTTTTTTTTGCAGGGGCAGCGGGCAGACGGTTTCATAATTTCCTTCTGCCAGCAGGTCCCAGTCGTCACATACCAGATCGAGAAACCAGGAGTAGGCAAATACATTGGTGTTAAATGATCTTTTGAGGCTGTTGTCGTAACGTACCCTGTTTATGTCCTTGTTTTTGATGTATTTTATTTCCATACGAAAATTTTCCCGGCTCAATTATTGAGCTGCGATTGTTTTTAAGAGCAATCATCCGAAGGCGGAATTCTGACCGACGAAAAGATAGTTCCGCCATTGTAATGTGGGTTAAAAGCTATATCTGTAATAGTCCCTCATCTGCAAAGCTAAAATAGTGGTTTTCGGCAATAATAACATGATCAAGTACACTAATGTCAAGAATTTTTCCGGCATGAGAAAGTTTTTGTGTGATTGAAATATCTGCCTTGCTGGGCTGACGGTTTCCGGAAGGGTGATTGTGGCAAAGAATTAATGAACTGGCATGTTGATAAAGTGCTTTTTCCATTATAAGTCGTACGTCAATAACTGTCCCTGATATTCCGCCTTTACTGGCATTGAATTGCTGGATAACTTTGTTGGCCTGATTGAGTATCAGTACCCAGAATTCTTCATGGGGGAGATCGGCCAGAACGGGATGCATCAAAGAAAAAACATCCTGGCTTTGTTTGATTTGCGGACGTTGTAACGGGGCACTCATCTGCCGCCGTCTTCCCAGTTCCATAGCGGCAACGATCGTTATGGCCTTGGCCTGTCCGATGCCATGATATTTCCGGCACAACGAATCGATGGTAATTTTGCCCAGTTCATTCAGGTTGTTGCGGGCATCCATCAGGATTTTTCTTGCTAGGTCGACGGCCGATTCTTTTTGACTGCCGGAGCCGATAAGAATGGCAAGAAGTTCGGCATCGGACAGAGAGGCTATTCCCTTTTGAAGAAGCTTTTCGCGCGGACGGTCCTGAACGGCCCAATGGCGAATACTTACTTTTTGATATTCTTCCATTGTCTTGAGTCTTGGCGACCCGAATACCCTGCAACTGTTTTTCCAGTCACGGCGGGTCAGGTTGGTTGAAAAAACAATGCTGTGAAGATACAAAAAAAAGCCTTCCCATGTATACATGAGAAGACTTTCGCAGTCCCTAGGGGAATCGAACCCCTGTTTCAAGAATGAAAATCTTGCGTCCTAACCACTAGACGAAGGGACCGTGAATGACTTATTCCTTGTTAAGCCATTTTGTTAATGTGCTTTGCCAGACTGGATTTCAGATTGGCAGCATTGTTCTTATGGATGATGTTCTTTTTGGCCAACTTGTCGATCATTGAGGTAACTTGCGGATACAAAGCCTCAGCTTCCGATTTTTCGGTCGTATTCCTCAACTTCTTGATAGCATTACGGGCTGTCTTGGCGTAATACTTGTTGTGAAGCTTTCGCTTCTCAATTTGACGAATTCTCTTTTTTGCCGATTGATGATTTGCCATCTCTATTCTTACTTAATGGTACAACTTTTTCTTTTTTTGCAGTCCCTAGGGGAATCGAACCCCTGTTTCAAGAATGAAAATCTTGCGTCCTAACCACTAGACGAAGGGACCCTAAAGCGTGTCAATTATTATTTAAGTGTCTTTTTCAAACGCGGATGCAAAGATAAATCAAATTTCACTTCCTGCAAATTTCAGTTACAAAAAATGTTACTGCTTCAAAAGTTTTCAGGCTAAATATTTTTTAAGGCTCTGATAAATTTTTCCACGCAAAAGGCGCAAATATTTGGACGCAAAAGCGCAAAAACTATATCCCGTTGCTGCGGATTTTTAATCCATACCTTTCTTAGTAGTGGATTTCTAATCACAGTTAACTTCCACTCATCTTTCATTCCGTATAAAATTAATCTAAGTAATTGGAATGATGCAACTTATTATTCTTTAATTGATTTTAGATTCTTCGCTCCGCTCAGAATGACAAACAGCTAAAGTTGAGGTTGAGGTTGAGGTTGAGATTAAGGTTAAGAGTTCACCACAGATTACACAGATTGACACAGATTTGACAATTATCAATCAGATAGAGATTCTTCGCTCCGCTCAGAATGACAGGATGCCCGGTGTCATTCTGAGGAGGAACGACGAAGAATCTGTTCCCTGTTTTTGGTTTCTTAGATGATTAGAGGTTAATTATACATGTTCTTTTGTGGCAAACCTTGTCATGCTCGTTTCATTTCATCTTAACTCTTATATCTAAAAATCTGATAATCTATTGTGGCAATCTTTGTCATGCTTGTTTCATAAATTTACATTGACGGGATAACAAATTGTGGATTACACATGTTAAATTTTATAATACCTGAAATATGATTATTATTAGATTCTTGTAAATTATTGAATTAAGAACTATGTGTACGAACACAAAATTTGTGTGTATTTTCTTTTTTACCGGGTTGATAATTCCTATTTTTGTATGGGAAGAAAAATTAGCAGATCGTTCGATTTTTAGATTTTAGAAATACAAGATTTAGACAAAATGTAACTTGATATTTTGAGATATTTACGTTCCGTTTTATCACGGGGTGATTGTCTGCTGTTTTGCAGAACTAATTCTAAGCGGGAGTAATCATCCTTTTATTCCTCATCCACAGAGGGATCATTATTGAATTATGCCGCATACCATCAATTGCCGGGCGGCCGGATTGAATCAGTATTTATTAAAAGCAAAAAATGAAACATTATGAGTGTTGAGGCCAAATCAAACGTTCAGGGGCGCAATCTTGTGATTGCTCTGATTATTCTTGGTACCATGTTTTTTTCCATTGGTTTTGCCCTTGGAATAAACAGTTATTTAATACCCTTGCTGAAAAGCCAGTTAAGTATCACATCGACAGAGTCGTATCTGGTTCTTGCTGCAACATTTTCAGCATTTTTGATTTTCGGATATCCGGCATCTTTCGTGATTGCGAAAATCGGATATAAACGAACCATGGCACTTTCGTTTCTGCTCTTTGCCATTGGGTTTTATCTGTACATTCCATCCGGGAATATGGAAAGTTTGCCATTGTTTCTTGTTGCCAGTTTTATTAGTGGTATGGGAAATACTTTCCTTCAGGCAACCGTAAATCCCTATGTGACGATACTTGGCCCTATTGATAGTGCGGCCCGGCGGATGAGTATTATGGGAATACTGAACAAGCTGGCCTGGCCGGTGGCTCCGCTTTTTCTTGCTTTGATCATAGGAAAGAGTGTTGATGATGTCCGTTTTGCAGATACCACATTGCCGTTCATAATTATTATCAGCGTTTTTGTATTGTTGGGTATCATAGCTTTGTTTTCTCCGCTTCCGGAAGTGAAGGCAGTAGGTGAGGATGAGGAGAATGTAGACGATTGTCCGTACGCGGCGAAGAAGACTTCTATATGGCAGTTTCCGCACCTGTTGCTCGGCATTTTGGCATTGTTTTTTTACGTTGGCGTTGAAACGGTTGCCCTGGGAACCCTGGTCGATTATGCAGAAACATTAAACCTGGCCAATCCGGAATGGTATGCCTGGATTGCTCCGGTAGGGATGGTGGCAGGTTATATCGTCGGGATAATTTTCATCCCTAAGTACCTGAGCCAGTCAACTGCGCTGGTGGCAAGTGCTATTGTTGCTATTGCCGGATCGCTGCTGGTTGTCTTGACACCTCCCGAAATATCTATCTTCTTTGTCGTTTTGGTTGCATTGGGCTGTGCTTTGATGTGGCCTGCTATATGGCCGTTGGCAATGACCGATCTTGGGAGATTTACAAAACAGGGCGGTTCATTGATGGTCGTTTCCATTGTTGGTGGCGCTTTAATACCGACACTTTATGGTTTTCTAAAAGACCTTTATGGTGCTCAAAATGCTTACTGGCTCGCAGTGCCTTTGTTTGGGTATATTTTATATTATGCGCTGAAAGGCCATAAAGTGAGAACTTAGTAATCTGACGATCCGTCTTTGATAATATGCCGAACAAAGGGAAAAAGATAGCAAGAATTAAAGATATTGCTGCGCTGGCAGAGGTATCGCCGGGGACGGTAGACCGTGTAATTCATAACCGCGGTAAGGTCTCTGAGAAGGCCAGAGAAAGGGTTTTGAAGAGCATGAAAGAGCTCAACTATGAGCCGAATATTATGGCTCGGGCACTTGTTTCTACCGGGGAATACAGGATTGCCGTGTTAATACCCGATCCCTCCAACGATGAGTACTGGGAAGCCCCCAACAGGGGGGTTGATCAGGCGGCTGAAGAGATGCGGCAATATGGCGTAGTTGTGGATAAATATCTTTTTCATCAGGAAGATGCACAATCTTTCAGGGAAAGTGCAAACAGAATTTCCGATATGAGCTATAACGGTATCCTGGTGGCTCCCATGTTTTACCGGGAGTCTCTTTCTTTCCTGAATCGGTGGAGCAAAGAAGGGATTCCGTTCAATCTGTTCAATACTAATATTCCCGATTACCAACCGGTATCTTATGTAGGCCAGGACTCCTATCAGAGTGGTGTGTTGGCCGGAAAACTCCTGCATTATGGCTGCGAAAAGGGAACTTTGGTAGTTGTCCATATTGATAAGGAAGTTTCCAACTTAACTCACCTGATAAGGAAAGAGCAGGGGTTTATTGACTACTTTGGTGAAAATAATGACACGGGTCGGATTAAAATTGTTCGAATTGAAGTCAATGACTGGGAGGACAAAGAAGCATGTCAAAAAAATCTGGATGCACTTTTTGAAAAATATTCCGACATCCGGGGCTTTTTTGTAACCAATTCGCGCGCCTATATTTTGGGAGATTATTTTAACCTGCGCCGTTTGAAAGGGATTAAGCTGGTAGGCTATGATCTACTTTCCAGGAATCTCTCGCTTTTGAATTCGGGAACCATTGATTTTTTAATCAATCAAAACCCGAAGGGACAAGGTTACCTGGGAATAACAATGCTGGTTGATCATCTGGTGTTTAAGAAAGAAGTTGAACCTATTAAGTATTTGCCCCTGGATGTTGTGACCAGGGAGAATGCTCAGTACTATATTTGAGATTTGTCACGTATGAATAGTCGGAATTCAGTCATTAGACAATAGGGCGAAGCATAGGACAGAGAGCATGAGGCATTGGGAATGGCCTAAAGAACGGCAGGGTTCCTCACACCGTTAAGATGTTCCGGAAGCCCACCCCATTCACTCATGTCCATGATTACCTGATATTATTTTTTTGAATAATTCTAAATAATTTGTATCTTTGCAATACAAAAGTGGATGGATTTGGCTGCTTGCAACCACTATAAAACAATGCTAAAATGTGATTTTTAGCCTGCCAGTTGTTTTTTCCATCCTTTGTTTTTATTGTATAATCTAAATTTGCCCGGCATTAATAAATGCTATGGGTAAATTGCAGTAATTCTTAAGTTATTATGGGATATCTGTTTACTTCAGAATCTGTGTCGGAGGGGCATCCCGATAAGGTTGCCGACCAGATATCGGATGCGGTATTGGATGAGTTGCTCCGTCAGGATCCGAATTCAAAAGTTGCCTGTGAAACATTGGTCACCACCGGGCTGGTAGTTGTAAGCGGGGAGATACGCACCAATGGCTATGTTCCGGTGCAACAGGTGGCACGCGATACCATTGAACGAATTGGCTATACGAAAGCCGATTATATGTTTGATTCGGGGTCGTGTGGCGTAATTTCTGCACTTCACGAGCAAAGTGATGATATTAATCGCGGCGTTGACAGGGATGGAGAAGATATGCAGGGCGCCGGTGACCAGGGAATGATGTTTGGTTATGCCTGTCGTGACACAGAAAATTTCATGCCGCTACCGTTGTATCTCTCTCATTATCTTCTTCAGGAACTGGCGGATATCCGTCGCGAAGGCAAAGAGATGACTTATTTGCGGCCCGACTCTAAATCGCAGGTCACTATTGAGTATGATGACGACAACATGCCCATTCATGTTAATACTATTGTTATATCTACCCAGCACGATCCATTCGATCCCAGCGATGAAGTGATGCATGATGTGATAGAGCATGATGTGGAAAATATTTTGATTCCAAGACTTAAAGCGAAACTTAAGCCTGAGCTTCAAAGACTTTTTAAGGGATATAAATTGTATGTAAATCCAACCGGTCGTTTTGTGATAGGCGGTCCGCACGGCGATACAGGACTGACCGGACGCAAAATTATTGTGGACACTTATGGAGGTAAGTGTGCTCACGGCGGAGGTGCCTTTTCGGGGAAGGATTGTTCAAAGGTAGACCGCTCTGCAGCCTATGCAACCCGTCATATTGCCAAAAATATGGTGGCGGCAGGTGTTGCCGATGAAGTGCTTGTGCATGTTGCCTACGCCATTGGCGTGGCAGAACCGGTAGGATTGTATGTAAATACTTACGGTACCTCGAGGGTTAACATGAGCGACGGGGAAATAGCCGAAAAGATCAGCGCGATATTCGACCTTCGTCCGGGAAAGATTATTAAGCGTCTGGGACTTAAAAACCCTATTTTTACACCGACTGCTGCTTACGGCCACATGGGACGCGACCCATATACGGCAAAAGTTAAATTCCTGGAAGATGGCAGGGAAGTGGAACGTGAGGTGGAATTTTTTACCTGGGAAAAACTCGACTATGTTGATCAGATAAAAGATGCTTTTGGATTATAGGATAATCCTTGTCCGTAATCAAAAGGTGATTACTGTGTTTGCTAATTTTTTATCTTTGTCACATCACCTCCTTTCTTTTTAGTTAGGGGAGTCGGAAGAGGAAGCGGTGGCTTGGACGGCAATTGGCTTCCTCTTCTTTTTTCCTTTAGGTTACACAGAGAGCACAGAGGAGACACAGAGTATGTTTTTTATTCTCTGGTTTCAGTGTTTACTTAGTGCCTATTTTGTTTCTTCTGTTTCAAATTATTTTCTTTTTGCGTTTACACAAAGTTTCAGCGGGGTTGATTTATTAAATTCTCGGTGAGGCTCTGAGCTTCCTCCATGGAACTCAGTGTAACAATATTTTTCATTTCCGTCATTATTTATAGCAGTGTTCAAAAAACTGTGTCATCTCCTTTTTCATCAGTATAAAATTAGTCTAAGTCATTGGTCTGATGGAACTCGCATGATTGATTCTATACATCAACTTTTGTGATAAACCTTGTCATGCTCGTTTCATCACTGTAAATATTCTTTCTTTATACGGGCAAGCTGTATTGTTGCATGGGGTTAGAAAAAAAGCTTAAAAGCAAAGACGTATGTTGTGTTTATAATTCACACTACCGGCTAATGACTAAAAACTAATGACTAAATTACTTATATCTAAAAATCTAAAAATCTATTAAGGTAAACCTTGTCATGCTCGTTTCATCCACAAAACAATTCTTTTTATACACTCTTTTAGTCAGTCTGCCAAATTGTTATTGAAGTTCATGCACAGCCGTTGTATTTTGACCAATATTGAAACTTCCATGATACAAAGCTCAAAGAAGAATAGAAATTCTATCATGGGAGTTCCCTTAGACTATATATAATAAAAACAGATTTTCTAAGGAATTAAAAAGCATGCTTCATTTCTATCATCAGACATCAATTGTTTCTGAAACAACGGTCACTCCCGCGCCACGCATAGCAGATGGGGGGAGAACGTTTCGGATAAAGAAGAAAATTGATGAATCGGTTTATCATTTTCTTGCCCGGTTTTGCGATGTAGAAGCCGAAGATTCGCTGGTGGTATCTACTTCCAATTCCTTCAATATTACCATCAGAGGCGGACAGCAATTCAGGACCATTATTAATCTTCAACGACTGAATGAAGTGAGGAAGCTTTGTGAATTCCTTGCCGAAACGAATCACCAATTGCGTGATGAGGGATTGTTCATTTGCTGCCTGGAAACCTCCAAACTGCGAAAACAAAGATTATTCCGGAAATATCCCCCGGGCATCCGGAAGCTGTATTATTTTTTTGATTACCTGATTAAGCGTGTGGCTCCGACAATGAGAGCCACCCGATGGTTTTACAAGCTGTTAACCGGCGATCGAAACAAGGTCATTTCTTTTTATGAGATGGTGGGGCGGTTAATTTATTGCGGTTTTCAGGTGGAGTATGATGAGGTGATTGATGGTCGTCACTACCTGGTGGCACGAAAAATTTCGCGGCCTCCTGCCAGCCGGTTAAAAGAACGCTACGGGTTACTTCTTTCCCTCAACAGGGTAGGGAGAGAGGGTAAAATGATCCGCGTTTATAAATTCCGTACCATGGTCGCATTCAGCGAATACGTTCAGGAACACATTTACAGGAAAAACAAACTGGGTGCTAACGGGAAATTCAGGGATGATAAACGTGTAACAATACTTGGCGGTATATTTCGTAAGTTCTGGATTGATGAATGGCCCATGATCATAAATTTATTGAAAGGAGAAATGAAACTGGTTGGAGTCCGGCCGCTTAGTCCTCAGTATCTTGCCCTTTATGATCCGGATGTAGTCCGCCGGCGTCTCTCGGTAAAGCCGGGGCTTGTCCCTCCGTTTTATGCCGATCTGCCATCGACACTGGAAGAAATTCAAGCTTCTGAAATTCGCTATATTGAACGCTATAAACAGGCCCCCTTCCGGACGGATGTGATATATCTCTTCAGGGCTTTGTGGAACATTGTTGGTTGTGGTGCCAGAAGTAAATAATTATTTGGATGGGAGAACGCAAAGCCTTCATCAAAGACACAGTTGTTTATGGACTTGGTAACGGGCTGAAGAAATTCATTGGTCTGTTTCTTCTTCCCTTTTATACTCGTGCTCTCAGCGTTGGCGAGTTTGGAATGCTTGAAACGCTTGGTACAACGGCCGCCCTGTTAGGCGGTTTTTTTTCGGCCGGCCTGGATTCATCCTGTGGGTTTTATTTTTTTAAAGCATCAGACGATCAAAAGGGAGATGTATTGTCGACAGCTTTTTTCCTACGGATTTTCTCATTTCTGCTGATTGTTCCGTTACTGTTTTTTCGTAATGGTTTTTCTCAACTTCTTTTTGGAAGCAAGGACTTTTCTTTTCTTGTCTTACTGCTGTTGATTTTGGTGCCTGTGAATCTGATGATGAGCGAACAGTCGCATTTGTTCCGGTATTTCAGGCAGCCATGGCGCTATAATTTGATAACGGTACTGAAGTCGCTGACCAATATTGGTTTGGGGATTACCCTGGTTATAGTGTTGAAACAAGGGGTAGAAGGTGCTATGTGGGCACGTATAGGGAGTAGTTTTCTGGTGGTGGTTGTGGCATTTGCCGGGTTTAATTTTCGGAAGTACAGTTTTCGTTTTTCCATGTATTGGGCCCGGCAACTGTTTAAATACGGATTTCCTCTTATATGGGTAGGTATAGCAACCTGGGTTTTCAACAGCAGCGATCGCTACTTTTTATTACATTATCGCGACCTGGATGAAGTGGGACTGTATTCCATCGGTGCCATTTTTTCTCAACCTGTACTTTTGGTCAATATGGCAGTTCAGATGAGTTTTGGTGTTTTGTTTTTTCAGGCATACTATGCCGAGAAGGATACACTCAAACCCCGATCACGGAAGATGGCCATTGATCTGTATCTGGTTTATCTGGCCGGTGCTGTGCTGCTGGCAACCGTATTGTCGGTTTTTGCAGATATTCTGGTGCCATTTGTAACCACGTCCGATTATTCCGAAGGATCCAGGGTTGTGCCGTTTCTTGTGTTTTCATATATTGCGGCACAATCGTTCCAAACCATGGGACCGGGCATCTCTTTGTCGGAAAAGACCTGGCACTATACCTGGATCACCGGATTAACGGCTCTGCTTAATATCGGGCTCAACTTTCTGTTGGTACCGCTCCTGGGGTTTTTGGGAGCCGGCGTGGCAACTCTTGCGTCGTTTGTGGTTTACTGGCAGGTAAAGGTTTGGGTGGCTGCCAGATATTTCCCCGTTGCATATCCTTTCCGGAGAATCAACTTGTTTTTCATCATGGGCTTGTCATTGTCAGTCGTGGTGGCGTTATGGCCTGGTCTTTTTGATATATGGCTGCGATCAGCCATCGTTCTGGTAGTAGCAGCTTCGGTTTTTTTGCTTAAATTGATGCCACCATCCATTCTTAAAAAGTTGTGGTTAAGATTTAAAAAAGGTGTTGGATGAACCCGGTTCTGATGATTTTTCTGCTTATTTCGCTGATGGTGTTTGGCATTATTGTCATCCGCCGATGGCCCGATCATGCTTTCTGGATTATAATCATCCTGCTATTTGATCCGTCCGGACATCTTACTGTATATTTTGGTAAAGAGGCGTTGGGCGGATTTCATTATCAGGATTTTTTATTTGTGCTTGCTTTTGTTCCTTTGTTGTCTTCAAAAGTTGAGGTTAAACACCTGCTTCATTTCCGGCCGTTTCTTATTTTGTTGGGGGTGCAGCTATTGTTTCTTCTTTACCATGTTTTTGTTTTCGGCTATTGGCAGCCTGGGAAAGGCTGGAGCTACCTGGTGCGTTACGTTTTGGTACGGGAACGCATGAGTGTATTCGGTTTTTTATTGATTATACCTGCGTTTGTTATGGCACGACGAAATCTTTCCATCCTTGTCGATGTCTTGGTATGGTCGTCTTTGGTAGTATTTATTCTTTTCTTTCTGACAATTTTAACAGATTTTGAGTTTATTCCGGTGTGGCAGGCCGAACGCTACCGGGGAACGGGAATAATGCGGTATTTTATGTATAGTGCAGGTCTCACCGATATGCTGATACCTTTGACATTTTTCGTGTTGTCACGAAAGATTAATTACCGTTACCGGTACTTGCTCTATATGGCAACAGTGTTATTTGTCATTGCCGTTATGCTGTCGCTGACAAAGAGTAATTACATTAACCTTGCCGGACTGGTGGTGGGATCACTTTTTTTGTATTACAGGTTATATAAAGCATCGCTGACCGGTTTGACGGGGATGTTGCTGGGGCCCGGCCTTGCATTACTGGTGATCATGTATATTGTGTTTCCGGAATATCCACAACTGGTTTGGCGACAGGTTGAAGATTTGTGGTTGCTTATGAGTGGTGATGCTTATACCAGTGGTGTCGTCGAAGGACGCCTGCTTAATCAATGGCCTGCACATCTTGCCCTTATTGAGCAGCATCCCTGGTTTGGCACGGGAGCCGATTTTGCAGGGCACTTCAGTTTGCGCTTCGATCCCTCCGATTATGAAGTAACTGACCTTCCAATAACGGGTCATCTGGCCATGTATGGTTTTGTGGGACTTGCCATTTACAGTTTGCTTTATGTGCAGTTTTGGCGTTACCTGGTTCGGGGATATAAAATAATGAAAGGCTATGTATTACATGTAAATGAAGTGGATATGGCTTTTTTCTTTGTCGTTTTTGCATGGGCGATAAAGACGTTTGTTTTTAAACCCAATTATCTTTTTAATGAGTTGACAACCGGAACGTTAATGATTAATCTCTATGTCGGAATTCTCATTGCCTTGCTTTACCGAAATATAAAGACCTGACTTTATGGTTCCCGAAATCGTCATACAACTGGTTTTATATAATGATGCCCCCTTTCTGCCGGGATTGTTGAGCTCTTTAAGAAAACAGACATTTAACAATTTTCATTTGATAGCTGTTGATAACAGCAGCGATGATTCGGCGGCAAAAAAATTCAGGGATTTATGGCCCGAAGGGGAATTGTACCGTTCAGACTGTAATCTTGGCTATGCAGGTGGACATACCCGGCTGATGGAAACAACACTTAAAAGAGGGGCTCCTTTTGCTTTAGTTTTAAATACCGATGTCCTTCTCCAGAAAGATTTCCTCAGGAATTTGCATGATCAGCTGGTCCGGTTTCCCGGAGTGGATGCCTGCGGCCCATTGATTTTGCAGGGGGTAAATAATCGGAAGACCAAAATTGTTCAGAATTACCGGTTGTACATGAATTTTCCTCTTGGTAAAAAATCGAGTCCCGACGAAGGCAGAATTTTAAGGTCGTACAAGGAACTGCCTGTTTCTGCTGATGTGGATTACTTGTCGGGAGTGGCTTTTATGATTCGGACCTCTGTATTTGAGAATATGTCCTTTTTTGATCCCGGGTTATTTCTGTATGGGGAAGAACGCGATTTCTTTTACAGATTTTCCAAAAGCGGATGCGTGGCAATGGTCACCCGAAAAGCTGTTTGCCGGCATTTGCATGACTGGGCGGCACAAAGCAAGGAAGGGTACAGAAGGGAATACTATTACCTGCGACGAAACAAGATACTCTACTTCAAAAAATATAATTTCCGTAAAGGCCTGATCAGATTTCTCTTTTTTGAATTCATTAAGCTGCCTGTGATATTGGTTTGGAGCATCAGGAAAGGCGGAATAAAAATGTTTGGATGGTATTGGTTGGGTATATGGCATGGATTGACGGGGAAGAAAGGCAGATATATTTAGGGTCTGCTGAAAAAGTCAGCAGCCTGTTTTAAATTTATTTTCCATTGTTCTTTTTGGGGCAATGCCAAAAATTTCTCCTGCTTCAATTTCGTCAGGCTCATATTTCTTGTCGATGATGAAAATTACGTATCCGCCTTTTTTTAGATTTTGGGAGATCGAGCCAGTACCATACAAAAAGCAATGCCACCCACATAATAAATAATACAATGGCATAAGGAACAAGCAACGAGACCACGGTTCCGATTCCCACTTTCTTGTCATACTGCCGAATCCATCCAATCAGAAGGGGAAAATATACATAGAGCGGGCTAACGCAGTTGGTAATGCTGTCGCCCACACGATACATCAGCTGAACAAAAGCAGGAGTGAAACCCAATTGGGACAGCATGGGGATAAATACCGGTGCAAATATGGCCCATTTGGCCGATCCACTTCCCTTTTTTTATTGAATTTCTGCCTGATGCTTTTCTGTTGTATCCATAGGTGTTGCTTCTTTCTTTCCAAATATGGTAAAATTCTGTGAAAGGTCATTGGAACCATTTCACTTTTGGAACGGACTCTTTGCATTAATATACAAAATTGCTCATTTGGTCAAATACTTGTTGCTACTGACCAGTCTTCTCAGCATTTCGGATTCAGTTTCCTTAAATTTAGTGGGTATTACAAAAATCAATAGATCAATAGATTTTTAGATATAAGATGAAAGATGAATTATAATATTGAGCCCGGTATAAAAAGCCTTTTGACCCCTAAATCCCCTAAAGGGGACTTTTTCAAACTGCTGATTTTTAGCAGTTCCCCTTTAGGGGCAGGGGTAGAAATGGTAAAAATCTGCAGTTTGAAGGCTTTTTATACTACACTCAATATTGAAAATCAGCACTCACAGACAAATAATTGTTCAATAATAAATAATTGATTTATAGTTTATAGCAGAAGTTGACTGAGTATTGAAAAACAAAGATGGAGGAAATACCGGAAAGTTTTAGTGGAAAAATATTGTTTGTATGCAGTGGGAACAGCCATGGTCGATGTACCGCGGCCATTGAGGAACAGGCCAGGGTATTGAAAGAATACGGAGCAGAGGTTCATTTTTTCAGGATTGGGGGGAAAGGGTTGATGTCATATTTGTCTGCCACCGGTAAGTTAAGGCGTTATATGACCGGTCATTCTTTTGATGTTGTGCATGCTCATTACGGGTTAAGTGGTATGGTAGCGAGGCTGTCAGGTGCGCATCCTTTGGTGGTATCCCTTATGGGGAGCGATGTTTTCGGAGCCTGGTGGTTGAGGCTCGGGGTAAGGATATTTACAAGATTTTTCTGGCCGCTTACCATCGTCAAGAGCGAAGAAATGGCTGAAAAAGTGGGTGTACGAAAAGTGAAAATCATACCCAACGGAGTAGATATGAAGCTTTTTCGTGAAATGGGAAAAGCTGAAGCACGGCAAGAGCTTGAGATGGGGTTAAATGCTTCTTTTGTCATTCTCTGGCCCGCTAATCCGGCGAGAGAAGTCAAAAATGCTTCTCTTGCTCTTGCAGCAATGGAACGGGTTGAACATAGCCCGTGTGAACTGAAGATGGTTTTTGACCGGCCGACAGAGATGATGCCTTTGTACTACAACGCGGCCGATGTAGTGCTTCTGACATCAAAATGGGAAGGCTCTCCCAATGTAGTAAAAGAAGCACTGGCTTGTAATACTCCGGTTGTTTCAACCCCTGCCGGGGATGTGAAAAAATGGCTGAAAAACCTGGAAGGGTGTGCAATATGTTCCCCCGAACCAGGTGAAATTGCCTCCGGAATTGACAAAGCACTTGACCACAAAGGTCGGATTAACGGGAGAGAACGAATTAAAGAACTGGATAACAGAAATATTATTAAAAAATTGTTTTCGGTTTATGCCGAAGTGATGAATAATCCTTCACAGGGAATCAGATAACGAATGGTATGGCATTAAAGATTACAACAGATATTGGTCGGGTTAATACCCGGGCCTGGGAGAAATTTGTATATGACCATCCGGATGGAAATATTTTCCAGATGCCATGCATGTATGATATACATCAGAACACAAAACACCAGAAACCCTTAACTTTTTTTGCTTTTGATAACGATGAGCTTGTAGGAGTTCTGATGACGGTACATCTGACAAATACTTTTCCACCTCTGTCTTTCTTTACACGGAGGCAGATTGTTGTTGGAGGACCGTTAATTAAAGAAAATGACAGCGGTATTTTACTGGCTTTGTGGGATGCTTTGTTTCAGCAAACTGCCAGGTCTGTTGTTTATACAGAGATCAGGAATTACAGGTTAGGACTTTCTCTGAAGCCTGTTTATGAGGAAGCCGGGTTTTACTATGAGTCTTATCTGACCGTTAACATCGATATCAACCGGAAATCGGAGGAATTATGGGCATCCTTGTCTCCCGACAGGAAAAAAATATTGAAAAGATGGGGCAGGTCAGCCATGTTATAAAAAAATTGGAAGATGATAAAGAATTTCTGGATGCATGGCATATTCTGAGCGGAACCATCTTGTCGAAAGGACGACCCCTGTCACATCGTTCAATGATGTATGCGATAAGGGAGTCCAGAACACTAAAGCCTTATTTACGAACAAGGGGTTTGTTTATTAACGGAAAGATGATAGCGACAATCTGGTTGTTGCTTTTTGATGACAAAGCATCGGTATGGATGGAAGGCAACCTGCTCGATGAAAGCGAACAATGGCTTTACGACGGATTTTTGTGGGGCATTATTCAGGAGTTACAGAGCGAAGGCATCCGGTTCTTTGAACTGGGAAACGGCGGCAAACCCGGGCAGGATTTTTACATCCGTCAGTATAAAAAGTCTTATGGAGGTATGGTACGTGAGACAGGACGTTACATATATGTTCATAACTGGTTTTTATGGAATCTGGGAAGAATGTTTTATCAGTGGTATAAAAAACTCACGATATTTTTCTTCCGGAAATATTTTAGAATATGAGAATCATGTTAGATATAGGGCATCCGGCGCATGTTCACTATTTCAGAAATTTTATCCGGATCATGGAATCACGTGGTCACCGGTTTCTGGTTACTGCCAGAGATCGTGAACATGTGAAGGAATTGCTCTATTATTATGACATTCCTTACGAAAACAGGGGGGAAGGAGGTAAATCACTTCCGGGAAAGATATGGTATCTTGTGGGGACTGCATGGGAGCAGTACAGGCGTGCCCGGAAATTCAAGCCCGACTTGTTTGTTGATTTCAGTACTATTTACTCAGGTCCGGCAGCCCGGATGACCGGAAAACCTTACATCACCTTTACAGATACGGAGAATACCAGAATTTACAGACGCTTCATCGATCCGTTCTGTAAAAAAGTTTATACGCCCTCATGCTTTACAGGCGATTTGGGTAGCCATCACTACAGATTCAACGGGTTAATGGAATTGGCTTACCTGCATCCCGATTATTTTGAGCCCGATCCTTCTATACTTGAAGAGGTGAAGATTAAGCCGGAAGAGAGATTTGCCATAGTGCGGTTTGTTGATTGGATGGCTGTTCACGACAGGGGAAAACATGGTTTTTCCGACCGGAAAAAAGTAGAGTTGGTCAGGACTCTTGAACGATATGGTCGTGTATTTATCAGCTCTGAGGGGCCTTTGCCCGACGAGCTGGAAGCTCAGCGTTTAAGGCTGGCTTCGCATAAAATTCATGATCTGTTGTTTTTCGCCACTGTGTTGGTTGGAGAAGGTGCGACAATGACTACCGAAGCTGCTATTCTTGGAACTCCTGCCATCTATTTGTCCGATTTCAGGCTTGGGAACCTGCTTTATCTGGAAAATAATTACGGTTTGGTGCTTAATTACGGGACCACCGGGAAAGACCAGGCCATGGCACTGAAAAGTGCCGCCACTCTTCTTGGCCGCCCCGGAACTAAAAGTAATGCTGCCCGCCAGTCAATGAAAATACTGGAGGACCATATTGATGTGACCCGGTTTATGGTAGAAACCATTGAGCAGTTTGATGCCAATGCCGGTAAAGATGATTGACCATGTCAGATGCTTTGCCCGTTTTAAACAATTGAGAAAATGTGTGGAATAACCGGAATATTAACGCAAAATGGAACCACTGCCAATGAGGAAATTTGCAGGCGGATGACCAGGGTGCTGTCTCATCGAGGGCCTGACGGAGAGGGCGTTCTCTCCCTGGGGCCTGCTGCCCTCGGACATCGGAGGCTGGCCATTTTAGACCTGACCGTGACAGGGCGTCAACCCATGGCTTCGGCAGACGGGCGGGTGGTGGTAACCTATAACGGCGAAGTCTATAATTTCCGTGAAATACGTGCAGTTCTGGAGGAGAAGGGATATGTTTTTCGTGGCAGTTCCGATACTGAGGTCGTTGTAAATGCGCTTCATTTTTGGGGAACCAAAGCCATTGAAAAATTTAACGGTATGTTTGCCTTTGCCGCCTGGTTTAAGGATGAGAGCAAGTTGATACTTGCCCGCGATCGTTACGGCATTAAGCCGCTTTACTATATGCAGACAGAAGATTCTTTTCTGTTTGCCTCCGAAATAAAGTCCCTGCAACAGCATCCCGGTTTCCGGTTTCAAGTGTCCAAAGATGCACTTATTGAATACTTTTCCTTTCAAAATATCTTAAGCGACCTCACTTTATTTGAAAGGGTGAAACTTTTGCCAGCCGGTCACTTTCTGGAGGTGCAGCCCGGGACTTCAGAAATAAACGAATATTGTTACTGGGATTTTGCCTTTCGACCGGTTTCTATGGATGCCATTGAGGCTGAAGACGAATTGCAAGGATTGTTTGAAAAAGCGGTAGCCAGACAACTTGTCTCCGACGTGGAGGTAGGCGCCTATTTGAGCGGGGGTATGGATAGTGGCGGAATCACATGTGTGGCATCCAGGCAGTTTAAAAATTTGAAATCTTTTACTGCCGGTTTCGATCTTTCTTCCGCTTCAGGCATGGAGATTAATTTTGATGAGCGGGGACGCTCGGAATATTTGTCGAATCTTTATAAAACCGAGCATTATGAAGTAGTCCTGAAAGCCGGCGATATGGAACGTGTCATGCCGGCTCTGACCACTCATCTCGAAGACTTGCGGGTGGGGCAGTCTTATCCCAACTACTATATATCACGGTTGGCCGGACGGTTTGTTAAAGTCTGCCTGTCGGGTGCAGGGGGCGATGAGCTTTTTGCCGGGTATCCCTGGCGTTATTATCACAATTCCCGGAACGGATACAACAATGGTTTCGCCGATAGTTATTTCAGATACTGGCAACGGTTGGTACCCGATGATCTGAGAGAAATCTTTTTTACCCCGGCTGTCAGAAAAATGATTGATTTTGAACGACCTGCAAATGTTTTCCGGGCATTGCTGACCAATGGGCAGGCCAATGTTAGCGACCGTTCGCCGCAGACCTATATTAATAACTCTCTTTATTTTGAAAGTAAAACGTTTCTCCACGGCCTGCTTTTGGTGGAGGATAAGCTGAGTATGGCCCATGGCCTTGAAACCCGTTTGCCGTTTCTGGACAACGACCTGGTGGATTTTGCCATGAAGGTTCCGGTGGAATTGAAACTTCGTGACTGGCAGAATATGGTGCATATCAATGAGAACGATCTGACCGGAAAAAAACAGGTGAAATCGTTGTCGACAGATGGAAAACTGCTGTTGCGGAAAATGTTGCAAAAATATGTGCCTGCCGATTATTGTAACGGGCATAAACAGGGCTTTTCAGCCCCTGATGCCAGCTGGTTTAAAGGAGAAAGCCTCAATTATATCAGAAAATTGTTGTACAACAAGGAGGCACGAATCTACGAATTTATCGATTTTGATGTAGCACATCGCCTGATGGAAGAACACATGAAAGGACAGAAAAACAACCGGTTGTTGATATGGTCGCTTTTGAGTTTTGAATGGTGGCTCAGAATTTTTGGAAATTAAGAAGTAAATGAACAAAGTCAAACAAAAGAAAAGACCCAGAATATTTGTCGGCCCGGGTAATACTGCCGGTAATGCTCATTACATTGCCCGCTCGTTGCGTAAAGTAGGCGTTTATGCCCGGAGCTATTCCTACGAGAAGCATGAATTCGGTTATCCAACCGATAAGCTGGTTCTTCAGTTTCGTTCATTAAAAAGGAAAGGAGCCGTCAAGCTGATCAACAACCGGTTTGTAATACATCCTGTTAATGCCCTGATCAGATTTTTCTTTCTTTTTTCCGTACTGTTTCGTTACGATCTTTTCTATTTTATTTCTCCTGTCACTTTTTTCAGGAATCATCACGATCTGGCCATATTGAAATTTTTCGGTAAGAACGTTGCCTTTTTCTTTCCGGGTTGTGCCGAAAAGAATCCTTACGACGAGCTCAATACCATGAAATACAGTTTTTGCTGGTATTGTACCGATATAAAAAAGCAGAGATTTTGTCTGTGTGACCGCCCGGAAAAGAAGAAAGACCGAATTCGTAAGTTTGAAAAACATGCAGATTTTATTTTTTCACGGCTCAGCACTTCCGGCTATCTCAAAAGACCTGGAAAGGCATATCCTATGTGGCTCATGACCGATCCACCCGCAACTCCTGTTTCGCTTGAAAAGTTTAATGATTCTTCACCCGTTCGGATCATGCATTTTCCTTCTCACCGCGAACTTAAAGGTACCAAATATGTGGAAGCGGCAATCTCTAAGCTCAGGGGGAAATATGAAATTGATTATATATCAAGGCGAATGTCTAATCAGGAGGTGTTGAAAAATCTTGAAACAGCGCATATTCTTATCGACCAGTTTACGCATACTTTCGGATTACTCTCGGTAGAAGGCCTTTCACGTGGCTGCGTGGTTATTTGTCGCATCGAAAACTGGGCCCGCAAGAGTTATCCCGATTTACCTGTGGTGAGTTGCAATCCCGAAGACCTGGAAGAAACCATTGCAGGATTACTGGCAAGTCCCGAAAAAATGAAAGAAATTGCGAAAAAATCTATTGAATGGTATCAGAGGAATGCCACGCTTGAGGTGGTAGGCAACAGAATGTTGAAGGTCTTTACAAATGATAACTTTTAGCGTGTCGGATGAAGCTTAAGGGTCCCGGTGGACTTAATTATTATCAGACATTCGTAATGATTCAACGAAGTATTGAATGAACAAAAATTATTGTATAAAGCGTACAGTTTTCCGGTTTGTTTTCTTTGCTCTGGTGTTATCGGGGCAGGGCTTTTTATTGCAGGGACAGCATGTACCTGTGCATATTGACAATAGCGGGATTTATGATTTTATTGATGAACTTGACAATGAGGGAATTATTGATGTTAATACGATTGCAAAACCTTTTAGCCGGTTGGAAATTGCCGGTTTTCTGGCAGAAGCAGAAAAGAGTGAAAATCTTACCCGTCGCCAGCGCAGAGAGGTTGATTTCTATCTTCGCGATTTTGGCAGGGAATTGTCTTCTGAAGAGTTGACCAACAAGCGTTTCGACCTTTTTTATTACAGCGATTCACTGTTCAGTTTAACGGTCAATCCTGTTTTGGGAGCCGGTGTCTTTTTGTCGGATGGATCGGCAGGTTACTATCGCTACAATGGCGGGGAGATATATGGCTCAGTTGGAAACCATTTTGGATTTTATGGAAGTTTACGTGACAACCACGAGTCAAAGGTAATAGGGGGGAGGGCTTTCTTAATACAAAAAAGAGGGGCGGTATATAAGAGCGACGATGAAGCCCGTGATTTCAGCGAAGCCCGTGGAGGCCTCACCTGGTCGTGGAACCGGGGCCAAATAGGGCTGCACAAAGACCATTTTACCTGGGGACATGGGTACAACGGTGCCAACATTTTTTCAGGCAATGTCCCTTCGTTTGCCTTTATTTCTTTGAAGGTCAACCCTGTTCCATGGTTTGAGCTCAGATACGTGCACGGCTGGCTGGTCTCGGAGGTTGTCGACAGTGTTCGTTCTTTCCGGTATTATGACGGAACACGGGAGGTTTTTGCCGATAAATATTTGGCTGCCAATTTTTTGACTATCCGTCCTCTTCCGCAATTATATGTTTCAGCCGGGAATAGTATTGTTTATGCCGACACACATGTAAACCCGGCTTATCTGATACCTTTTCTTTTTTACAAGTCGGTGGATCATACCTATAACGGTGCATCCAATGAAGTAGGACAAAATGCACAGATGTTTTTTGACATCAGCAGCAGGCAGTTGAAACACTTTCATCTCTATTCCACCATCTTTGTGGATGAGATATCAGTAAACAGGATGTTTGATAATGAACAGCATTCCAATTATATAAGTGCTAAGGCTGGTGTCAGAATGTCCGGTGTACCATCAGGTATGTCTTTAACGGTGGAATATACACGTACCAACCCGATGGTGTATCAACATAAAATACCAACAACTACCTGGGAGAGTAATGGTTACAATATGGGTCATTATTTGAGAGACAACAGCGACGAATGGTTCCTTGAAGTCGGTTATCGTCCTCTTCGCGGCGTGAATTTGCAGTTGTCTTATTCTCATGCCAGGAAAGGTAAGGATTACCAATCTATTCTGATCAATGGAGAAGAAGCCGACCATCCTGAGATTAATCAGGAGGAACCACGGTGGGGACTGCCTTTTATGAATGAAGTCCGGCTGAAAATGGATAAAATATTCTTGAAAGGCACGTGGCAGGTCATCAATGATGGTTATGTGTTTTTTGGAATCGGTTATAATAATTTTGAAGGTGTTGATATCGAAAAATATATTCCCCCGTTCTACCGCGACGGAGGTTTCTCGGGTTCATTTGGTGTCAATTACGGGTTCTGATAATCAGCTGAAATCTAAATATTAATGTCGAATACCCAAAACATACAGATGGTTGACCTGGTCGGTCAGTATCAGCGGCTTAAGCAGGATATTGAGCCGGCTATGGAAAAAGTTGTGGGCGGAGGGCAATACATTAACGGACCCGAAGTTCATGTTTTTTCAGGCGAGTTGGAACGTTATCTTGATGTGAAACATGTGATCCCCTGCGGTAACGGAACGGATGCTCTCCAGGCAGCATTGATGGCCCTTGACCTGCAGCCGGGAGATGAGGTTATTTCTTCCACGTTTTCATTCATTGCTTCGGTTGAGGCGGTTGCCCTGCTCGGCCTGAAACCGGTTTTGGTTGATGTTAATCCTGCTACTTATAATATTGATCCTGCTGCTGTACGAGATGCCATTTCGGAACGAACAAAGGCGATTATTCCCGTTCATTTGTTTGGACAGGGAAGTGCCATGGACGACATTATCCGGATTGCCATGGAAAATGATCTGTTTGTCATTGAAGATGTTGCCCAAAGTCTTGGCGCCCATTTTTCGATGGATGGTAAAAAGGTAAAACTGGGAACCATTGGTCACATTGGGTGTACTTCGTTTTTTCCGACTAAAAACCTGGGTTGTTATGGCGATGGAGGAGCTTGTTTTACAAACGATGATGATATTGCTGAAAAAATCAGGATGATTGTTAATCATGGTGCCCGAAAAAAATATTTTAACGAACGCGTCGGTTTGAACTCGAGGCTTGACACTCTTCAGGCGGCTGTTTTGAATGCCAAGCTGGGGCATCTTGACGATTTCATTGACAGAAGACGATGGGCCGCAGCAATCTATTTTGAGGCATTGAAGGATGTACCATTTTTGTGCCTTCCCGCGCAGGAGAGAGGAGCCGACCACACTTTTAATCAGTTTACCGTGAGAGTGTCCGGCGGCCTGAGAGATAAGCTGAAGAAATTCCTGAATGAGAATGGCATTCCTTCAATGATCTACTACCCTTTGCCATTGCACCGGCAGCCTGTTTTTGCGCCTTATTGCCGCCACGGGATATCGCTTCCGGTAGCTGAAATGATCTGCGGAGAAGTACTTTCGTTGCCTATGCATACAGAGTTAACAGAGGATGAATTATTGTATATTACACAAAAGATTAAACAGTTTTCATGAAACGAGCATGGCAAGGAATACTTTAATAGATTATTAGATTAATAGATTAATAGATTAATAGATTAATAGATATAAGTAATTTAGTCATTAGTTATTAGTCATTAGTCATTAGCCGGTAGTATGAATTATGAACACAACATACGTCTTTGCTTTTAAGCTTTTTTTCTAACCCCATGCAA
>NZ_AEWI01000011.1 GCF_000191885.1 Anaerophaga thermohalophila DSM 12881
GTTTTTTGGGTGGCATTTTTCACAAGTTGGGTTAAGGTAATTTTTTATATGCAGGTCTGAATCCGGCAAAAGAAGAAGAAGATGTTTTCCTAATGCCTGTCTTCGTCTTTCAATTGAGTGCCATTTCATTTTATTGATTTTTTGTATCTTTTTGTGTGGGATTGTTCTTAATGGCTTGAGAAAAGTAATCAATGCTTTCTATTCATGTCATTTTCAGGTTTGATGAGTCTTTGGTGGTTCCAACAGGTGACAGAGCGTTTGATTTAATACAAAAAACCAAACAACCAAAGTGGAACGCTTTTGCCGGTTCCGATTTCAATATCGTCCGTGGCTATCAGGTAATTGTCAAGATGCCTGACCTGTGCGTGATTTTTACTTTTGCCCCCAACTTCAACAGTCAACCCATCAATGTAAAAATCGCCTCTATACGGGCAATTTACGTTGATCCCGGCATTCAACGTTTGATTTAAAACAAAGGTCTCCCGGACATTTCCAATGTCAGGATTCTCTTTTAAAGCGAAAGAGTAGTTCGGATTCTCCAGAAATATTTTATCCGGCTTTTGGAGTCTGGATACCCCTTTTCCTTCAGCAATCAACACATTTAGCAGTTTTGCCTCTCTCAATTGGTAGAGATATTGATACACACTATCCCGGCTCAAATCCAGTTTTCGGGCCAAAGCAGCAATATTGGGTTTAAATGGTACTGATTCAGCAATAACCCCCATCATTTTTTTGACCTTAGTTGCGGTTCCTGTATTGTAACCTGCAATGTAAGCGAGATCGGTTTCAATGATTGTATTGATTATTTGATTTAATTTTAAATGATAAGAATCTTCCCCTTCTGCAATTATGGGCAGATAACCGACCTGCAAATAGCGTTTAAATTCAGGTAATGGCCTTAGTTCCTCAGTTATTTGCCTGCTAATTTCCCGGTGATTATTAGTAATATCCTCAATCTTTATTGGACTAAAACTTAATCCCACTGTAAAAGAAAGAAATTCACGAAATGAAAGCCCCGGAAGGGTATATGTAATAACGCGCCGGCTCAGGTCTGCTTCTCCACGGTAGATATCAAGGGCGGAAGAAGCAGAGAAAATGACCTGCATTTCCGGAAGTCCGTCATAGATGTTTTTCAATTCAACCGACCAATTCGGGTACTTGTGGACTTCATCAATTATTAAAATCTTTCCGCCCTGTCTGTACCAGTCGTTTGCAGTGTCCAATAAAGTGTGGGTATAAAACCATGTATGATCAGCTGTTACGTAAAGCGCATTATCGGGCACACCTAAATCGTACTTCAAATATTGCAGCATGAGGGTCGTTTTTCCCGTTCCCCGGGGGCCCTTAATTCCAATCATCCGCTGTTCCCAATTAATTTGTTTATGCAAATACCTCCGAAAATCATTCCGGACAAACCGCAAAAGGTTTTCTTGAAACTCAATTAAAGATTCCATGACTGTCGATTTACTTCGACAAATTTAGTGTTTTTTTGTCAAATAATCTCGACAATTTACAAAATTTAAGGTTGCAAGTTGGTGAATTAAGGAATGTTTTCCCGGAGACTATTCTATATCCTGTTGCCTGTACATCCCTTTCTCCAAACTTTTTCAATATTCAGGTTTTTTTATTTTTGTGGCGGGATGTAACCGGAAAAACAATGTTGTGGCATTTAAAAGCAACTTTTATTCGGTTCCTACAGGCACTTATCAAAAGGGCATTACGCAGGTTATTTTGAAAGAAAAGGTTGAAACAATCGAAATATCCACCACTGAGGGAGTATTGATTTGTACCCACAAAAAAGCAACGGGTAAAGGGCAAACCATTTCCAACACCAATCATAGGCGCGACCGTTCAAAAAGCATTAAGCAAATGAGTGAATGGGTTGCCGGTCGGTTTTCTTCGTTAGATAAAGCCAACAGATACCTGGCCGAAATCAAAAGCCGCTATCCCCGATATATGCGTGATCAGTTGCAATTCCTGCATAAAGTCCTGCAACAAAGCAATGATGCTTCACTTAACGATAAAACACTGGACTTCTGCATTCAAAACCAACTCTATTCAGCCAATGAATTTGTACAGGCATGGCACGTTCTTGAAGCACAACAGGACACCCACATCAAACTTCCCGAGATAAAACCTCCGGGAAATAATGCAATATTAGCCAAAACCAATGAAACACCTTTAATCAGTGACATTGATGACTACGAATCTATTTTTAACGATTAAAACAAACTACCATGACAAAATCAGACGTTGTCAAACAACAATGCAAGACATTAAAACTTGCTTCGCTGGGCGCCACACTGGATGAAATCATCCAAAAAGCAGAAAAAGAGCAATGTACCTACCTGGAATTGGTTGGTTGGCTCATGGAAAAAGAGATACAAACCCGAAAAGCCAAAGACATGGAAACACGAATAAAGCAAGCACGATTACCGTTGAATTACAATTTAGACCTGTATGACTCTTCCGTTGACAACGGGCTGCAAACAGCCCAACTCAAACAAATCAGAGAGCTTAAATGGCTCGAACAAGGCTATAACTTGATTTTCATGGGGCCCTCCGGAACCGGAAAAACTTACCTGGCCGCGGGGCTGTGTTTTGATGCCATAGAACAAGGATACAAAGCTTATTTTAAGACCATGGAAGATGTTATTAAAATATTAAAAATGAAAGAGATAACGCGAACCGCCGCCAATGAATACAAGCGAATGATCAAGGCTCATTTGCTTGTTATTGACGATATTATGATGTTCCCCGTTACAAAACAGGAGGCAGTCGCCTTTTTTAACCTGATCAACGAATTACATGGAAAGACTTCTTTGATTATCACAACAAATAAGTCGCCTAAAGATTGGGTCGAGTTCCTTGAGGATAGCGTGATTGTTACCGCCATTCTTGACAGAATACTCTTTCGCTGCGATATCATAAAATTACAAGGAAAGGGATACCGAATGGCAAACCTGAAACAGCCCCTTAAACCATCGGACTAAGTTATAGAATAAAAACTATAACTTTACAACGATGAAAAAAAGAACATTTAGCAAAGAAGAAAAGCTTTCAATTATCCGGGAAGCAAGCCTTCATGGCGTAACGTCAACGTTAGAGAAGCATGGAGTATACCCGGCCTCTTACTATTGCTGGAAAAAGAAATATGACGAGATGGGTGAAGAAGGCTTTAATCACGGGATGACTCCGCAACATTTAAGGCGAATACGTGAGCTTGAAAAAGAGAATTCAGCCCTAAAACAACTACTTGCCGAAAAAGAGCTTGAGAACAAGCTAAAAGGAGAGTTGCTAAAAAAGAAACAAGCCTTGGAGAAAAAAAGGAGATTGTAACCAGGTATATCTACCAAGGCTTAAAGCGTGACCTGGTATTGAAAATAGTCGGCATAACAAAACATCAGCTTTATTATCGGGAAAAGGCCGGTAAACAAGGGCGAAGGCCATCGAAGACGACTTTGAAAATGGATGGTTCTAAACAATTAGAAGTTCCCAATGACGAGGTTGTAAAGGATATTAACACCATTGTTGAAGATCCCGATACAGATTACGGGTATCGCAAAATGACTTATGCATTAATGATTATTGGCTATTTAATCAATCATAAAAAGGTTTATCGATTAATGAAAGAAAACATGCAACTTAAAGAAAAACATACTCGTCAACCACGTCCATTTGTAAAATATCGTCGGGTTATTCCACGAGGGCCACTGCAGGTATTGGAAATGGACATAAAGCTTGTCTGGGTTGAAGAGTTCAGAAGGTATGCATTCATATTAACCGTAATAGATACTTTTACCAGGGTTTTATTAGGGCGAAAAACAGCTTACAGCATAAAAAAGTCAACAGTGAAAGAGCTTTGGGAGGAAATTATTGAAAATCACCTGCAGCCATATAATTGTCTTGACCGGGGAATAGATATTGAAATAAGAAATGACAATGATTCAAGATTTATTGCTGAGTCTGTTCGTATGTTTTTTAAAGAAAATAAGTTAACACAGGTCTTTACGCATCCTTATACGCCACAGGAAAACGGTCATATTGAAAGTTTTCACGCCATTCTTTCAAGAAAGCTAAACCGATACAGATTCTGGTCAATTGATGAATTGGAACAATGCTTAACTTTGTTTTATGAAAAATACAACAACCACAGGCTTCACAGTTCAACACTGTATTTGCCACCAATGGTCTTTTGGCAGCAATGGGAGTTGGGAAACATAAGCATGGATATTAATTTCAAAAAACGTGCAACTAAATTCAGGCTGTTAATTCCATACCATCAACTATCGGGTAATATGAGCCTGAAGGGTGTTCCTTGCCCTCATCTGAAACCCCTCAATGGGGTTGAAGATGAGTCGAAAAATGAAATGAACGGCGCCGTTACATTTCAACAACCATCGGTATAATAATCGCCTTCGGTTGTTCCTTGCCGATACAAATATCGGCAGAAATATTTATGTTTGTATTATCCTCTATAACGATTGTCCGATTTTTCGGGGGCTAAACCAAACCAAAAAAATTTCTTTGAATTTAACAATTAATCATCCTATTTTTAATCCAAAATCATGTATCCTTATTTGCCGAAAATGATACATATTTAATTGCCGGTAACAAGATAGGTTTAAGCGGACCAGACTTTTTTGGTTCTTTTTGGGGCAGTGCCATAAAGAACAATGGAAAATAAATTTGAAACAGGTTGCTGACTTTTTCAGCAGCCTCTAATTATTTTTGATTTACATTTATTGTACGAGATTAAATAAAAACAATATGCGCCATGTTCGAAATTAAAAAATTTCACAAGGATGTTTTTGTTGATGGAAATATAATTTTTGACACAGACAAAGAAGTATCTTACTTGGATTTAGTAGCTTATTCAAATATAAGGAAAGACCAATGTATAGAGGTTATATCTGCTGATAAATCATTAGAAGATAACGGTACGATAATTAAGTATGTAAATAATGACAAAATTTGCCAAGACGACGTTATATATTACGCGGCTGGAGAAATTTCTAGTTATGGGAATGAAATTGTTATAGAAAATCCTTACCGTTGTATCTACTCATACAATTATAATATATACGGAATGGGGGAAGTTTTAGACCGGACCAAGGATATAGATGATTTATCTACGGAAGATACTACTGAATATAATCCATATAGAAATTGCTGCTTGTCAAAAAATATCCATCGATTGATTTATCTCTCCGTTTTCTCAAATTATGAACTCTTCATGATGGAGATACTAATAATATGTTATTCAAGATTTCCTAAAGTTAAAAAGATGTACAACAGCAGAAAAAGATTTAATGGGCTGACAGAAGAGAAAGTTATTGAGAAATTGAGGAGCTATCCGTACAATAATTTCGAAGAGGTTGAAAACCTTTTTTCAACTTTACTCGGAATTAAAATACCTGATTACAAATATTTAAAAAATGCATACGAGAAGAGACATGATATTGCACACAGATATAATATCTCAAAGGATGGAGGGATAATTGATATCTCAAAAGAACAACTTGAAGATCATGTCAGGAATACAAATAAATTTGTTTATAATCTATTTGAGAAAGTGATTGATGTGGTATATCAATAGCAATGAGCTTTTGAGAAGTTAGAACAAGATCCTATGAGTTGATGAAAATGGCCGCATTGACGTAACTTTTTATGGGATTGGATTAACAAGGTGAGCGAAAAAGCTGATAAAACTGGAACAATAAAAGTTACAGATAATTATATTGGTAAAGTGCTATCTGAATACCCCGAAAAAGAAGAGCCTTGGCCACCAAGGGAAATTTGCAAGATTATCGAAAAAATCGAAACTCAGCATTTAAAAAGCAGATTTTTTTCTGGTGCCTTTAATAAAAGAAGCCTTTCAATAAGAGGGCCTTTTGACGGGGGAGAGATTGAAAGAGGTCACGCTAAGTATTTCAGGACACAAGCTAATCAATTAATTCAAGTTTCCCACTTCTGTAAACCTTGAAAAAAAGGGATAAAAAATAAAAAAAAGCAGGGGTTTTTTATGATTTAATTTGCTATATTTGAGGTAATTACAAGATAAAAAGCAAAATCATCAACAAACCACTAGTTATGTCATCAAAAATAGGAAAATTAAGCGAATTAGAAAACGTTCTATGCCATAATGAAACGAGCATGACTAAGATTGTCATAAAAGAACATGTATAAGTTTTTGCATGCGAGTTCCATTCGACCAATAACTTAGACTAATTTTATACGGATGAAACCACTTGAACAACAAGTGACCAGCTTGCGTTTACACGACATGGAGCGCCGCTGGAAAGCCCTGGTGGAAACCAGAAGGCAACATGAACTAACCTTAAATGAGGGCCTTGAAATTCTACTACAAGTTGAGCAGCAGGATCGTAAATTAAGCGATTTGAACGGCTTCATAAATCGGCCCGTTTTCGTTATCAGGCCTCCATCGAAGGGCTTTTAAGTTTCTTATCAGAGGTAGCCATTATTGAATCAGAGCTGATGAACCTTACATCCGGAAAATTCCAAATCAGATTGGAATGAAAAACGAATGGGGATGCCCTGCTCCGTGAATCAGGGAAAAACTTTTGCTAAAACTTTTGCCTATAAAAAAGCACACATTGCGGTAGTCTTCTTCCACGGGTAACTTAATTATACCGGGATAGTCAATGTATTGTCCCAAACTTTAACTAATTTTACCAGAAAGTGAAAAAATCTAATTGCTGAATTGCTGAAAAAATATGAAGATGGTTGTAGATTTCTGAAATATGTTTTAAATTGCATTTATCTACATTTAACGTAGTATATTGCAAATAAAAATATGATGGAAAGAGGTCAACTTGAACAAGTCATATACGATATCCGGGCATCCGGGCGATATTCCTTTTCCTGGGATGATGTCAGAGAGGAAATGGAACTCACAGATAAAGCTTTGAGGCAAGGCCTGTACCGGATGAAGCAAAAACGCCGAATTGCCCCTGTTCGGAAGGGATTCTATGTCATTATTACACCCGAATATTCCAGTCATGGACAGCTGCCGCCCCATTTATTTTTAGACGACATGATGCAATGGTTAGGACGTCGGTATTACGTAGGGTTGCTATCAGCCGCTGCACTATATGGAGCTGCTCATCAACAACCGATGAAATATTATGTGGTTATCGAACCCCCTTCCATGAGAAATATTCAAAAAGGTGATCTGTCAATTGATTTTTTTGTCAAAAAGAGCTGGAGTGAAAAAGATGTGATTCAGAAAAAAACAGATGCGGGGTATCTGAACGTATCCATTCCAGAAATCACCGCTTTGGATTTATTGACTTATGGAAGTTTTGGCATAAACCGGATTTATACCATTTTAGAAGAACTTTCAGAGGAAATGAAACAAAGCTCGCTGACAAGAGTGTCACAATACTTTCCTGTCAGTTCCGTTCAGCGGCTTGGCTATTTGCTGGACAAAGAGCTTGGCGATAAAAAGCTTGCGCAGGGAATGCTGAAAGGGATGAAAGAGAGAGACAAATATTCCGTTTTATTGCAAAAAGACGGAGTCCAACAAGGAAATGAAGACAAGGATTGGCAAGTAATTAAAAATACGACCATAGAAAGTGACTTATGATACCACGCCGATATATTGATGAGTGGCAGAAATATGCACCCTGGCCGGATGTGGCCCAGGTAGAACAAGACCTGATCATAGAAAGGGCACTTGTGGAAATGTTTTCTGATGATTTTCTAGCCGAACATCTGGCCTTTCGTGGAGGTACTGCTTTGCATAAGTTGTTTCTGAAACCCCAGGTCAGATATTCAGAAGATATTGACCTTGTGCAGGTAAAGGATGGTCCCATTAAGCCCATTTTGCAGAAAATCCGAGAAAGGATGAAGTTTCTTGGAACCAGACGGAGTATTAAGCAAAATGAAAACAACAACACCATTCTTTATCGGTTTGAGTCAGAAGTTCCGCCGGTTATTAACCTGCGGTTGAAAATTGAAATCAATTGCAGGAAGCACCAATCTGTATTGGGAATTCAAAGAACGAATTTTGAATCATCAAGCACCTGGTTTAGAGGAAGCAGTCTGATTTCCACATATGAAATAGAAGAATTGCTTGGGACAAAAGCCCGGGCATTGTATCAACGAAGAAAAGGGCGTGATTTGTTTGATCTATATTGGGCAGTGAAACATCTCGACCCTGATTTAGAAAAAATAGGCTTCTGCTATAAAAAATATATGGAATTTGTGGTAGAAAAAGTTCCAACTTTCAAACAATTCCGTAACAACATTGAAGAAAAAATGGTGAATCCGGACTTTATAGGGGATATGTCCGGGCTGGTCCGCTCGGGAACAGAATATGACCTCACTGAAGCTTATCAATGGTTCATGGAGGATATGTTGATTCATTTACATGATGCTAAAATCGGAAAATAGGACCTCTGTTTTTCTTCTTTCCACCATCGCACAATTTTAATACAACAAAAGAAAATTAAGAGCCCGGTCTAAAAAGCATCTTTGTTGCCAAACTCGTTGTTGTTTTAAATGAATGGGTCTAAAAATTAAAAAGCTGAAAATCAAACGATTTACAGCTTAATGTTTTTAGATGAATGTGGTGATGTGATCCGGGCGGGATTCGAACCCACGACCGACAGCTTAGAAGGCTGTTGCTCTATCCAGCTGAGCTACCGGACCTTTTTTTTATGCGGTGCAAAGATAGGAAAAAGTTATTAAAGACCATGGCGCAATTTCACTTTTAGCACGACGATAGTGTATTGCCAATTTTTTCAAACGACTGTGAAAACTATTTTTATTATATTGATGCGGAATTGCCGGAATTTAATGGAGTAAAATGATTTGCTCCGGTAATTAATTAAGTGGTTTTTGCGACGATGAGCACCATTGTTTTTTTAGATACCGAAACAGAACCTCAATCCCATAAAATTCTGGACATGGGGTGTGTCTCTGATGATGGGAAACAATTGCATTCTTCCCGTATCGAAGAGATTGTGTCGGTAGTCAGGGAGGCTGATTTTTTATGCGGACATAATTTTTTGAATTACGACTGGAATTTTCTTCGACCTCATTTGCAAGGGTATGGTTTTGATAGTTCTCAAATAATAGATACCCTTTTTTTATCCCCTTTATTATTTCCTGCAAGACCCTATCATGCGCTTTTGAAAGATGACAAAATCCTGAATGATGAACTTAATAATCCGTTAAGCGATGCCATAAAAGCCCGCCTGCTTTTTGATGATGAGGTTTCTGCTTTTTGGAGGCTAAAGCCCGGATTTAGAGAGCTTTTGTTTTTATTATTGCACAACAGGCCCGGATTTGCAGCATTTTTCAGCTTTGTTGAATATGAAGCCCTGGCCCGCGATGCGGTTGAGGTAATTGGCCAACTGTTTCATAACGATATTTGTTTGAACGCGGATATAAAGAGATTAGTGGCCGATAATCCCGTTGAATTGGCATACACTTTAGCCTTGATAAATTCTCAAAGCCGTTATTCTATCACTCCGCCATGGGTCTTAAAAAATTTTCCTGAAGTAGAAAGTGTTTTCGCGTCATTACGTAACCATCCATGTATTGAGGGATGTGACTATTGTCGCAGTAAACTTGATGCACGGCAAGGACTAAAAACATTTTTCGGATTTAATTCCTTCCGTACTTATGAGGGTTCCCCTTTGCAGGAACAGGCGGTTCGGGCCGCTTTGGAGGGCAAGTCGTTGCTTGCTGTTTTTCCTACCGGTGGGGGAAAGTCCGTTACTTTTCAGTTGCCGGCTCTTATGCAGGGTGAATCGGTAAAAGGTCTTACCGTTGTTATTTCCCCTTTGCAATCTTTAATGAAAGACCAGGTGGATAATCTTGAAAAACAAGGCATTACCGAAGCAGTTACCATTAACGGATTACTTGACCCAATCGAGCGGGCAAACTCTCTTGAACGCGTTGAAGATGGATCTGCATCCATTCTGTATATTTCGCCCGAATCGCTACGTTCAATGACCATTGAAAGAGCTTTGCTCGGACGCAATGTTGTTCGTTTTGTGATTGATGAGGCGCACTGTTTTTCATCCTGGGGACAGGATTTCAGGGTTGATTATCTTTACATCGGAGAATTTATTAAATCTCTGACGGTTAAGAAGAATCTGGATAGGATGATTCCTGTTTCCTGCTTTACGGCCACCGCTAAGAATAAGGTTATTGATGATATACGCGCTTATTTTCTCGATAAATTATCATTGAATCTAACGGTTTTTCGCGCAGCTGCTTCGAGGAAAAACCTGCATTACAAGGTTATTGAGAGGGACACTGAGGAGTCGAAGTATCAGACGGTACGACTTCTGATTGAAGAGAAGCAATGCCCGACCATTATTTATGTTTCACGTACCCATCGTGCCTACAAACTGGCAAAAAGGTTGGCAGATGATGGCATTGACGCTCTTCCGTATCACGGCAAAATGCCGGTGGATGAGAAAACAGCCAATCAAAATGCGTTTTTAGGTGGAGAAGTTTCCGTGATGGTAGCCACTTCAGCTTTTGGGATGGGGGTGGACAAGAAAGATGTGGGGATGGTGGTTCATTTTGATATTTCCGACTCGCTGGAAAATTATATCCAGGAGGCCGGTCGGGCAGGGCGTGATGAGAATATTTCGGCCGACTGCTACGTGTTATTCAACGAAGATGATCTGGGAAAGCATTTTGTTATGCTGAATCAGACGAAACTCAGTATTCGTGAGATTCAACAAGTCTGGAAAGCGATCAAGGAAACCACCCGTTTTCGGAAGACCGTATCCAATTCGGCGCTTGAAATTGCCCGTAAAGCAGGGTGGGATGATGAGGTAATGGATATTGAAAACCGGGTGACGGCAGCTATCGCCGCGCTCGAAGATGCCGGCTATATTAAGCGCGGACAAAATATGCCCCGGATTTTTGCCAACAGTATTTTGTCGCGCAATGCTCAGGATGCTATTGATAAAATCTACGCTTCTGCAAGGTTTGACGAAAAGCAAAAAGAAAAGGCAATACGGATCATTCGTAAATTGTTTTCTGCCAGGAGTCGCAAAGAAGCTGCGGGTGAAGAAGGAGAGACACGCATTGATTATATTTCCGATCATCTCGGAATTGTTAAGGAAGAGGTGATTCGAATCATTGGTCTTTTGAGAGAAGAAAAAATCCTGGCCGACACCAAAGACCTCACAGCTTTTATCAGGAAAGGTGAGAATAGCAGTCAGTCGCAAAAAATAACCGGAATTTACAGGCAACTGGAACGTTTCCTTTTGCCCCGCGTCAGTGAGGAAGAGAAAACTTATCATATTAAAGAACTTAATGAGCTGGCTGAAGAGCAGGGCATTGCTGACATAACGCCCGATAAGATTAAAACCGTTCTGAACTTCTGGGCCATTAAAAACTGGATTAAGAAAAAATATCTCGAAGGGTCAGGAAATCATCTTGTGGTCATCAGTCAAATGCCCATTGAAAACCTTATCCGGAAAATGGAGAAACGTCATATTCTTTCCGGCTTCGTCATTGATTATCTCTTCGGAAAAAGTAATGAGGCAGAACAGAAGGATCAGGTTTTGGTGAATTTTTCAGTGCATGAATTAAAGGAGGCTTATGAACAGCAAAATCAGCTGTTTAAAGAGAATGTTTCGCTTCAGGATATCGAAGATACGTTGTTTTATCTTTCCCGTATTGGAGCCATCAGGATTGAAGGCGGGTTTCTGGTCATATACAATAAGCTGACCATCGACCGCCTCGAGGAGGACAATAAAATACGGTACAAAAATGAAGATTATCAGAAATTAAAGCAGCATTACGAGAATAAGACACAACAAATTCATATCGTGGGAGAGTATGCCCGCAAAATGGTTGATGATTACAAAGGAGCGCTTCAGTTTGTGGATGACTATTTTCAGCTCAACTATGATTCTTTTTTGAATAAGTACTTTCCTGGAAGTCGCAAAGAAGAAATCCACCGCAGCATAACCCCGGCAAGATTTCATCAGTTGTTCGGGGAATTGTCGGCCCCTCAGCTGAATATTATCAAGGACAACCAATCGCCTTATATTGCCGTTGCTGCCGGACCCGGAAGCGGAAAGACCAAAATACTGGTGCACAAACTGGCCTCGCTACTGTTGATGGAAGATGTGAAACAGGAACAATTGCTGATGCTGACTTTCTCACGTGCTGCTGCAACAGAGTTTAAAAAGCGTATTTTGCAAATGATCGGGAATGCCGCCAATTTTTTGGAGATCAAAACATTTCATTCTTATTGTTTCGACTTGCTCGGCCGAGTGGGAACACTCGAAAAAGCCGAGACAATAATTGAAACAGCAGTAGAAAGGATTAAATCCGGCGATATTGAACCGGTTCGTATTACAAAGACAGTACTCGTTATTGATGAGGCTCAGGATATGAATGCTGCCGAATACGCCCTGGTAGAAGTTTTGATGGATAAAAATCCGGAAATGCGGGTGGTAGCTGTGGGTGATGACGATCAGAATATTTATGAATTCAGGGGTGGCAGTGCAGCCTTTCTGGAGCAGTTTATCAGGGAAAAGCAGGCTGTCGTCTATCAGCTTACCGAAAACTTCCGTAGTAAAAGGAATCTGGTTCACTTTACCAATGCTTTTGCAAGTACCATTTCGCACCGGTTGAAAACAATTCCTGTCGAAGCCGGACAAACAGACAATGGAAATATCCGGATAATACGCCATCAAAGCGAACACCAGATCGTTCCTTTGGTCAGGGATATATTAAATACCCCGCTGAAGGGAACTACCGGGGTTTTGACCAGAACCAACAACGAGGCCCTTCAGGTGACGGGTTTGTTGATTGAAAACGGCATGAAAGCCCGCCTGGTTCAAAGTAACGAGGGATTTAGTCTGGCCAGTCTCGACGAAATCAGGTTTTTCTGCAACCAACTTGCTGGGGGTGAACATATTTTGGTTATTGATGACGATGCATGGCAGCATGCTGTAAGGAAACTGAAAAATGCATTTTCACATAGCTCAAACCTTGAACTTTGTCTTCGTTTAATTGCAGATTTTGAAGCCGTGAATACGGCAAAAAAGTACTTCTCCGATTTTGAAATTTTCCTGCAGGAATCACGGCTCGAAGATTTTACCGGGAATCCCGGGGAAACCATTATTGTTTCTACGATGCACAAGGCCAAAGGCAAAGAGTACGACAACGTATTTCTGATGCCCGGCATCTGGAAACCTGTTGATGATGAACAAAAACGGCTGATGTACGTGGCCATGACACGGGCCAAATCGTTTCTTTCTATTCATCTCAGAGGCGACTGGCTTGATGGTGCTGCATTCGTTGACGGATTGAAACTTTATTCAGACTCCAGAAAGTGGGAGTTACCTGACATTCTGAGCATTCAGTTAACACATAAAGATGTGTGGCTCGGTTTTTTCAAAAGAAGGCAACGTTGGATTTCAAATCTTGTTGCCGGCGATGAATTGAAGGCTGTGAATCAGGAGTGCCGCACTGCTGACGGGCAAGTTGTTCTCAGGTTTTCCCGTCGTTTTCAGGAAACCGTTGACTCGTTGGCCCGCCAGGGATATGTACTTAAAGACGCAAGAGTTAACTTTGTAGTGTGGTGGAACGATGAAGAAGAAGGGAAGGAGATCAGGATTGTGTTACCACAAGTGCATTTTGAAATAGTGAAACAGCCATATCCAGAAAACCAAAACTGCAAATCAAGAAAGAATTAAAAGAACTAAGAGAAAACCAAAAAGTAACCCCGGATATAGTATTCAGAGACCCTTATGTTCTTGACTTCTTGGGTTTAGAAGACAATTTCAGTGAATGAAACGAGCATGGCAAAGTTTGCCACAATAAGAATGTGTATAAGTTCTTGCATGCGAGTTCCATCAGACCAATAACTTAGACTTATTTTATACTGATGAAATCTTGAAGAAGCCATTTTGAGAGAACTGGAAAAATTCCTGATGGAGCTCGGTCAAGGATTTACATTTGTAGAGCGCCAAAAAAGAATGCTAATTGATGGAGAAAGTCACAAACTGGATTTGCTTTTAATAGATACACGAATTTTAAACAAAAGATAAATAATGGCTAAATACGGACAAACATGGTGGGGTGAAGAATGGCTCAAAGCTCTTTCGCATATCGATTATTCAAATCGTTTACCGCGAGGAAGAGCTTATGCCAATAAGGGTGCTGTTCAGGAAATCATATTTAATGGCAGCACGATAAATGCCAAAGTAAGGGGTACGCGTCCAAAGCCGTATAGCGTTACCATAAAGGTACCTGCTTTTTCGGAGGAGGGGAAGAGAACTTTGCTTGATGCCATTATCGGTAATCCTCTGTTGTTGTCGAAGCTTTTAAACAGAGAATTGCCGGTTGCGCTAAACAGTCTTGCCCGGGAGAAGGGGATAAAAATTTTTCCGCAACGCTGGGACGATCTGGAGATGGAATGTTCCTGTCCCGATTGGGCCGTTCCCTGTAAACATCTTGCAGCTGTTATTAATGTAATAGCGAATGAAATTGATCGCAATCCATTTGTTGTATTTAAGATACATGGTTTTGACATTATTGAAGAATTGAAGAAAAAAGGGTTGGAGGCAGTGGATGAAAGGGTGACGATTCCTGCAACGGATGAATGGAAAGTGGAAGCCGGGGGAGATTTTGACGAAGCGATGATTAATGGAGATGTGGACAATATTGATTTTTCCGGAATCAGGGATTTGCGCGAAGATTTGTTCTCTCTCCTGGAGGAAAAGCCTCTTTTTTATTCTTCAGATTTTAAAGCAGCTCTGGATAAAATATACCGGAAAACCGCGAATACTGTCTCACGCCTTCTGAAAGACGAAGGAAGTTACGATCAGGATATTCCTGCTAATTACGAAAAGTATGATCGGGTACGACTGTATGTGTCCGACGGGCTATTTTTTTCAGAAGCCAGGATTTATGAAAATGATGAAGTGCTGATTATTAAAAATGTCCGTGAATTAGTTGATTTTCTATCCGGAATACCTCCCAAATTCATCAAGAAGTTGGAACCGGGGTTATCATTACTCTATTTTAGCTATCATTATACATTAAAGCTTGTAGAAAAATCGGCCATGATACCCCAATTGGTTAAACTTTCCGGGCGTGGTGGCTATGCCGTTCGATGGATTCCCGCAATTTTAAATGATGAAGTGAAGGCAGTGACAGATTTAATAACGAAAGTTTTTTCGGTGCCCCTGGTCATTATCGATGGTAAGCAGAGCATTCTGAGTCCTGAAGAGCAGACCAAAAGTCTGGTGTCAATCTTTGCTCGTTATTTTATCCGTGAAGCCGGTCAGGAGCAAAAATTAATGGAAGAGCCTGCTTCCCGGATTTTTATTGATGATTATTTCTGGCGTTTTGACAGGTTGGGGGAGAAGGAAATTCCTGCATCTATTCAGCGTTGGTTGGATCGTTTTTTTGTCTCTCACCAGGTTTTTACCCCTGTTGTGCAGATAGATGAAGAAAAAAAAGAGGGGCTGTTCAGGCTTAGCGTGTTGGTGGAAAACAACAGGGAACCGCTAAAAGCGCCGGTGAGTTTGGAGCAGGTAATGAATGACAACAACTATACGCACACCCGGATGGAGATTCTACGAAGCATCGATCTTTTAACCGGCTCATTTTCTGCTCTTGAGAGGATAATTGCATCTTCAGGGCGCGAGTCCCCCTTGTTTACTCAGGATGAGCTTCCGGAAGTGCTGTTCAATGTGCTTCCCTTAATAAAATTGTCGGGTATAAAGGTTGTTCTCCCTCAATCGTTAAAAAAACTGGTGCGGCCTAAAGCTACCGTAGCCTTGTTGTCAAATGAAGTGGATAGTTCTAAATCCTTTTTGAAGCTGGATGAGATACTTAAATTTCAGTGGAAAGTTGCGCTGGGGGATCAATTTCTGGACCCTTCAGAATTTAGTGAGCTGGTAAAAGGGTTATCGGGAATTGTAAAACTGAAGGAACAATATGTCTATCTCAACCAGGCTGATGTGAAGGCCTTGATGGATAATCTGCGAAAACAGGAGAGCCTGGACAGGAGTCAGATGTTGCAGGCTGCCATTAGTGGTGAATACAACGGGGCAAAGATTCTTATTGATGATAAAACCAGAGCGTTGATCGATGAATTGTTTCAGACCCGCGAAGTTGAGTTGCCCCGGGGATTGAATGCTACCATGAGACCCTATCAGAAACGAGGTTTCGACTGGCTGTTTAAAAATATCCGGTTGGGATTCGGTAGTATCATTGCCGATGATATGGGGCTTGGTAAAACCCTTCAGGTCATCGCTGTAATTTTGAAGCTAAAAAGGGAGGGTGCATTGAGCCGACAGAGGGTTTTGGTAGTGGTGCCTACGACTTTGCTTTCCAACTGGCAAAAGGAACTTGATAAATTTGCTCCTGAACTGTTGTATTCTGTTTATCATGGTACTGCAAGAGAACTGAATGTCGAAGCTGATGTGGTTATTAGCAGCTATGGAGTGGTGCGGAGTGATATTGATCAGTTATCGAAAATAAAGTGGCAGGTGGTGGTTATTGATGAAGCTCAGAATATAAAAAATCCTAATGCTGCCCAGACCAAAGCTGTTAAGAAATTAAAGTCTGCGATTCGTCTGGCAATGAGTGGTACCCCTGTCGAAAACCGACTTTCTGAATATTGGAGTATTTTTGATTTTACCAATAAAGGCTACCTGGGATCACGGAAAAAGTTTTCTGAAAATTTTGCTAAGCCTATTGAGCAAAACCGTGATAAGGCTAAGTTGAAGTATTTCCTGAAAATTACCGGGCCGTTTATCTTGCGGCGGATGAAAACAGACAAATCAATCATTGATGATCTCCCTGAAAAAGTAGAAAACGATTTTTTTGCTTCTCTGACTAAAGAGCAGGCAGCTATTTATCAGAATGTGCTTGATAATATTATGCGTGAAATCAGTGGTGTTGATGTCAATGAGGAAGATGGTAAAATTCAGCGTAAGGGGTTGGTGCTAAAATTAATTATGGCCCTCAAGCAGATATGCAACCATCCCTCTCAATACCTGAAAAAGAACGACTATTCGCCTGATTTATCCGGTAAAGCAGGAGTGTTTCTTAATCTTGTTAATAATATTATTGAGAATGATGACAAGGTGCTGGTATTTACGCAGTTCAGGGAGATGGGGGTTATATTGCAGCATCTGATAAAAGAGACGTTCGATATGAATGCCATGTTTTTGCATGGCGGGACTACCCGAAAACAGAGGGATGAAATGGTGGAGAAGTTTCAGAATAATCCACACGAAAAAGTTTTTATTTTGTCGATTAAAGCGGCCGGAACCGGTCTGAATCTTACTGCAGCTAACCATGTAATTCATTACGATTTGTGGTGGAATCCCGCTGTAGAATCACAGGCCACAGATCGTGCTTTTCGAATAGGACAGCATAAAAATGTGATGGTTTATCGCCTGATTACACAAGGCACTTTTGAAGAGAAAATTAATAAAATGCTCACCAATAAAAAGGAACTGGCTAATTTAACTGTGGCTTCCGGAGAAAAATGGGTGGGTGACTTATCAGATAACGAGTTGAAAGAACTTTTTACTTTGAGTGAATAAAATAAATCCGGCAGCATTCCCTTTTTACTTTGAAAGGGGATGCTCCGGATTTTTTCTCATAGTTCAGGTATTTTGAGGTGTTTTATTGGTTCACTCTCCACTCTTCCCATAATTAGGCAATACCCTTGCACTGGGATCGTCCACATTACAGTTTTCCCATTCTTTGTTGGGCATCCAGAAATCTTTGATGAGGTCTGCTCTGCCGGGAAAATGGCTTTCAAAAATGTCGCGGTACATCAACGATTCTTTAGAAAATGGTGTCGCGAACGGATATTTCGCTTTAGCCCTTTGCAGGTCTTCATCGCTGTATAGTGCTTCAGCATAAGCTTTCAGATAATCCACCACGCTGTGTCCCACTGCGTCCGAGAAGGCCGCTTTTTCGCGATACAGGATATCCTTTGGCAAATAATCGCCTTCAAAAGCTTTACGGAGGAGATACTTTCCAATGCCGGTGTAGTTCATTTTCTTTTCGGGGCGAATGGCCATAACATATTTTACAAAGTCAAGATCGCCAAAAGGAACGCGTGCCTCAAGTCCGTTGGATGAGATACAGCGGTCGGCTCTGAGAACATCGTACATGTAAATTTCCCGCAGCCGCTTTTCTGCCTCTGCCTGGAAAGCTTCCGGCGAAGGTGCAAAATCGGTGTATTTGTAACCGAAGATTTCATCGCTGATCTCACCGGTCATCAGTACCCTGATGTCGGTGTTTTCACGAATGTATCTGCTGACAATATACATCCCCATGGAAGCCCGTATGGTTGTGATGTCCCATGTTTCAATGTTGTAAATAAGGGTACTGAGTGTATCGAAAATATCCTGTTTCGAAAAAAGTACTTCAGTATGGTCGGCACCAAGAAAATCGGCCACCTGCCGGGCATATTTAGTGTCGATTGGGCCGTCTTCTATTCCTACGGCAAATGTACGAATGGGCTTATTTGTCATGCGTGCAGCAATGGCACATACAAGACTTGAATCCAGTCCTCCGCTAAGGAGAAAACCCAGCGGAGCATCGCTATCCATTCGCTTTTCAACCGCCCTGGTCAACTTTTTGTTTATTTCGTTGAAAATGGTTGCCTGCTCATCATCATGGAAAGAATCTACTTTGGCAATATCGTGGTAGCAGACAAATTGATCGCCGTCGTAACAGTAACCCGGCGGAAAGGGGTATACCTCTTTGCAGATGTCATGCAAAGCCTTCATTTCGCTGGCAAAGATAATTTCACCGCCGGTTGTGTATCCATAAAACATTGGACGAATACCAATAGGGTCACGGGCGGCCATGTATTTGTTCTTTTTGCCGTCGTAAATGACACAGGCAAATTCGGCATCCAGAGATTGAGCCATCCCGACGATTCCTTTTTCCAGGTACAGGGGAATCAACACTTCGCAGTCACTTGATGATTTGAAATGAAACGCTTTTTCATAGTATTTTTTCCACTGACGGAAGTTGTATATTTCTCCGTTACAAATGAGACTGATGTGTTTATATTCAAGGGGTTGATTACCATTGTCAGATAAATCCATGATTTTCAAACGGTGAAAGCCCATCCAGCCGTTATTGCCGAGGTCTTTCATCACGGTATTGTCGGGACCACGGTACTGCAACTTCTTAAAGTCATGGACAATCTGCAATCTGTGCATCTGGTCGCTTCCGGTGTAAACAGTAAATCCACACATCGTAATCGGGTTTTTAAAATTCCAGTAGATTATTAATTGTAATGTTTGTAGCTACAAAAGTAACAAATTAAAATTAAAAACAAATGTATTACTTACGAATTTTAATAAAATCGTCAAAAAAACTTTTGATTGAGTTTCTATGAGGTTTAAAAGGGCGAAGGATGAAACGGTAGAATGGTGGAATGGTAGAAAGGTTGAAAAGGGAAAGGGTGGAAAGGCAGGAGGCGCTGCATTTCAAGGTGGGACTTTGGGATACTTTTGGATGATACAAAACTCAGGGAATGACCTTAAGTGGCTTTGTCTCTGGAATCGTTATTTTTTAAGAATGACAGTACCGGGCTGTTGTCATTCTGAGTATCTACCCAAAAAATTTTGGCGCAGAATGCATTTATGACAGAACTTGGAGTTTCCTGAAAGGCACCGATTATTAACAATCTGATTTTTTGCTTATTACAAAAATCTGTCATTGGTAGCTTTGCGAAGAATCTCATCAATAACAAAAGATGTTTGAAAAGAAAAGAAGCGACAATTAACCTGCTGTAAAAGAGGAGATTCTTCATCGTTCCTCCTCAGAATGACATTTGCCTCAACCTCAACCTCAACCTCAACCTCAACCTTAACCTTAACCTCAACCTGATCCTTCTTCCTATTGATTAATTTCCCGGTCTCTGAAGCCGAGCAGGTAGAGAATGGCATCGAGTCCGATGGTAGAAATGGCGTGTTTGGCCGAGGCTTTAACTTTTGGTTTGGCATGGAAGGCAATGCCCAGGCCTGCTTCGCGCAACATTGGCAGATCGTTGGAGCCGTCACCGACAGCGATCACCTGGGCAAGGTTAATATCTTCTTTGAAAGCAAGGAGTTTGAGCAGTTCGGCTTTTTTCTGACCATTAATGATTTCACCGATATGGCGACCGGTCAATTTGCCGTCTTTAATTTCTAGTTCGTTGGCAAACACATAATCAATGTTAAGCTTGTTTTTCAGATGGTTACCGAAATAGGTAAAACCGCCCGAAAGGATAGCTGTGCGGTACCCATATTTTTTCAGTGTTTTAAACAGTCTTTCGGCACCTTCGGTCAGTGGCAGTGATTCGGCCACCTCTTTCATTACCGATTCATCGAGTCCTTTGAGGAGAGCTACCCGTTGTTTAAAGCTTTCGTTGAAATCTATTTCCCCGCGCATAGCCGATTCGGTGATGGCACTCACTTTGTCGTATACACCTGCTTTGCGTGCCAGTTCATCAATCACCTCGGTTTGAATGAGAGTGGAATCCATATCGAAGCAGATCAGCCGGCGGTTGCGTCTGTAAATATTATCTTCCTGGAAGGCAATATCCACGCCGCTGGTACCGGTAATTTCAATGAAACGGGTTTTCATTTTTTCGATATCGGCAGGTGTTCCCCTCACGGAGAATTCCACCACCGATTTGGTTTTGCCATCCGGCTCGTCCAGAGGGATACGACCACTCAAACGTGATATGATGTCGATGTTGAGTTTCTGGTCAGATATTTCCTTTGTGACAGCTGCGAGTTGACGGGCGGTTAGCTTAGGCGACAACAGAGTAATGATATAGCGTTCTTTCCCCTGGTTGTTGACCCAATCCTCGTATTGCTCTTCGCTGACGGGCGTGAACTTAACGTTGAGACCAATCTCATAGGCTTTGAAAAGTATATCCTTAAGAATTGGTGACGACTCCGATTTAGCAGGTACTTCAAACAGAATACCAAGACCCAGATCCTGATGTATTACAGCCTGGCCAATATCCAGGATGTTTACGTTGTATTGTGCAAGAATACCGGTCAGCGCTGCTGTTTGTCCCGGTTTGTCTTCTCCGCTGATGTTCAGTAGTATAACTTCTCTTTTGTGGCTCATGAATTTTATTTGAATGAATCGAGCATAGTAACGTTTTCCACAACAAGAACATTTATAAGTTATTGCATGCGAGTTCCATCAGGCCAATAACTTAGATAAATTTTATACTGATGAAAAAATCAATTTGGACCTAAAATCGTTTTTATCTCTTCGTAACTGATCACTTCCTGATCAAGAAGAATACCGGCCATTTTTTCCATCAGCTCTTTTTTTTCTGAAAGCAGTTGTTTAGCATCCTGGTAACATTGATTAATGATATGGGTTACTTCTTCGTCAATGATTCTTTCTACATACTCTGATCTTCTTTCCAGTCCAAACGGTTGCCCCAGGAATCCCGGATTGGATTTGTTAACCAGCGAGATATTCGGAAGTTTTTCACTCATACCATAAACAATGATCATGTTTCTGGCTAACTGTGTTACTCTTTCGAGATCGTTGGAGGCACCAGTGGAAACTTCGCCAAAGGTAATATCTTCTGCTGCACGACCACCAAGGAGACCTTTAATTTTTCCCAGTAGTTCGCTTTTCGACATAAGGTATCGGTCTTCAAGCGGCATTTGCAATGTATATCCCAAAGCACCGATGCCTCGGGGGACAATGCTCACTTTTTGAACTTCATCGGCGCCGGGGGTGAAATAGCCAACGATGGCATGACCGGCTTCGTGGTAAGCTACTATTTTACGTTCTTTTTCATTTATAAGTTTGTTTTTCTTTTCAAGACCGGCAATAACCCTTTCAATAGCAGCTTCAAAATCGCTCATGGTTATTTCTTCCCGATTGTTGCGAACGGCCAGGATAGCGGCCTCATTGCAAACATTAGCAATTTCGGCACCGGCAAATCCCGGAGTTTGTGCTGCCAGTCTTTTGAGGTCTACCTTGGCACTGAGTTTAAGATTGCGTGTGTGTACCCTGAAGATTTGTTCCCTTCCTTTCATATCGGGTTTATCGACCATAACCTGACGGTCGAATCTTCCGGGTCTTAAAAGTGCCGGGTCGAGAACATCGGGGCGATTGGTTGCGGCTATAATGATTACACCTGATGTTGCATCGAAGCCATCCATTTCAACCAGCAACTGATTTAGAGTATTTTCTCGTTCGTCGTATCCTCCTGAGTGCATTGCACTATTAGCACGACTTTTTCCTATGGCATCAATTTCGTCGATGAAAATAATACAGGGAGCCTGTGATTTGGCCTGATTAAACAGATCACGTACTCTTGCAGCTCCAACACCTACGAACATTTCCACAAAGTCAGAACCACTCAGACTAAAGAAGGGTACTCCGGCTTCTCCGGCAACTGCCCGGGCCAATAAAGTTTTTCCTGTGCCCGGAGGACCAACGAGTAAAACACCTTTGGGCAATTTTCCGCCCAATTGGGTGTACTTTTTGGGTGTTTTGAGAAATTCCACCAATTCCTTTACTTCTTCAATGGCCTCATCTATACCTGCTACATCGGAAAATTTGACAGGATTAACCGGCTTTTCCGCCTGTATTTTGGCCTTATTCTTGCCAAGGTCGATCATTGGGTTACCGGGTCCCATTTTTCTGAACAGATATCCCCATAACAGCATCAGAACAATAAGAGGCAATATCCAGTTAAGGAAAAAATTTCTTAGCGTATTGTCTTCGAATTGCCCTTTATATTCCACATCGGCTTGTTCTAATTTTTTCAAAAGGTCGTTGTCTTCCACATCCGGCAGCCGGCTGACAATGAACTGCCGGTTTACCTGCTCTTCAATACTGGAAATCCGCAGTCTCCAGGGAGTAGAAGGTGCATCTGTCAGTTCATGATCCTGAACAACGCTGTCTTCTTTTTCTTTGAATTGCCCGATAATACGGTCTTCAAAAATAACCAGTCTTTCTATCTTTGATGCTTTTAGAGAATCTAAGAACGAACTGTATGAGAGCTCTTTTTTTGCCGGGCTGTCAGGGAAAAAGAGCATCTGAAAACTCAGGAAAAACATAATCACAGCCAGCCAATATATCCAGCTGTATTTTTCTCGTTTTGTCATATTTTTTCAGTTTGTAATTTTACTTCATCCCGAAAATGAGTGGAAATCCAAAGGTCACAAAAATTGTCCAAAGAGCATAAACCGGCAGGTACCTGGCGATGATTAACTCCACTTTTTTAATATCGTCATCCTTAAAGCATACTTTATACAATTCAATCATAATCCATACCAGATTACCAAAAATCAAAAGATTTGAGCCCAATACGGCTGTTCTGTTCGGGGAAAAACCATATTCGCCTAACCTGTAGACAATGGCCGACAATGCAATTAAATCAACCATCAGGGTAATTATTGAAAGTACGAAAAGCGTTAGTTCACTGAATTTTTGTTTTTCCCCTTCTGATGTTTCTGAAACAGAGAACACAATAATAGCCATAACTCCGAGCAGCAAGAGATTAAAAACGAATAAAAAATCCCTGTCGCTGTATGGGTCTTTCCCGGTGAGTACAATACTTATCAGGTAAATGATGAGTGTTACTAAAACCAGGGGGCTGAAAATTCTTGCTATTACCGGAGCAATTTTAGTTGTCATTGACGGGAAACTATTAATGATATAAGTTGCTACAATCGGAACGGAAACCAATCCGATGATAACGATATAGTCGAAGTAAAACTTTTCGATATCCAAATCAATGGCCGAGAACAAGCCAAGTGTAACGGCTGTTAATATTCCACCGGCAATTAAAATAACAGCACTCAGTATGGCCAAATCTCCATTGTATTTGATGTAATCGATTCGTTTTGTCCTGTCATTTCCATCGAAACCGATGAATATGAACCCATATAAACACCAAAGAAAGAGGGGTAAATGAATATAGGCCAGGTTTATTGAGTAGCTGTCCCGGTCAGACGGCAATAAATTTATGTACACGGCTGATATAACAAACACGATTGCCGAAATAATCAGGAATTTAGTGTTTATCTGTTTGTTGGTTGAAATAACAAATGCCGATAAGCCCAAAAAAACAATTAATCCGGCATTTTTTTCGTAGAATAAGTAGGTGTTGACGTCCAGGTTGGTTAATTGAGGCATTTTTATCAGCAGACCGGTCACCAGGCATGTAACGATCAGATACAAAACATTGGTCTTCCTTTTTTTTTCTTTGTCTTCACCCGGGTTATCAAATTCTAATCTGGTCTTCCAGAATTCAGCCGCCTTTTTGTCGGCAATCTCGGGGTAGATTTCAAAGAATGCATTTTTAAATCTTTTTTTATCAGCACGGTACAACTTTTCCAGTTGTACGGGGTTGTCTATGTGCTTTTTAATGTCTGGTTTCATGTTGGTTTAACCGGATTTGTGTGGTTGTTATTTCAAGGTATGCATGATTTTTCAATTCACCGCACACAGTCTGCCCCGAAACACTTCGGGCTCAGGTACTTTTAAGGTCTTTCCGGTGAGGGGTGACCCGGCTGTTATTATTACTTTTTTTCGTTGACAATAAAAGTAGTAATTACTTCTGTTATTGCAAACACATCTCTTCATTTTGTCTGCAACAGAACTGTTTGTCCCGTTTTGCAAGCCTGTGTTGTCTCCCACCACTGTCAGAGTTAGGATTTATAGGATTAAAGGATTTATGGCTTTGCGAATTTCTATTGGTAGGATGATTAAGATTCTATGGCAAGTTTTACGATGTATTGGTACAGGCATAAAAATTTCAGATCAGAAAAGGTTTGGCAAAAGGTGTCAGAAATACATGCTTCAAATTAAGGGTGTTTTTATATCGAACTTAACTCTAATTAATGTTACGAGCAAGGTATTGCAACTTCAAATATCGGGTTCTGTGTAAATGTTAAATAATAAATAAATGTTAAAAATATTGCATTTATTGTTCTTAGTTGGGTTAAAATACTTTAATACAGCATTCTGATATTTTGCCTGCCATTTTAAGATACCAGTTAGTCCACATATTTGACCGGTTTTTACCATAATTTGGGTTTCTTTTCGCATAAAATTGTAAAAGTAAATTTTTAAGGCAGCTGTTGAGGCATCATCTGTCTGTGAAGATGATAAAAATTTTATACGTTATAAAAATTTTAACCTTTAAATCAGAATTTTATGCAAAAGATTAGTTTTTTTCGATTTTACATTCTGTTGATTATGGCAGCATTTTCAATCACTGCTCTTGGTCAACAGGAAATGACGGTCAGGGGCCGCGTTACCGATACGCAGGGTGAGCCTCTGCCGGGTGTTAACATAGTTGTTAAAGGAACTACAACCGGTACCATTACCGATGTAGACGGCAATTATGAATTGAATGTGCCCGATCCGTCCAATGCCGTATTGGTATTTAAGTTCGTAGGATTTGCCGATAGCGAAATTCCCATCAAGGGTCAGTCGCGAATCGACGTGGTGATGAAAGAAGATGTCATTGGTTTGGATGAAGTCGTTGCTATTGGTTATGGGGTAATGCGCAAAAGCGACCTGACCGGTGCTGTATCTTCAATTAAAGCCGAAGAAATCGCTAACAATCCTTCCAATAATGCATTGGAAGCGCTTCAGGGAAAGATTAGCGGACTGGATATGACACGTACCAGCGGTCAGGCAGGTTCCGGTCTCAGTTTCCTGCTTCGTGGTGAACGCTCGTTGCAGGCTTCCAATGCTCCTTTGATACTGGTGGATGGTATTGAATATGGTTCAAGTATGGATATAAATCCTACTGACATTCAATCGGTGGAGGTATTAAAAGATGCTTCTTCCACAGCTATCTACGGATCACGTGGTGCCAACGGAGTAATTCTGATCACCACCAAACGAGGCAGATCTGGCGATACTAAAATATCGGTAAATGCTTATTATTCCTTCAATACTCTTAGCGGTATGCCTGAGTTTATGAGCGGTCCCGAGTATGTGCAACTGAAGCGTGATGCGTATGCATCAGCCGGTGAGTGGAACGGACCGGAGGATGATGCTAACGTTTTCGCGCCTCTGGAACTTGAATATATCCAGAATGAGCAATTTGTCGACTGGATGGACCTGATCTTCCATGACGGGGCTACCCAAAACTATGAAGTGGCTATGAGCGGCGGTAACGATAAAACCGTTTATCAGCTTTCTTTCGGATTGATGGATGAGCAGGGATTGCTTGAAACCAATGATGAGTTTAAGAGATACAACGGACGTCTGACTCTTGATCATTATGTTCAGGATAATCTTCAGGTCGGGGCCAGTATTCTGTACACATATAAAGACCAGGACCAGCGATATGCTCCCTTTAATATGGCCGGGAAAATACTGCCAGTGGCCAAACCCTATAACGACGATGGTACGGTTAATCCTTATCCGGCGCCCGGCTATAATTCCCAAATGAATCCTTTGCTCGACGATGTGGATGGCGCGGTTACCGACAATTACGAGACCAGGCGTTTTTTCGGCACTTCGTTTATTCGCTGGGACATTATTGACGGTCTTACCTTTAAAACCAATCTTGGGGTGGATCATAAAACGCTGAGGCATGGTGATTTTTATGCCAAACAAACCCTTAGGGGCGAAGACAAAAGCTCTATGTCGGGAGCGGAAATAACAACAAACCGTAATCTTACCTGGGAGAATACGCTTAATTATCAGGTAAACCTCGGCGGATATCACGATTTGAATGCACTGGCCGGCACCAGTACCATTGACCGGCGAAGGGAGTATTTTACTTCATCCGGACGTGACCAGGCTTCATCCACGACCGAGTTTTACGACCTGAGTTCAAATGCCAGTGAGATACAGATTGACAGTGAGCTGGTTGAAGAACAGATGGCCTCTTTCTTCGGGCGACTTAATTACAAATATGCTGATAAATATTTGTTCACTGCATCTTTACGCGCTGATGGTTCTTCTGTTTTGGCCGAAGGCAACAAATGGGGCTATTTCCCATCTGTGGCAGCAGCTTGGCGTATTAGTGAAGAAGGATTCATTTCGGGTGCCTCTGATTTGTCGAACCTGAAACTTCGCCTGAGCTGGGGAGAATCGGGCCAGAGTGCCATTGAGCCCTATTCAACACTAGGCGGCTTAGGTCCTTCTACGTATGCATTTTATGATTCACCTGCTTATGGATACTATCCCCGCGATATTTCTAACCCCGACCTTAAATGGGAGACAACTCAAGTAATGGATATCGGTCTCGATATTGGTTTCTGGGGCAACAGACTTTCCGCTACCATAGATTACTATCAATCGGAAACACGCGATTTGCTGATGGCCAGGTTATTGCCTAATACTACCGGATTTTCGTCCGTAATGGAAAATGTAGGAAAAACCGAAGGCGAAGGGATTGACTTGTCTCTGTCGACTGTTAATGTCAATACTTCCAATGTCAACTGGAATACTGATTTCACTTTTACATGGAACAGGAACGAAATTGTACAGCTGAGTGGCGGCGTCGATCGCGATGTAGCCAATAACTGGTTCGTGGGTGAACCTATCTCGGTAAATTATGACTACGACCAAATTGGTATCTGGCAACTGGATGAAGCCGACGAAGCTGCTTTGCATGGACAACAGCCCGGCGATATTAAAGTGGCCGATGTGGACGGGGACGGGGAAATTACTCCCGATGACCGCGTCGTATTTAATCGTTCACCTAAGTATACCTTTGGTCTCACCAATCGTGTATCGTATAAGAATGTAGATTTGTCTGTCTTTATTTATGGTCGATTCGGACATTATTTTGATTATGAGTATTATCATTTGTTTAAGTCCGATGCCCTCGAAAACGGGGCTGCTGTTGATTATTGGACTGAAGACAACCCTTCTAATAAGTTCCCTAGTGCCAATAAAGATCTGAGTTACAAGAACAGGGCTTATTACAGTTCTTTAGGCCATGTGAAAGGTGATTTCTGGAAGATCAGGGACATTAGCCTGGCCTATAACTTTCCCGCTAAAGTGCTTAATTCACTCAACTTGTCTAAACTCCGCTTCTATGTGACACTCAAAAATCATTTTACATTCAGCGATCTGGATGACTATGACCCCGAACGTGGCGGAAGCCTTAACTATCCGTTGACGAAGCAGACAGTGTTTGGTGTTAACCTCGAGTTTTAATGATAAAAAGGCATATAGACGCAGATGTGCTAAGACGCTGAGTAAATTTTGATATGAGAATATAGAAGAAAAAAAAGCAAACATGAAACGAACCCCGATTATCCGGGACGCGTTCCTTATAGGCGTTAAAAATAAAAAATTATATACTAATGAAAGTCAAAGTTCTGATAACCATATTGATTACCTTCACATTTTTATCCTGCGAGGATTTTCTGAAGGAAACCTACAAAAGCGGACTAACAAGCGATCCGTATTACACGACCCCCGATGGTGTTGAGAGCCTGGTGAATGCCTGCTACACACCACTGAGATATTGGTATGGAAGGGAAGAGGCTTCCAATTTTACAGCTACTGGTACCGATATTGTTACAAAAGGCGCCGGACATACCAACACTCCTGTCAATGATTATTCAACCGATTTCAAAGCCGATAACGGAGGGCTTAATAATTTATGGGCGTGGCTCTACAAAGCCATTAACTTCTGCAATACTGCCGTGGCACGTCTTGATGAAGTGGAGATGGAAAACAAAGATGTTCTTTTGGGAGAAGTTTCGTTTCTCCGGGCTTTCTACTACTGGCATGTGGTTGAGATGTGGGGGAAAACGCATTTCTCTATCGATGAGTCGCAAGGTGTTATTACAACGGCCAATGCAACAGAGGTGAGTGCTATATATGATCAGATATTAGATGACCTGGATGTTGCCATAACCAATTGTCCCGAAGAGAAAGAAAGAGGCGGACGCATCACCAGTTGGGCTGCCAAAGCCTTTAAAGCAAGAATGTTGTTGACCCGAGGTCAGAAAGAAGAAGCTGCAAAGCTGGCCAAAGAAGTGATAAATTCAGGCCCTTTTGAGTTGTTTAAAGATTATAAAGCGCTGTGGAATATGAGCAACAGTGAGGGGTCAGCCAACAGCGAAGTGATCTGGTACGTCAATTATTCTACCGATCATCTGCTGAATCTCGAACTCGATAATGAAGCACAGATTCGAAACGGGGGAAACAACCTTCATCTGATGTATTGCATGAAATATGACGATCAGCCTGGCATGACTCGTGATGTATTGAATGGTAGGCCGTTTAACCGTTACATGCCAACCAAGTTTATGCTGGAGTTGATGGATCAGGAAAATGATCAGCGGTGGGCTGGCTCGTTTAAGTGGCTCTGGATTATGAATGCGCCCGAAAACAAAGGAGAGGACTACCCGAATATGACCGATACGGCTATCTGGACCATTAACGGATATGCCACACCGGAGCAGCGGGCCTGGGCCGAAGGCCGTTACCAGATTTTTGATCTCAGTGATGTTTATGAGGAAGACGGCTCTGTCAAAAATCGTAAGCAATATGTTCAGATCGATAAGTTCAGCGATCCCACAAGGGCATCAAAAGGTGAAGACCGTAGTTCCCGTGATGCTTTTGTTATGCGCATTTCGGAAATGTACCTGATTGTAGCCGAAGGATTAATGGACAGCAACCCAACAGAAGCGCTTCAATATCTGAACCAACTTCGCCGGCAAAGAGCTGTTCCGGGTCATGAATCAGCGATGGAAGTTACGACCGGTGACCTTAATATCGATTTTCTTCTTGACGAAAGAGCCCGTGAGTTTGTGGGTGAACAACTTCGCTGGTTCGACCTTAAACGTACCGGTAAACTGGTAGAACGTGTCAAAGCTCACAATCCCGATGCAGCTGCCAATATCAACGAAGGACATACTTTGCGCCCCTATCCGCAGGATTTTCTTGACGCTATTACCAATAAAGAAGATTTTCCGCAACGTGATAATTATTGATGGATGAGGATGTCTGAAAACGCTGTGATACTCTCCCGGATTTCTTCGGGGGAGTTTCCTAATTTCTTTTCGGATATTCTGGCTTCTGTTTTGACCAATCGTTTGTTGAAAAAAGGCCTAAACACAGATATGCAATGACGCAAAGTTTTTTATCAGAAAGTAGATAATTTTAAAAATTATGGTCATTTGTCCTACATTAATCGTCAATATATCTTCTGGCATAAGACAGATGATTTTATAATATTGTAATACACAAAAACAGGTTGTTATATCGCCTGATGACTTAGATTAATTTGATAATGATGATACGACTCAAGTTTATTTTTACGGTTTTTATTATCCCTGCTTTGGTAGTATCCTGTAACCAAGGCGCTTCAAAAGAAAAAATAGCCCCTTTGGAGTATGCCCAAAAAATGGCAGATTCTGATATTAAAAGAAATCCGGAAGCCTGGATGATCGATTTCAGGGAAAAACCCAAATGGGAATATACGCACGGACTGATGATGAATGCTTATCTGGGACTTTATGAAGAAACAGGTAATGAGGACTACCTCAAATATGTAAAAGCATTTGCCGACACCATGGTGCAGGATTCAGGAGAAATTCTTACCTATAAATTGTCCGACTACAACATTGACCGTGTGAGTCCCGGTCGTTTCCTCATTAACCTTTATAGGCTGAGCCCGGAAGAAAAGTATTTGAAAGCGATTCGGTTACTGAGAAGCCAGATGGAGACTCATCCACGTACTTCGGAAGGCGGATTTTGGCACAAGAAGCGCTATCCCCATCAGATGTGGCTCGACGGGATTTACATGGGGTGTCCGTTTTTGGCACTATATGGCAAGGAATTCAATGAACCTCAATTATTTGACGATGTGGTACATCAGATAATGCTGATCAATAAGCATCATTACGATCCCGAAAGCGGATTGTTCTATCATGGATGGGACGAAAGTCGCGAACAACAATGGTCAGACCCTGAAGCAGGTCTGTCTCCTAATTTCTGGGGACGTGCTGTTGGTTGGTATGCCATGGCACTCGTTGATGTGTTGGATTATCTTCCCGAGAATCATCCCGGACGCGACAGTGTGTTATTTGTAGTTGACCGGCTGGCAAAGGGAATTGTAAAATACCAGGACAGCGAAACAGGTTTGTGGTACCAGGTGCTTGATATGGGTAATCGCCCGGGTAACTATCTTGAATCATCTGCCAGTACGATGTTTACATATTTCATATATAAGTCTTTGAATAATGGATATCTCGACGTGGATTATGCGAAAGCTGCTGATAAAGCTTATGATGGAATTATCGAACATTTCATTAAAGAAGAAGAGGATGGAACCATAAGTATCACGAATGTTTGTGCCGTGGCCGGTTTGGGAGGAGATCCATACAGAGACGGGTCTTACGAATACTATATTTCCGAACCGGTTCGCGACAACGATCCCAAAGCGGTTGGCCCGTTTATTATGGCCTCTATCGAAAAAGCGCATTGGGAGGAATCAAAAGCCCGTTAAAAAACTTAAGCTTAAAGGCGCACTGACGCAATGTTTTTGATTATGTTACCAATCATTTGTAAAACTCTAAAAGAATGTTGAGGAATAAAATATGAAGTCGAAACTAATAATCACATTTGTCTTAATTCTGTTGTTATCAGATGTTTCTGCTCAGGATTTTACCGTTGCTGCCGATGGTTCCGGCGACTTTAAAACTGTTCAGGAAGCCATTGATGCGGCACCCGATTTTCGGAAACAACGCACCACTATTTTCATAAAAAACGGCGTTTACAAGGAGAAACTGGTGCTTCCGGCATCTAAAACCAATGTGACTTTTATCGGTGAAGACCGGTTCAAAACCATCATTACTAATGACGATTATGCCTCAAAGAAAAATCGTTTTGGTGAAGAGATGGGGACTACAGGTTCTTCGGGTTTTTTTGTCTTCGGGAATGACTTTGCAGCCCGCAACATCACTTTCGAAAATTCAGCCGGTCGGGTCGGACAGGCCGTGGCGGTACGTGTAGATGGCGATCGTGTGGTATTCGAAAATTGCAGGTTTCTCGGGAATCAGGATACGCTGTATCCACATGGGGAGAATAGCCGGCAGTATTACAAGAACTGCTACATAGAGGGAACCGTCGATTTTATTTTTGGTTGGTCAACGGCAGTTTTTGAGGATTGTGAAATTTTCTGCAAAGACCACGGTTATATTACTGCAGCATCCACTAGTGAAGAGAAGGAATTCGGGTTTGTTTTCATCGATTGTCGAATAACAGGTGATGCCCCGGAGAATTCATTTTATCTGGGCCGTCCCTGGCGTCCTTATGCCAATACGGTGTTTATTAATTGTTTTCTTGACAAACATATAAAACCTGAAGGCTGGCATAACTGGGGCGACCCGTCAAAGGAAACGACAGCTTTTTATGCTGAGTACAAATCTTATGGCCCTGGTGCTGCGCCCAGGCAGAGAGTACCATGGTCGCACCAATTGACCGATGAAGAGGCTTTGAAATATACTCCGAAAAACATACTTAGTGGTGAAGATAACTGGGATTTTCAGGGAGTTTTGAGTTCAGGGATTTGAGGTTCTTTTTTTATCAGTATAAAATAAGTCTAAGTTATTGGTCTGATGGAACTTTATAATTTTTTAAGGTTTATACGGCTTTTCGGAGTGAACTCAATATTGTTGAATTATGGAGGCAATGTCACTCGCCACCTCCAATACTACAAGGTATTTGAGAATATGAGAGCTACATGTAGGTAAGTAACTAATAATCTGTTATTTAAAATGTTGGCCAATAGGTGGCATGTTGATTGATATAAAATTGAATACAAATTCATTAAAAAAAAACGAAATTAAAACATCAAAATATTTTTAAATGGACTCAAGAATAATAATTATTGTTTTAGTGAGTATGTTTTTATTTTTATGCGGAAATACAGAAAATGAAGAGATAGAGAATGAACAGTTACTCGCATTCCCTGGTGCGGAGGGTTATGGTAAATATACTTTAGGAGGTCGTGGCGGAAAGGTATATGAGGTGACCAACTTGAACGATTCGGGCCCCGGCAGTCTGCGCGAAGCAGTGGAGGCAACAGGTCCCCGCACGGTGGTATTCCGTGTCTCCGGTACCATAGACATGGAGAAAGCACTCACCATCAGAAATCCATTTATCACCATTGCCGGGCAAACAGCTCCCGGCGACGGTATCTGCATCAGACATTATCCGCTTAATATCGGTGCCGATGAAGTGATCCTGCGTTATATCCGCATACGTTTGGGAGATGAATCGGGACGTGATGATGATGCAATCAGTGGAAGGCACCAAAAAAACATTATCCTTGACCATGTTTCGGCCAGTTGGAGTATAGACGAATGCCTCTCAATTTATATTTGCGAAAACGTCACCATCCAGTGGTGCATGATCACGGAAAGTCTGTATCATTCTAATCATGTAAAAGGTTCGCACGGTTTCGGCGGCATCTGGGGTTCCAATTACAGTACCTATCATCATAACCTGATCGCCCATCATTCGAGTCGTAATCCACGATTTGCTTCGGGGGGAGGTTACAATGATTACCGGAATAATGTGATTTACAACTGGGGATATAATAGTTGCTATGGTGGTGAGTATGTACATACGAGCCTGCCGGATAACTCAGGAGACTGTTTCTATATCAATATGGTGGCTAACTATTATAAACCAGGTCCGGCAACCGAACCTGGCGAAGTATCTCACCGTATAGCAGCACCTTCATATCGTGAAAATATTGATAATTACGGCAAATGGTATGTAGCGGATAATTATGTAGTGGGCAACCCCACCGTTACAGCTGATAACTGGAATGGAGGAATTCAAGTGTCCGGGGGCTCGGATCACATCGCTAAGCTGAAACTGGAACAACCCTGGGATGCGATGCCTATACGTCAGGAATCTGCTGAAGAAGCTTATTTGGCTGTGTTGGAGAATGCCGGGGCCATTTATCCGAAAAGAGACGGAGTGGACAGCCGTATTATAGAGGAAGTGAAAGGCGGATATGCTACCTATGAAGGAGCTACATATAAGAGCGAACATAGTGTTACATATCCTTCTCAGAAATGTGGAATAATTGATTCTCCAAGTGATGTTGGAGGCTGGCCGGAACTGAAAAGCACACCCGCACCGGTTGATTCTGATCACGACGGAATACCGGATGCATGGGAAATTGCCAACGAACTGGATCCAAACAATCCGGAGGATCGTAATAAAATCGCGCCTGACGGATATACTTATTTAGAAAAATACATCAATAGTCTCTGTAATGAATAATTTCAGAATTTTAATCCTGTTGGGATGCAGCGTCGTCATTTGTGGAATAAACATGACCGGCAGTAGTAAAGGTGCGATGACTCGAGTAGAGCCGGAAATACGCCCTCGGGTGATTGTCACGACCGACGCCGAGATCGATGACGAATGTTCGATGGTTCGTTTTATGCTCTATATGAACGATTGGGATGTAGAAGGGATCATTACCACCAGCTCCCAATATCATTGGGAAGGACACCGTTGGGCAGGTAATGACTGGATGGAACCATATTTGGATGCTTACGAAGCGGTTTATCCGAATCTGATAAAACATGATAAAAATTACCCGACACCGGAGTATGTGAGATCGATTACGGTTTTAGGCAATATCAAATCTGAGGGAGATATGGAGGAAGAAACGGAGGGATCGGATCTGATTGTAAAAGCTTTACTGGATGAGTCGGATGAACGTCCGATTTGGTTACAGGCTTGGGGTGGAACCAATACAATTGCTCGTGCCTTGAAAACCATTGAAGAGAGATATCCGGATAAAATGCAGTATGTGGCCAATAAAGCACGTCTCTATTGTATCTGGGAACAGGACCCAACCTATCAGGAATACATCCGGCCGGTATGGGAGCCCTATAATATCTTGACGATTATCAGCGACCAATTTTGGGCAGTAGCTTATGAGTGGGACAAAATCCAACCGGAAAAGCAAAAAGCATATTTCGTTGCAGACTGGATGAAACAGAATATACTCGAAAAGCATGGGCCACTATGCTCCTTGTATAAAGCTCATGATGATGGCCGCTTCCGTTCAGAAGGAGATTCCCCGTCATTCTTCCATACGATGCCGACCGGATTGCGCAGCATGGAATCACCCGCGTATGGAGGCTGGGGAGGGCGTTATGTAAACGTGCGTGCCAACACTTGGTTGGACGAGGTTCCGGAGAAAGGATATGTATATCCGGAAGGACGTTGGTATACGGAAAGTGCCTGGGGACGTACCTATATGCGGGAACGATACCCGGAAAAGAAAGAATTGATGTACGAATATTTCAAACCAATATGGCGTTGGAGTGAACCGCTCCAGAAGGATTTTGCAGCCCGCGCCGACTGGTGCGTGAAACCATACAATGAGGCGAATCATGCACCGGTAGTGGCCCTGAAACATGCCCGCGACTTGGTGGCAAAGAGAGGAGAAGAGGTACAGTTACAATCCGAAGCATACGACCCGGATAACGATCAGTTGACTTATCGCTGGTGGCAATACGTAGAAGCGGATAGCTTTAGCGATCGTGTCTCAATTGAGAATGCTCAGAAGCCAAAAACTGCCTTTAGGATTCCAAATAATGCAAAAGAGGGGGGCACCATTCACATCATTTGTGAAGTGACAGATAATGGAACACCCAATTTAACAAGATATCAACGGGTAATGATAAAGGTTCAAGAGTAAAAAGCAACAATCTTAACAATCCTAACAATCCTAACAATATTAACATCTTAACAACTTTAACAATTCTAACAGCTGTAACAATTTATTAAATGTAAGATGAAACGAGCATGACAACGTTTTGCCACACTCAGAACATGTATAATACCATTTAACCTCTAATCATCTAAGAAACCAAAAACAGGGAACAGATTCTTCGTCGTTACCTCCTCAGAATGACATTAAACAGTCTGTCATTCTGAGCGGAGCGAAGAATCTAAAAAAAGCAAACAGACTAAAATGTGATTTTTATTGATGCCAATAAAAATAATCTGTGTTCATCTGTGTCATCTGTAGTGAATTCTCAACCTCAACTTAACCTCAACCTCAGCCTCAACTTTAGCTGTTTGTCATTCTGAGCGGAGCGAAGAATCTAAAATCAATTAAAGCATAATAAGTTGCATAAGATCAATAACTTAGACTAATTTTATACGGATGAAACGAGCATGGCAAAGGTTTGTCACAAAAGAACATGTATAAATCCTTGCATGCGAGTTCCATCCGACCTTAATAAATAAATTTTATACGGATGAAAAAACTACTTCGATCATTGGCAATTCTGACGATGGTTTCCCCGGCTGTTTATGCACAGGAGGGGGCGGTTTCAGAAGTATGGGTTGCCGATCAGGGTGACGGAACCTATAAGAATCCAATAATACATGCCGATTATTCCGATCCCGATGTATGCAGGGTAGGAGATGATTATTATATGACGGCATCGAGTTTCAACTGTGTTCCCGGTTTGCCGGTTTTACATTCGAAAGACCTGGTCAATTGGGATTTGATTGGTTATGCACTGGATACTCAATATCCTGAAGATCACTTTTCCACGCCACAGCATGGAAACGGCGTGTGGGCACCTTCCATTCGTTATCAGGATGGTGAGTTTTACATTTTCTATGGCGATCCCGATTTTGGCATTTATATGATGAAAGCTTCAAAACCGGAAGGGCCGTGGACAAAACCACATCTTGTAAAGGCGGGCACAGGACTCATTGATCCCTGTCCGCTTTGGGACGATGACGGGAAAGCTTACCTGGTACATGCCTTTGCCGGCAGTCGTGCCGGTGTCAAGTCTGTACTTATGGTTCATGAAATGACACCCGACGGGAAGTCGCTGATTGGGGAACCGGTGATGGTTTTTGACGGTCATGACGATAACCCGACCGTTGAGGGTGCCAAGTTTTATAAACACGATGGTTATTATTACATTTTTGCCCCGGCAGGAGGTGTTGCTTACGGGTGGCAGTTGGCCATGCGTTCCGAAAGTCCGTTTGGTCCGTATAAAGCGAAGCGGGTGCTGGAGCAGGGCTCTACCAATATAAACGGGCCGCACCAGGGTGGATGGGTAGAAACCCTGAAAGGCGAATACTGGTTTATTCATTTTCAGGATAAAGAGGCTTACGGACGGGTTGTGCACTTACAGCCTATGAGTTGGCACGACGGATGGCCGGTGATGGGCGAAGACTTCGATGGCAACGGTGTGGGTGAGCCTGTTCTGACTTATAAAAAACCCGATATCGATACCGACTGGCAGGTGGTTACGCCCCCTGAGAATGATGAATTTAACAGCTATACCACTGGTGTACAATGGCAATGGCATGCCAATCCCAAATTAAAATATGGTTATCCTTCGGGAAACCTGGGATACTACCGGCTCAATTGCCGTCCTCGTCCCCAGGGAGCCAGGAACCTGTGGGGCGTACCCAATATGCTGTTGCAGAAATTTCCGGCCGTTAAGTTTGTGGCCACCACCAAGCTGACCTTCAATCACAGGTTCGATGGAGAGGAGACCGGTTTTGTTGTGATGGGGGATTCGTATCAATACATTTCGTTAAAACAGGAAAACAAGAAACTGTTGGTTTGTGTAGTTCGTTGTAAAGGGGCAAGAAAAGGTGGCAACGAAGAGGTACTCTATGAGCAGGAAGTGGATAATAATACCGTGTATTTCCGTATTGAAGTAAGAGACGGAGCGCTTTGCAGTTTCAGTTTCAGTGAAAACGGACGGCGGTTTAAAACCGTTGGAGAAGAATTTCAGGCTGTTCCCGGTCGTTGGATAGGTGCAAAGATCGGCTATTTTGCCCTGCGTGACGGGATAATCAACGATGCCGGAAATGTAAATATTGACTGGTTCAGAATTAAACCTTTAAAATAAGAGAGGGAGAAGAGCTAAGAAGAGCGTACTGCATGGAGCAAATCACCTGCAACCCTTTCCGGATACTGAAGCTTTTTGAATAGGAAGGGGATTGGCGATTGAAGCGTGTCTCACCTCAGTATTTATGAATTGATCATTTTAGAAGTAGTATATAATTAAAAAAGAAGATGTTTACAAAAACAAAATTTACCCTTCTTTTCGTGATGGCCTTTCATACAGTTTGGGCACAATGATGCATCAGAAAACAAACCTTTACGCTATGTGAATATCGAAGGATATAAAGAATTTCTTCGACTTTTTGTAACCCAAACCAGACAAAAGGGAGGAACTCCGATTCTTCTGACGCCTGTGGCCCGAAATTATCCCTGGGTAGATGGCCATTTGGAAAATGTTCATGGCGATTATCCTGCTGCCGTGAAGGAAGTAGCCCGGGAGATGAATGTGAAATTAATTGACCTGAATCAGTTGTCTATGGATCATTTTTCCAAAGTAGGTAAAGAGTACGTGAGTAAGCATTATTTTATGAATTTACCGGCCGGGAAATATATGGCTTATCCGGAAGGTCAGAATGATAATACCCATTTTCAGCCCGAAGGAGCTACTGCTGTGGCCCAATTAGTATTTAACGCATTAAAGAATTTGGATAATGATGAGAGTTAGAAATGTTTTTTGGAGAATAAGTGTTCTTTTATTAGTAACAGAAGTATTCCTCACGGGAGGCTTTGCCTGTAGTGAAAAAAATGAAAGAGACGACCAGGCGGACTACAGTTTCATATATGATAACATAGAATTTGATATGCCGCGGGTAGAGGAACCTGTTTTCCCTGACTATGCAGTTTCAATTGTTGATTTTGGAGCCGTTGGAGATGGTGTTTTCGATAACAGCGATGCCTTTGCACAGGCCATAGACAATGTTTCTGAAAAGGGAGGAGGACGGGTAGTGGTACCTCGCGGCTTGTGGTTGACAGGTCCGATAATCATGAAAAGCAACATTGATCTTCATTTGGAAGATGGAGCTGTGGTTCACTTTAGTTCCGATTTTGATGATTATCCTTTAATAGATACCAGCTTTGAAGGGTTAAATACCTACCGGTGTATGTCTCCGGTTCATGCGCACGGCCTTGAAAATATTGCTTTTACCGGAAATGGCATATTCGATGGAAACGGCGACGCCTGGCGCCCTGTAAAAAAGAGCAAGATGACGGAAAGCCAATGGAAAAAACTTGTTAATTCAGGAGGTGTACTCAGTGATGACGGGGAAATATGGTATCCTTCCGAAAAGTCAAAAGCCGGCGATTCACGTGATAATTTTAATGTCCCTGATTTGAAAACCAAAGAGGATTTCGAAAAGATCAAAGATTTTCTTCGTCCCGTGATGGTGAGCATTAAAGGTTGTAAACAAGTATTGCTCGACGGCCCTACTTTTCAGAACTCACCGGCCTGGAACATTCATCCGTTGATGAGCCGGGACATCATCATCCGTAACCTGACGGTTCGTAATCCCTGGTATTCGCAAAATGGTGACGGATTGGATCTGGAATCTTGTAAAAACGTACTAATCTATAACAACAGTTTTGATGTAGGAGACGACGCCATTTGTTTTAAATCGGGGAAAAATGAAGATGGCCGTCGCAGGGGTGTACCGACCGAAAATGTGATTGTTAAAAACAATGTGGTATACCATGGCCACGGAGGATTTGTCATTGGCAGCGAAATGTCGGGAGGTGTCAGAAATGTGCATGTTGCTAATTGCACGTTTATAGGAACCGATGTCGGTCTGCGTTTTAAAAGCACCCGTGGAAGGGGTGGTGTTGTTGAAAATATTTATATCTTTAATATTGATATGATAGATATTCCCACCGAACCCATTCGTTTCAACCTGTTTTACGGAGGAAATGCACCGCTATTGGATGACGGGGGGAATAGTGTCCCGTCCGGTAAAGAGGCAAAACCTGTGCCTGTGACTGAAGAAACGCCATCGTTCAGGAATATCTTTATGAAAAATATCCGGGCCAATGGTTTTGGAAATGCCGCTTTTTTTATGGGATTGCCGGAGATGAACCTTCAAAATATTCATCTGGAAAATGCAGTTTTACGTGCAACCAGAGGCATCTCTGTCATTGATGCGGATGGAATAGTATTTAAAAACATCATTGTTGAAGCCGAAGAGGGGCCGGCTTTGATGTTGTTTAACGGGAAAAATGTTGATATAGAAGGCTTTGGGTTTGAAACCGGACAAGGGGGAGCAATTTCCGTGTTTGGTCCCTTGACCCGTAATGTGAACATTGTGCAGAAAAGTGTTGATGATATTCAACCTTTTGTTGAACTTGGTGAGGGAGTGCAGAAATCTGAGGTTTTAATAAAATAGTGTCTGAAAATACAGAGTCGCAAAAATTGGATAATCCCCGGGTGAAAATCCGGGGAATATTTAACTTCAGGGTACAGGATTATCAGGAATTGCCCTTTTTGTGGAGTTGAGAAAAATCACTGCTATGGTTTATTATTTTGCTTTGTCGGCAGGTACTTTCAAAAACGTTACTAATGAGGCGTAGCCGGGTATTTTTGTGCTTTTGGTTGTTTGGAGCCGTTCTTTCTTTTTCTCAAAAGAATTATCATTGGACGCATTACACTTCCAATGACGGGTTGTCTCAAAATGCAGTAATGAGCATTTTACAGGATCGTCGTGGCTTCATGTGGTTTGCGACCTGGGATGGTTTGAGTCGTTTCGACGGCTACCGGTTTTCCAATTACAAGATACGACCTGGTGATGATGTGGAGATTACCAGCAGCCGTATTGATTATATTGTAGAGGACAAATACGGTTTTATCTGGCTGTTGGCTTATGGAAAGGATGTTTGTCGTTTTGACCCGCTGAATGAGAAATTTGTAAATGTTCCGGAAGAAAAGGAGTTGGAAATTGCGGTAGAAACGATTGTAACTCTTCCTGGGGGTACCACATGGCTTTTGAGTGACAGTCAGGGTGGTATTCGTGTAGTAACCGATTCTGTTTCTTACACCCTTACCAGTCAGCTCTTTTCCTTGGCCTCAGGAAACATTGCTTCCAATACAATTAATAGTGTTTTTGAGGATAGAAATGGTAATGAATGGTTGCTTACAGGCAACGGGCTGTGTTTCATCAGTGCGGAGGATCATTCCGATACCCGTTTGTTTTTTAACCAGAAAGGATTAAATGGAACCACTAAACAATCTTTTTTTGTTGCCAGAGACTTTGGCAATGAGATTTGGTTTGGAGCAGAGAAAGGACATATCTGGAAATATGATAAAAGTAACCAAAAATTTTCGTTACTGAAACTTCCTTCTGCGGGAAACATCATTGCACTTTATTTGCTCAGACAAAAAGAATGTTTGATTGCTACAGGTGATGATGGTTTTTTTATTTACGATAAAAACAATGGGAAAGCGTATGTTCATTATTCAGTCGCATCAAAAACGAAGCTGAAAAGCAATGTTATTCTTTATACCTGGAAAGACAGCTATGGAGACGTCTGGCTACAACAGGATATTGATAGCATTGCCAGATTTAATGAAGCGGAGGGGGAAATTGTCTATTATAATATCAAGGGGCACTCTTTTCAAGATATCGATTGTCCGAAATTCATGATCCATGAAGATATTAATCAAATATTGTGGATACATCCGCTGGGAGGCGGAGTGTCTTATTTCGACAGGAAGAACAACCGGCTGGTTCCGTTCTTGGGAAAAGGGGAAGACCCAATGTCCCTGTCGGACCGATTGCACTCGATGAATTCCGATCGTCAGGGTAATTTATGGATGAGCACCCGTGCCAAAGGACTCGATAAGTTTGTCTTTCCACACAGCAATTTTAATTTGTTGACCCCGGAAAAATTTCCGAAAACCATCAACGATAACCAAGTCAGAGCTGTGGCCGAGGACCACCGGGGGCGGATATGGATAGCCACCAAATCTGATGTGATATCGGTTTATGATGAAGGTCACAATTTTCTGGGACGATTGGGTCCTGACGGGAAGCTACATGAAAATGCCTGTTTTTCGGATGCCACAGCCTACTCGATTGTTGCGGGAAAACATGGTATTATGTGGATAGGAACGAAAGGAGAAGGGCTGATCAAAGCTGTTCCCTGTGGTGGCGAAGACGATTTTTGTTATATGTTTTATCATTTTAAAAGTAGTGAAGACGATTTGTATAGCCTGAGTCATAACAGTGTGTATCATATCTTTGAAGATATGAATGGACGATTGTGGATTGCTACATACGGAGGCGGTATCAATATGGTTGAGGACCCTTACCGGTCCGATAATAATTTGAAATTTATTAATTACCGGAATCATTTTAATAAATATCCTTTCGAATCCTGTTATCGTGTGCGTTTCATTACTTCGGGGCCTGATAAAAAAATATGGGCTGCTACTACTAACGGCTTGGTTGTATTTGATGGTGAATTTGAAAATGTGGAGAATATTTCTTTCCGGCATTATGTCTATACGGCAGGTGATTCGGCCTGTTTGAGTAATAATGATGTGCATGATATACTGTTGGCCTCGGATGGAGTGATGTATTTTGCCACATTTGGAGGAGGACTGAACAGGCTTGTTTCTTTTTCGAAAGATTCTGTTCCTCGTTTCGAGCATTATACAGTAGACCAGGGACTTCCATCAGATGTTTTGTTTGCTTTACTTGAAGATAGCAAGGGAAACATTTGGATGTCAACAGAAAACGGACTTTCACGTTATAATCCTCGGGATCAGTCATTTCTTAATTATCATCAGACCGACTATGCCTATGATCTTCGGTTTTCTGAATCATCTCATATAAAAGACAGCAAAGGAAATCTTTGGTTTGGTAATCATCTGGGGGCACTGTGGTTTCATCCCGATATGTTGTCTAAAAGCTCATTTGTCCCTCCTTTGAGTTTTACCGGCTTCCGCCTTTTTAACCGGGAAGTGGTGCCTGGAGAACAGAGTGTCTTGAAGAAACCAGTTGATGCAGTCGATGAGATAGTCTTGAAACATAATCAAAATATTTTTTCCATAGGTTTTGCAGCCCTCGATATGAAATATCCCGCTTCTGTTAAGTATGCGGTAAAACTGGAGGGTTTCGACGGGGAATGGCGCTGTATTGACGGTCAGCGAATGGCTACTTATACAAATATTCCTCATGGAGAATATATCTTCAAAGTGAGGTCGACCAACAGTGACGGAGTGTGGGTCAATAATGAGCGCCGTTTGCCATTAACTGTTCTTCCCTCGTTTTGGGTTACGCCCCTGGCTTATATGATTTATATTGTAATGTTTCTGGGAATCGTCACTTTTGGCGGATATGTATTGATGACCATTTTCAGGTTAAGACATAAAGCAGAACTTGAACATCAGTTGGCCGAAATGAAGCTGGATTTTTTTACTAACGTATCGCATGAGTTGAGAACGCCTTTAACTCTGATTAACGGCCCGCTGGAAGAAGTCCTTAAAGAAAAAGAACTGTCAGACCGGACAAAAGAGTTGCTTCATATCATCAAGAAAAACAGTGACAGGATGTTACGTCTTATCGATCAGATACTCGATTTTGTGAAGATACATAATGATAAAATGAAGTTGACAGTTGAACAGATTCCTGTAGTTTCATTTGTCCGACAGGTGATGGACCATTTTCGTTTCAGGGCAATGGATGAGAACATCGAGTTCACACTTGATAATCGTACACAGGAGGTTTATATCTGGGCTGATGCTGATAAATTCGAAAAGATTATCTACAACCTATTGTCCAATGCTTTTAAGTATATTGGAGATGGGAAAAAGGTAACAGTCGGCGTTGATGATGTTGGGGACTATGTTGAGATTGCCGTTTGTGATGACGGAATGGGTATTTCTGAAGGAAAGATTGACCGCTTGTTTGGCAGATTCGAAAATAATCCGGAGCAGAAAATAAACAGATACTCAAGCAGCGGCATAGGATTGGCTGTTGTGAAAGAGTTTATTGATATGCATAATGCCGATATCCAAGTGAAAAGTATGCCCGGTGAAGGAACCAAATTCCGGCTTTTATTCCGGAAAGGCCTGGAACATTACGATAAGGATGTGCAGGTTTTGAAATTGCCTTCTGAATACATATCGGATGTTAGAGACTCACGTTCAGATGAGCTGGAACTCAAAGGTAAAGAGGAGAATGTAAAAGGTCATTCTTCATCAGAAAGAGTTATTATTCTGTTGGTGGAAGACAACAAGGAAGTCAGGAATTTTATAAAGAGCACACTTACCCGTGATTATCATGTTATTGAAGCGTGGAATGGTGAGGATGGATTGAAAAAAGCCAGAAAAAAACGACCTGACCTGATCATCAGTGATCTTATGATGCCGGTGATGGATGGATTCACTTTTCTTCAAAATATAAGGGCAGATATTGAGACTTCTCATATTCCGTTTATCATACTTACCGCACGTTCAAATTTAGAAAATCAATTGCTCGGGTTAGAGAAAGGTGCTGATGCATATATATCCAAACCTTTCAGTCCTTCTTATCTGAAGGCTTGCATCAATAATCTACTTGAGCGGCAAAGGCAATTACAACAGTTATTCAGCGAAAGGGTACTTGAAAAGGCCGGTCACATTGAAATTGAGCCTTCACAACCAGAGATCACTTCTATGGATGAAGCTTTTATTCGGAAATTAATTAGCTTTATGGAGAAAAATATGGATAACAATGATTTGGTTGTTGATGACCTGGTGACAGAGATGGGGGTCAGTCGCAGTGTGTTTTTTAAAAAGATGAAAGCACTTACCGGAATGGCTCCGATTGAGTTTATCCGTGACATCCGGATGAAAAGGGCAGCACAATTGATCAAGATTGGCGATTATAACATTAACCAGGTGGCATTCATGGTTGGCATTAATGATGCCCGTTATTTTAGCCGGTGTTTCAGGGAAAAGTTTGGTATGTCTCCGTCCGAATACAAAGATGCTTAACATTCAGATACATGAAATAGCACCCCGGTTTTCCGGGGTGACATGGAATTACCGGCAGCACCGGAAAGTCGGCTTTCCACCTTTTATCCTATATAGGTCAGCAATGAAACGCTAAAGCGATTTCACCACCTTCTCCAGCAAATCCCTGATCTCCTCTGCAATGGGAGAGAGACTGTCGTTTTCGACTGCCATCATTGATGCCACAGGATCTACCGCAGCAATACCAATTTTTCCATCATCCAGCTGCTGAACGATGACGTTACAGGGCAGCATGGTACCAATTTTATTCTCCTGCTGCAATGCCTTGTATGCGTATGGTGGATTACAGGCACCTAAAATTTTGTATTTCCTGAAATCCACATCAAGTTTTTCTTTCAATTTCTCGTGAATATTGATCTCTGATAAAACACCAAAGCCTTGTTCTTTTAAGGCTGCTTTGGTTTTTTCTACTGCAGAGTCAAAATCTGTGTTTAGCGTTGTTTCGATGTAATAATTCATAGTTGTATATTTTTTTGTGTGTAACAATTGTATTTCAGCGCAAAGATACCATGAGGCAGAGGTATAATTAAGACTTTTTTAAATCAGTTGCATCAGTATAAAATTCATCTAAGTTATTGAAATGATGCAACTTATCATACTTTAATTGATGTTAGATTCTTCGCTCCGCTCAGAATGACAAACAGCTAAAGTTGAGGCTGAGGTTGAGGTTAAGGTTGAGAATTCACCACAGATGACACAGATGAACACAGATTATTTATTGGCATCAATAAAAATCACATTTTAATATGTTTGCTTTTTTTAGATTCTTCGTTTCGCTCAGAATGACAGACTGTTTAATGTCATTCTGAGGAGGTAACGACGAAGAATCTGCTCCATGTATTTGGTTTCCTTGATGATTAGAGGTTAAATGGTGTTATACATGTTCTGATTGTGGCAAA
>NZ_AEWI01000010.1 GCF_000191885.1 Anaerophaga thermohalophila DSM 12881
TGCGTTGTGAATTGCTTTCAAAATGTATCTTTGTAGTGGCGCTGACAGCGATTACGAGTGATTAACTATCAAAATGTAGTTGTGAATTGCTTTCAAAATGTATCTTTGTAGTGGCGCTGACAGCAGACCAAAAAGCAAGAATTTGATTATCAGCACACTACACTGAAAATTAGAATTAAAAAATGAGCTGTCAGTTGCATTAAAAAAGCCCGGAAAACCGGGCTTTTTTTGTTTTCAAAACAATTCCAACTGCATATAAGGCGTTTCTTTCTTCACGGTTTCCTTCCCGTAGAAAAGTTCCATATCGCCAAATTGTTTATCGGTAATTCGCATAATACCAACCTGTCCTTTGGCCGGCAAAAAACTTTTTACGCGCTTAATATGCACATCTGCATTTTCACGGCTTGGACAATGCCTGATGTAAATAGAAAACTGAAACATTACAAAACCGTCGTTCAGCATCTTTTTCCGGAAAGTGCTGTAAATCTTCCGATCTTTTTTTGTTTCCGTCGGTAAATCAAAAAGAACCATTACCCACATAACACGGTATTCATTAAGGCGATCCATATCAGTTCGCAAATTGGGGATAAAGAATTTTGCGGCTGCTGCCCTCAAAGCAACTATACAAAGAAGCCGTTGTCTGTGATACTGCAATCATCAAAGGACTTCGTTTCCCTTTTATTAAAACATCCAACTGCGGAATGCTTAACAAATGCCATTTTACATCTTTGCTGAGTTGTGTATAATCAAAACCAGCTTCAATAATATCCAGCACCAGCTTATCAACAAAAGGCCGGTAAGGCTCCATTATATCATCTGCCAGGCAGTAAGCATTATAACGGTTGTGATGATGAATTCCGATGGCAGGTAACAAACCTGATGCAACCAAAGAACGGGCAACTATGGCTCTTAAAATGGCATAACCATAGTTTAATAAGTTGTTAGGAGGCGCCTCATCTCTTCCTCTACGAAAATCCTTAATATCAAAAATATTGGCCCAATAGTATGCTGCCGCTCTTGCCTCGTGATTTTCGCTGTCGCCTGAGGTAACTTTCGATGCCCAGAAGAACATATTGTCGGTATTCACGCCTCTTCCTGATAGCTTTAGCAAAGTTGCCTGATTGGTAATTTTTGATTTCACGGTTTGTTGCCATAGCTGTTTCCGTAACGGAACAGACGATGATAATTGGTGGGTAAATCTTTCTCCCTGAACGGTGTTCCCCGCAAGCAACATCATCAGTCCCTGCGGCATGTGAGATTGATCGCAGGTCACAATTGCACAATTATTTGCCAACAGCTTCTCTATCAGTGCGTGAGTAATAGTAATTTGTTTGTGGTCAAGAACCATTACACCTATATCTTCAATCGGGATGGTGTTCTTTCCTGATTTTTCATCTAATCCTTTAGCTTCGGGAAACTTCAAAACCAGCTGATTGTTTCTCAGACTCAGGTAGGCAGGATTTCCAAAATAGAGCGTTTTTTTTATCATAGACCAGGATTTTAAAATTTTGATCGTCAAAATTTCAGTAGTACTTTAGTGAAGACTTCACTCAAAGTGAAACCCTCCCTGTTTCTGATTATTATTCAATTTCTACATTTCCCAGACGATCAACAGACAGCTTATAGCAAACTTTTTTTATCATTTGCCCATCCCAGGCTCTTTCCGATTTATTATTGGGACCTAATTCTATTGTTTGCACAATTGGAGTTGCTACAAAATGTGGAATAAAAAAACATTGGGTTCCAGTAGATGACACCATTTTATATATGCGTGAATTATCTAATTCTATTTGCTTAGGATTAGCAAAATGTGCGTCTTCTTCACTTGGAACATAGACTAAATCATTAGGCGATAGCCAAAAAAGCAATTGATCGCCATTTTCATTTTCTTGCGGAACAGCCGGTAACCCCTGTTTTTCTCTCTCCACGGCTAAATAAAAAGGGACAGTGGCAAAGCTCCTGACACCTTCATCATTTGCATAAACGCCAAAGAAAAGATTTGTTCCTTTTGCCACCTCAACAAGTTTTTCGGTTTTGTTGCCTGTTTCACCTAATTGAAACTTTTCACCGACAGGTTCTGCAAGTCTTACCTTATAGATTGGGCAATGCGGTTTTCCTCCATTAAGTTGTTTAATATTGGCATTCATTTCTGCAATACCTTCGGGTGAAAAAGCCAGCTCATAAGGAGAAATATCTTTCCCCTTGTCATCTTTTTGACCGTGATACTTTTCATTTTTAAGATGCGCATAAATAATTTTTTTAATTCCTGAATCGGTAATTCCCTCAATCCGCTTTTCACTATTAAAAGAAGTATCCAGATCAACCCGGCGGGCAGCCATCTCTTCGTCGAAATAATAAACATTTACTCTTGAAATATTTTCCCCGTTATACTCGTTTCTCCGGTCTTTGAAATATTTTAACATCAGCTTTTTATCATATCCCTGATCTTTTAAAGAACGAATTTTCTTCTTTAAAGCTTTATCAACTATATTGTTCCAGGAATCAAGAGCTACTGAAAGCGAAACCGGTTTTACTTTTCGCAGCGAAACTTTACCTAACACCGTATCTTTATGCAAAGATTGTCTGATGGCCCAATTATCGCCCTTTTCCTGTCTTACAAGTCTCTTTTTCTTCATTCCTCCGGGAAGATTTTCCCATTTAAAGTACCGGTTGGTTGATTTATTAATAACACGGTGATTGCTCTTAAAGCTAACGACAATATCATTCAGTGCATTTTTTGCATCTTCGGTAAACGTATTCCATGGCTTATAGAATCGCCAGGTAAAATTTCTGTTTTGTCCTCGTTTCTCTTTGTAACAAAGCCTGTTTCGCAAATCGAACCTGGTATCTTTAGCATTAGTTTTTGCTGCTTCGTTACTGAGATAATTAACATGACTCCTGGTAGCTGAAGCAACAATTAAGGCATCAAGAGCATGATGTCGATGATCAATCCTCTTTTTATTAAACCCTTTCTGCAACTCCAAAGGCATTTGAATCTGAAAAACAGGCTTTCCTTCTTTGTTTACCCATTCACCATACTTTTGCTCACCCATTTTATTTAATCTCTCAAAACGAGGCGTTATGATGGTATTCCAAACATCATTCAGTCCCCATTCCTGCTTGAGAGTATTGGTTATGGATCCCGAGCAGGTAATCAATTGTTTTGCAACAGGACTATTTTCATTTTCTTCCCTCACAATGTTAGAAAGAAGATTGCGCACCATCTTACTGATATAGCGACTATCATTAAGCTGACGTTCGATGAAACTTTCAGGTATTTCGTCCATCAGTAGTTTCTGCATTTTTAAACGACTGTGTGGATTAATGCCATAATGATCTTTTACAAATTGCTGATATTCCTCAACTGTTAATACAGACACTTTTTTCCCGTAATTCAAGTCTATCGTACTACCGCCCAACTTTTTAATAAACTCAAAAGCCAACATTCGGTCTTTTTTCCTGTTAACTTCAGCCTCGCTAATAATTTTATTACTGAAAGAATCATCAAAATATCTTGCTCTCGGTATTATATGTTCCACCTCATATTCAGAAGTAAACAATTTATTTAACGGAATAATTTCGCCTGTATATGGTGACCGGTATTTTTGTTCAAGCCAAAGCTTATACCTGATCAATTGGTTTCTGGTAGGGTTGGCCATTCTCGAGATTTTCTGAATATCATCAGGAATATCTCTCTCTGCATTAAGCACTCCGTCTTCATAAATTTTAAGTAATTGTTGCTGAACAGGAGAATAAGGTCTGACATTTTGAACCTCCGGATCATTAAACAACTCGACCAAAAGCGCCTTTATTCGAAGATTTGTATTCTCATTTTCCTGAATTTGATTGGCTATTTTTTGACGCTTATCAGCCGGATTTTTCAGATCTCTTCCTATTTCCACATGAATTTCATCGAAAAATTTCTCCCTGCCTTCTCCAAAATAGTTCCAGACATCTTTTACAACCCTCAAAGCTTCAAGAACTACTTGTTCGACAATCGGGTTACGCAAAGCGTGTTGTTTGAAATCTTTAATATACTGATCCAGATCGGCAGATGTTCTCCATCTAATCACTTCTGCGGCTTCCGAATGCCTGCCATAAACCAGATAAGAGGCTTTCCAGAGAGGCATCCCGCGCAAATCAGACATTTCATTTATTTCAGAAAACCGCTCTCGTATCCCATCGTTTATATTGTCATCTGCCTCACCATCGATAATTTTTTGAACTTTTTCAATTAAATCCGGATTAATATTTTCCAGTTTCCAATATTTTCCCATTCGCATGAGAGGCAACAGTTTTTTTATGGCCTTCTTGGAAAATGCTCCGTACTCACGTTCCATGCGGGGAAATCCCTTAAAAACCTCGACAAACAAATCGGGCAACTGATATTTAGCGGCAAAGGATTGCAGCCCCTTCTCTATTTCTACTTTGTCAGTAACCGAGTATAATAAATGCCACAACTCCTCAATCTTTTCATAATTTAACCACTCATCCGGAACATTTTCAATTTTTTTCAATCGTGACTCAATCAAGTAACGGGTTTCATTTCCCGGATACTCCTTTTCCTGCGGATAGTTCCAATAATATTTCACCCTGTCTTTTGCAGATTTTATGCCCGCAAATTTCAGTATATCGTCTTGTTTAAATGTTTTGCGACCATTCAAAAATTCAAATAGTTCCACATATTTGTCCTCATCTGGCAAAAACTGCTCTGTCACATCCACATTTGTCAGCAACCGACCGTTTTCAAACCTCTCTTTTTCAAACAGTCTCAGGTTTTTAACATATTGCCATAAACGAAACTCCTGATAAAGAGGATGTGATTTTGGAATGCATTTCAAAGGAACTTTCTTTTTTTCTCCTGTAACTTTATCAACATAAACCCGATACTCCAAAGGGCAATTACTAACTGTAGATCTTTTGCTTTTCAATGGTCTTTGATAAAAGATGATATCATTTATAATCAAATGAACAAAATCCTTACTCAACAAGGCTTTACGATGTATATCATTATTGGGATAAAGATTGCTGATACACTTATTAAAAAGTTCACTGTTGGATAACTCCGGGTGATATTTCTTTTGTGCGGTTAATATTTGCTCAAGTTCACTTCTGTAATACTTACGTTCGATGGTGCTAACCAGTTTTCCCCTTATCTTCAGATCAGGGGCATCCAGCAAATTATCGTAAATATATTCTCCTACCGTTTTCCCACTTTTTTCAATTTCATTTTCAGTCCTTTTTTTTCTCAAAGTCCAATCATCCTTATTAGGCATTCTAAAGGATCTTTTTTCGTTTCCTTCCTTATCGGTTTTAATATTTCCATCCTTATCAAGATTGTATGTAACAATAAGCTCAAGAATTTTACCTTCCCAATCGGGGCGAATATTACTTTGTCGCGGATAAACCCAGCCGTTTTCGAGTTCTATGTCATACCATTTCCCCGAGGCACCTTCAGAATCTTCCCGTTCTTTTACTTTTACCACCTTCAAGGCATGAAATTCTTCTTTTTTTGTATTTTTCGCAACATCCTCATCCTCACCCCGGAGTTGATAATATCCCCTTTTTTGATTAAAATTCAGAATAATCCAGGCCAGTTCCTCTTTTGTTATTTTAGCAGTAAGTGCTTTTTTCCTTAAATAATATATTGTCCAGTCTTGTGGAACTTTTTTTCGCTTTTGTATAAATTCAGGATTCTTATCCTGAAAATCGGAGAGCATTTCATGGTAAGAATCTTGAAACAAAAAATCATATTTATCTTTAAAATTATCAGGCTTATAAGCAATTTTAGGTTCCTTCCCCGGTAAAAACCCACCTGGTTTTTCAGTAAAGTCTATTTGCTCTAAATAGTGTTCAGGCAAAAAACCAATTTCCTTCAAAACCCGATGTAATCGTTCCCGTCTCAGAAGATGCCTTTCTCTTAATCTCCTGACCATCCTTAATCTGGTGCGTTCTGCTGTTTGTGAGACAGTGTTTCCCTTGTTGAAATTATCCAATTCATTCTGATCCATTGGAATTATGCGACTTCCAATTCCTTGAATTTTACCTGATTTTTGCTCTTCATCGCTTTCTACCAGCGCCCACCCGATAGAATTTGTTCCCAGGTCAAGTCCTAAAATGCGTTTCATCTCAAATAGTTTTCGGTGTTATTATTTTGGTTTTGTCTTCCTACTAATTTTTTATTATATTTGAATTACATTTTGAAGCAATTCACAATAAGGATTATTCCGTTGTGAAAACATTTAAGGCGGGACATCTTCGGGTGTTCTCGCCTTTTTCTTTAGGTACGGTCATATCCCAAAACTTCAAGCAGCTACCCTTTCAAATTTACAAAAAATATCCAATATTTAACTCAAACGGCGTAATGGCAAAAAGACATATCGGCAAAACCTACAAAATTTCAATTACCTTTTCTGAGTGCAGTCTAAAAAGCCTTTTTACCCCTAAATCCCCTAAAGAGGACTTTTTCAAACTGCTGATTTTTAGCAGTTCCCTTTAGAGATCAGGTAAAAATGGTAAAAATCAGCAGTTTGAAGGCTTTTTTATACTGCACTCTTTTCTATTTTATTAACAATAATGACATATTCTGCTTTTATTCATAAATTTTTTATCACGATGCTCAACATATCGGCCAAATACAAGCGTCGTCATCAAATTTAATTTGAAAATAGATCACTATTTCCCGTTTTATAATAGTACGCGGTTACTTGTATTATTTGATATTTGAGCATCTCACAACGAAAACTTCGGAAGAATGTTAATGTGTCGGGATAGAAATTGTCATGATGCCAACAAGCCGGAGAAAGCGGTGAAGCTCAGCAAGGCACTGCCGACAACGATAAAAAATTAAATAAATTGGAAGATTGGGAAAATACTTACAAAGCGTTGCAAAACAAGTACTTGAATATCAACCTCAATGACTCGAAAAACCGGATTTGTCGGGTCGAAGCAACTAAGCAATTCTGTTTCCATTCGTATAAAATTTGTCAAAGTTATTAGTCAAATGGAACTCGCATGCAAGAATTTTATTAAGAGGTCGTATCGGCCCCTCCAAATAACAAAAGAACCTGCAAGCCGGCTCATAACCGGTCTTGCAGGCTTTTTTATATTAAAACAGTCCATCCAGGTTTTACAGCAGACTGCAAACTCTCAATTAATCAATTCCCCGCATCATTTTCTTCAGCCATGGAGAAATAATAAACATGAGCAATGCGGCTGAGCCTGATGTAATAACCAGGAAAAGGAATAAATTCATGTCAGGCAGATATACTTCAAGGATACTCCTCAAAGCACCGGCCAGATAATTGGCGAGGGCGGTTGAAGCAAACCAGAGTCCCATCATGAGAGAAGTAATCTTCGGAGGAGACAATTTGCTGATCATACTCAATCCGATCGGGCTCAGGCAAAGCTCACCCATAGTATGGAGCAGGTAGACTGTTACCAGCCACAAAGGACTCACCAGGTTGGTAGCCGATGCTTTGGTATCGGCTAAGTACATTACGACAAAACCCATTGAGAGCAGAAACAATCCCAGTCCAAATTTCACCGGTGTGTTGGGATTGCGACGGCCAAGCCACACCCATAGCATTGAAAAAACCGGTGCCAGGCCGACTATCAGAGCGGCATTAACCGACTGAAACCATGAAGGAGGAATTTCAAAACTTCCAATGACACGGTCTGTAAAATCACGGGCAAACAGGTTAAAAGTTCCACCTGCCTGCTCAAATCCCGACCAGAAAAAGATGTTAAAGAAACAGAACACCAGGATAGCTCCGATACGGCTCCATTCGGTTTTGCCGGTTGTATTTTTTATGATAATGTAAGCTATAACCGAAATACCTGCTATGGCAACAATACGAATAATCCAGGTAGTGACATCTTCGGGAAGGGTCCACCAGACTTCAACAAACAGATAAATGAATGCGATAATACCGAGCACCCAGGCAAGAATATCCAACCAGTCGCGACCGTTAAGTCTGGCAACATCAGTCTGGAAAGTGCGTTTCGGTCCAAAACCAATGGTACCAAGTTTTCTTTCCTGCAGCCAAAACCAAAGAGTTCCCAGTATCATTCCGACAGATACTGAGCCAAACCCCCACGACCATCCGATGTTTTCACCAAGATAGCCGGCAATGAGAGGCGCCAGAAAAGCCCCCAGGTTGATACCCATGTAAAAAATGGTAAAGGCAGAATCTTTCCGCGGGTCTCCGTCGGCATACAGCCGACCTACCATCGTTGAAATATTGGGCTTAAAGAATCCGTTACCTAGAATAAGAAGCCCCAAACCAATAAACAACCAGTATTCCCGCAATACCTGAAGTGCTTCGCCAGCTCCGGGCTCGGCAATATACTCCGAATAAGCCAGAGCTGCCTGCCCGAGTGCCATAATAATACCCCCGATAATAATTGACTTACGCTGTCCGATCAAACGGTCGGCAATGATACCACCGAGTATCGGTGTCAGGTAAACCAGCCCGGTAAATATTCCGTAAATTTCGAGCGCATGATTTTCGGCATAAGCAAATCCGCCGTTAATAATACTGGAAGTCAGATACAGTACCAAAAGAGCACGCATCCCGTAATAACTGAACCGTTCCCACATTTCTGTGAAAAAAAGTACCCACAGACCCTGGGGATGTTTTTGTGAAGCTGTGTCCATTCTTTTTTTTTTTTAAATTTGGTTTATTTGCAATGCAATCGTTATTTTGTTACTTTTTCAAAACTGAAGGATATTTGAGCCCGCATTTGCCCATTGTTAATGAGTATCTGAAAGCTCTCAACAACAATGATGGTGGCAAAAAAAAACTCAAATTCGTGCAAAATAGAACTTAGCCTGATTTATTCATAACTTTTCGTGATGAAACGAGCATGACAAAGATTGTTACAAAAGAACATGTATAAAACTCATTCATGCGAGTTCCATCAGGCCAATGACTTAGACTTGTTTTATACTGATGAAACATTCAAATATCAGGAAATTCAAGCAACCACAAATAAATCGGATAAGGGAATAATGCATTATTTTTAAGCCGGTTGTATTTCGCTGATAGTTGGACATTGCAAATTTATAAATAGATCAGGTCATGTAAAATTAACGCATAAATGAGTGCAGTATAAAAAGCATATTTTTGTCAAAATCAAGGCGTTTTAAATTTTTGTACCAGAGTTAACTTGTTGTTAATGAGAATATAAAAATTTAAAACAACAACGAGTTTGGCAACAAAGATGCTTTTTAGACCGGGCTCATAAATACAAAAATACATTTTGTCATTAAAGTTTAACGTGTCATTTCTCATATTTAGATGAAAATACTCACATCGAAACAAACAGGTGAAGTTGATCGCTTCACCATTGAAAACGAACCTATTGCATCCATTCATTTAATGGAAAGGGCTGCCACACAGGCTTATCGATGGATATCTGACAAGTATCCGGCAGCAGGTTTTAGTATATTCGCGGGTCCGGGCAATAATGGCGGTGATGCTCTCGCGATTGCCCGAATGCTTATATCCGAAGGCAGAAATGTTGACATTTTCTTAATTCGCTCTGAAAGGTTATCGCCTGATGCTGCAACAAATCTCGAAAGGCTTCGGAAAATCTCATCTGCAAAAATAACAGATTTATCCACAAAACCATTACCCAATTCAACAAATCCGGGAACCGTGGCCATTGACGGTCTTTTCGGGTCGGGGCTTAACAGACCACTTAACGAAAAAGCATCGTCCATTGTTTCGTTTATCAACAAAAACTATGACCAAAAAGTATCTGTTGATGTGCCTTCAGGACTATTTTGCGAAGACAATGGTGCTAACATTCGTGAAAACATTGTTAAAGCAACCTATACGCTAACCTTTCAATTACCAAAGCTGTCTTTTCTTTTCGCGGAAAACAAAGCGCAGGTGGGACAGTGGATAGTGCTTCCCATAGGGTTAAGTAATAAAAAAATAGAAGAAACCCTCAGCCCCTGGCACATTACCGAATCATGGGAAGTTAAAAATATGCTGCCCCCCCCAAATCGTTTCGCTCACAAAGGTACCATGGGGCATGCTCTACTTATCGCCGGTAGTTATGGCAAGACGGGTGCCGCCCTGATAGCCTCCATGGCTTGCCTCAAATCGGGGGTCGGACTTCTTACCACGCATGTTCCTCACAGTGCCGTATCAATTTTGCAAACAGCCATCCCTGAAGCCATGATGAGTGTTGACCGTTCCGACCTTATATTTACCGAATTCCCTGACTTATCACCTTTCCCTGCTATTGGCATAGGCCCCGGAATAGGCACAAAAATCAATTCACAAAGAGCTTTTAGAGAGCTGCTTTCGGCAGCTCAAAATAAAAAAATGGTTATCGATGCCGACGGATTGAATATCCTGGCCGCCAACAAAGAATATCTGAATTACCTCCAGCCCGGAACTATCCTGACACCCCACCCCAAAGAGTTTGAAAGGCTGGCAGGCCTTTCGGAAAATGACTATCAGCGCCTGGAAAAAGGAATTGAATTTGCAAAAGAATTCAACATCGTTTTGGTTCTTAAAGGTGCTTACACAGCAGTGATTTCGCCCCGGGGTGAAGTGCGCTTTAATCCAACGGGAAATCCCGGAATGGCTACCGCCGGAAGCGGAGATGCGCTGACGGGAATTATCCTGGCTTTGCTGGCCAATGGTATTGAACCTTTTAATGCTGCACGGGTTGGTGTTTATGTGCACGGACTCGCCGGAGACCTGGCGGCTCAAGAGGGACAGCGAGGCACCATTGCAACTAAAATCATAGAAAACCTTGGCCCGGCCTTTGCTAAAACAACAGAAATATAACCCCGCGGCCTTATTTTTTACTAACTTTGATAATTCAATTTTGGAAAAACGTGAAAAATAAATAGCTATATATCACCATTCAAAAAAACTTATAATACTCTAACAACCAATGCACTAATAATATTAACAACTTTAACAATTCTAACAGCCGTAACAACTTATTAAATGTAAGATGAAACGAGCATGACAAAGATTGCCTTAATAGATTATCAGATTTTTAGATATAAGATTTAAGATGAAACGGGCATGACAAGGTTTATCACAAAAGTTGATGTATAGAATGAATCAATCATGCGAGTTCCATTCGACCAATAACTTAAGTAAATTATATACTGATGAAACGAGCATGACAAAGATTGGTTTAATAGATTTTTAGATGTAAGATGGTAAGATGTAAGATAAAACGGGCCTGACAAGGCATACCATAACAAGAATATGTATAAAGCCTTACATGCGAGTTCCATCAGACCAATAACTTAAGTAAATTATATACTGATGAAACGAGCATGACAAGGTTTGTCACAAAAGGACATGTATAAATCTCAATCATGCGAGTTCCATCAGACCAATAACTTAGACTAATTTTATACTGATGAAAAACATCCTTTATTTGATATTCCTGGTTGCTTTTGCATCATGCAATGCACAAAAAAATGTTTCGGAAGTCAATGTAATTCCGGCACAGAAACCGCTTCAACAAGACGGCATTTTCTACCATCTTCCGGTAACCGTTGTTAATATCGAAGTTACCGCCAAAAGAACCATCGAAAAAAGAGGGCCATATTACCGTTATTCACAACGGTTCCTGAACCTCAACGATATAATCACCGAAGACCGCACATCATGGGAGATTACTGAAGCCAGTATCTATACTTCAGGGGCACCTGATGCCGATCGTGTTTTCAGGATTATGTCTGAGGGTACACCTTCCGGCGCTGCTGTAAATCTGACACCCGATGGTATTTTAACAGGACTCAACCTGAATGAAACAAGTACCGGCACTGTGCATCAGAATTTACAAATTGAAACCACCAAACAACCCGAAGACATCTCATTTGACGATGTGCCGTTTACCGAGGAACAACTCATTAAAACATCGAGTGCCGCAACAGCCGAAGAAGTAGCGGCAGAAATATACCGGCTCAGAGAAGCCCGCAGACGATTGCTCGAAAGTGATATGCAAACCCTTCCCCCCGACAATGGGGCGTACGAAAGAATACTTGAAGGCATTAACAAACTCGAAGAACAGTATCTCTCATTGTTTAAAGGGAAAAAAGAGACAACTTTTGTCACCAAAACCTTCACTTTTATTCCTGATGCCTCAATGCCAGCCGAGCAGGTACTCTTCAGATTTTCAGAACAAAAAGGATTTACCGACAACCTCGACATGGCCGGAACACCGGTTTATATCGAAATAAAAAGTGAAACAGGGGTTGAAAAAGGCCGGTTGCAACCCCGGGAAGACAAAACTGAAAGATCGGGACTGATTTATTGTAAACCCGCGAAAGTGAATGTTAAAGTAATCGACCGCACTGTTTTGCTCAATGAAGCCGAAGTATTGGTTGCTCAGTTCGGTACTTTGCACCGTTTGCCATCCTCACTCCTCGACAGTTCCGTAACAAAAGTGAAACTGGACCAGAAAACGGGAGCTTTGCTGAAAATCACTACTAAATAGGCTGTCAAGCTGTTAGATTGTTAAACTTTTATATTGTTATATTGTTAGAGGTGAGATCAGGCAGATATTAGTCATTCAGCGACTGACCTTCTTTACCGAACATATGACAGGGAATAATCCCTTCACGTGATCATTAATACTGGAAGTGAGATAATTTTGAAACCAAAATAAACCATAAAAAAATGAACACCAATATTGCAAATCTGGAACCTGAAAGCCTTTGGAATTATTTCCATGCCCTTACTCAAATTCCACGCCCGTCGAAAAAAGAATCTGCTGCTGTCGATTTTGTGGAAAAAGAAGGTAAAAGACTGGGATTGGAAACCATAAAAGATGAGGTGGGCAATGTAATCATCCGCAAACCCGCTGCCAAAGGAATGGAAAAGGCCAAAGGAGTGGTACTTCAGGCACACCTCGATATGGTTCCCCAAAAAAACAGTAACAAACAACACGACTTCGAAAAAGACCCCATTGAAGCGTATGAAGAAAACGGATGGGTAAAAGCAAACGGAACCACACTGGGAGCGGATAACGGAATAGGAGTAGCAGCTGCACTCGCCGTGCTGGCAAGCAAAGAACTGAAACACGGCCCTGTAGAAGCTCTCTTCACGGTGGATGAAGAATCGGGAATGACCGGAGCCAATCACCTGAAACCTGGCATCTTAAAGGGTGACATAATGATTAACATGGACTCGGAAGATGAGGGCGAATTATATGTAGGATGTGCCGGTGGAACAGATGCCAATGCCGTTTTCACATTCATGGAAGAGGAATTTCCGGAAAATTACACCGCCCTTAAAATTAGCCTTACAGGACTGAAAGGCGGACACTCGGGGTTGGATATCAATCTCGAACGCGGCAACGCCAACAAGCTGATGTTCCGCCTTTTAAAACATATTGTCGCCAACGAGGGTGCAAGGCTATCGTCCATTGAGGGCGGCAACCTTCGAAATGCGATTCCCCGCGAAGCCTTTGCATTAATTGGAGTTCCTGCAAAAAATCTGAATAAAGTAAAACAGGAAGTTGCCCGCTTTAAAAAAATCTTCACCAATGAATTAAAGAGCGTTGAGCCTGATCTCGAACTCAAAATTGAAGAAACAAAAGCCCCCCATTTTTTGATGGATGAGATGACCCAGGACGACCTTATCAATGCCATTCAGGCATGCCCAAACGGTGTTATCAGGATGAGCACCGATATGCCGGGGTTGGTTGAAACCTCACTCAACCTCGCCATTGTGCAGACCAAAAACAAAGAAGTACATGTAAAAGCTTTGATACGCTCATCGGTGGACACGGCCAAAGAAGACGTGGAATCAACACTCGAAAGTATTTTCCTGCTGGCCGGGGCTCAGGTATGGTTCGATGGTCAATATCCCGGATGGAAACCCAATATGGATTCCGAAATATTGAAAACCATGCAAACGGTATATAAAAACAAATGGGGAAAAACACCGGAAATAAAAGCCATTCACGCAGGCCTGGAGTGCGGTATCCTCGGAAGTACCTACCCAAACTGGGATATGATATCATTCGGCCCAACCATCAATTTCCCGCATTCACCCGATGAAATGGTCAATGTGGAAAGTGTCCGGAAATTCTGGGAGTTTTTGGTTGCTACTTTGGAAAATATTCCGACAAAATAGGAACGAAAAAAATACCAAACCAATCACCTTATCTTCTGAAACAATACTCCCAACACAATTTAACACACATTTTTTTGAATATCAGTCCTTAAAAAATACCTTTGCGCTCCGGTTAGCGTACACCGGCAAGAATCTGACAGCCGCACAAAATACATACTTGATTGAATCAGCGCGACACAAGTATTCCAACCGCGTTTGGCAACCGACACAAAAACGCACTCATTACAGTTTTTCCAAATGGAAACGGCATCAAAACTATTAGGACGTTTTTTGATCTGGCGTGTAAAAAACATTCCTCAAAAACAATTCACCCTGATTCTGAGCTTCATTATAGGATTGGGCAGTGGCTTGGCGGCTGTTATTCTGAAAAATACCATTCATTATACTCAACAGCTGTTAACCGGAAGATTTACTCTTGAACATCAAAACTGGCTCTATCTGGCCTATCCGATTATTGGAATTTTCTTAACCGTCATCTTTACCAGGTATGTTGTTAAAGATTCAATCGGTCATGGTATCACAAAAATATTGCATGCTTTTTCAAGAAAAGGTGGCTATCTAAAACCTCACAATACCTATACATCTATAATAGCCAGTACCTTTACCATCGGTTTTGGAGGCTCTGTAGGTGCTGAGGCACCGATTGTTCTGACCGGGGCTTCTATAGGGTCGTCACTGGGACGGATGTTTCACCTCAACCAAAAGACCATAACCCTGCTGGTGGGAAGCGGAGCTGCCGGCGCCATTGCCGGTATTTTTAAAGCCCCCATAGCAGGCCTGGTATTTACCCTTGAAGTCCTGATGCTCGATTTGACCATGGCATCTGTTATACCGCTACTGATATCGTCGGTGACAGCTACTACCATCGCGTATTTTTTTCTGGGTAAGAGTGCCGAATTTACGTTTCATCTCCAGGAGCAGTTTCTGCTCAACAACCTGCCATGGTATATTGTACTTGGCATCCTGGGTGGATTAATTTCACTGTACATGACAAGGGGCAACATGTATGTGGAAGAACGGATAGCAAAAATCAAAAATCCTTATTTGAAATTACTTTCAGGAGGGGTAATTCTCAGCTTACTCATATTCCTTTTCCCTCCGCTATACGGCGAAGGATATACAACCATCTCTGCCCTGTTGAGCGGAAATACCGACGCCATTGTAGAAAATACTTTCTTTTACAATTTGAGGAACAATAATTTCATAATTATGGGCTTTCTGGCCCTGTTGATTATTTTCAAAGTTTTGGCCACCGCAGCCACCAACGGCAGCGGTGGTGTTGGAGGAATCTTTGCGCCAACCCTGTTTACAGGCGGTGTGGCCGGATTTTTTATGGCGAAATTATTAAAAGAACTCGGCTGGGCCAGCTTGCCTGAATCTCATTTCACACTTGCAGGGATGGCAGCACTCATGGCAGGTGTAATGCATGCACCGTTGACCGCCATTTTTCTGATTGCCGAAATTACCAACGGCTATGCACTGTTTCTCCCTCTTATCCTTACATCCACCGTTTCGTATATCACCATCATGTATTTCGAACCTCACTCTATCTATACCAAACGACTGGCCAAAAAGGGAGAGCTGCTAACCCATCATAAAGACAAAGCTGTGCTTACCCTGATGCGGCTTAACAAAGTCATCGAAACCGATTTTATGACAATCCGCCCCGAACAAACCCTTGGTGAGCTGGTGAAAATAATTGCCAAAGCCAGAAGAAATATCTTTCCGGTAGTGAATGAAGACGGGAAACTTCTGGGAATCGTACTTCTCGACGATATAAGAGATATCATGTTCAATAACGAACTGTACAACACCACAAAAGTGGAAAACCTGATGACCATACCGCCCGCTTTTATAGAAGCCAATGAAAATATGGATCAGGTAATGCGAAAATTCGAGGAAACAGGGGCATGGAACCTTCCGGTTGTTGAAAATGGGCGATATCTGGGATTTGTATCAAAATCAAAAATATTCTCGGTCTACCGGAGAGTTCTCATTCACTTTTCTGATGAGTAATTAGTTAGTACCCCGTCCATAACGTCGGAAAAATTTCTTACTTATCATGTGTCTGGTCAGAAAGTACCGGCTACAAGGCTTGCGAAGACGCCAAAAACGGCGTTTACTTTTAGTAAATGAGTTTTCTGGCGGCAAGCGTAACACAGCAAATGGTACTTTATGGACAGACACATTTCTGTATCAGGTTGAAAATTTGAAATACGAATAGCTAATAAAAATAAACTGAAATCTTTACCTTTGAGAAAATTTGAAAAATAATATCCGCCCTTTTGTCGGTTGTTCCTGTTAAGATTTATGATTTCCATGAAGAATGCCACTTCTTCAATCTGTTAACTTAACATCTACCCACGATTAAAGGGTTCCTAACTTTACGAAACAATGAAGAGAGACGACAAAATTTTTGAACTGATTGAAAAAGAGCATCAGCGCCAGCTCAACGGCATAGAGCTGATTGCATCAGAGAATTTTGTGAGCGACCAGGTTATGGAAGCCATGGGCTCATGTATGACCAACAAGTATGCCGAGGGGTTACCCGGAAAACGTTATTACGGAGGATGCCAGGTGGTGGATGAGAGTGAAACGCTTGCCATCGAGCGCCTGAAAGAGCTGTTCGATGCCGAATGGGCCAACGTTCAACCTCACAGTGGTGCCCAGGCAAATATGGCAGTGCTGATGACGGTACTGAATCCGGGCGACAAGTTTCTTGGTCTTGATCTGGCACACGGCGGTCATCTCTCTCACGGATCACCGGTCAACAGTTCCGGAAAGCTCTATAAACCCATTGCTTATGGTGTAAAAGAAGATACCGGCATGGTTGATTACGATATGATGGAGAAACTTGCCCTGGAGCATAAGCCAAAACTAATTATCGGGGGTGCTTCAGCCTATTCGCGCGACTGGGATTATGAACGTATGCGCGCCATTGCCGATAAAGTCGGAGCCATCCTCATGATTGATATGGCCCACCCTGCCGGTCTGATTGCTGCCGGTCTGCTGAAAAATCCGGTGAAATATGCGCATGTTGTTACATCAACCACCCATAAAACTCTGCGTGGACCACGTGGCGGTATTATCCTGATGGGAAAAGACTTTGACAATCCAATGGGCATCAGGACCAAAAAAGGTGAACTCAGAAAAATGTCCTCATTACTCGACTCAGCTGTATTCCCTGGTATTCAGGGCGGCCCCCTGGAACATATCATTGCAGCAAAAGCGGTATCGTTCTTTGAAGCATTGCAGCCCGAGTACAAAGAATATCAAAAGCAGGTAAAGAAAAATGCCCAAAAAATGGCGGAATGCTTTATTGAAAAAGGCTACAAGGTGATTTCGGGCGGGACTGACAACCACAATATGCTCATCGATTTGCGCACCAAATTTCCCGAACTAACCGGTAAAAAGGCCGAAAACACACTTGTGCTTGCCGATATTACCATTAATAAAAACATGGTACCTTTCGACGACCGGTCTCCATTTCAGACTTCGGGAATTCGCGTTGGGACCCCTGCCATCACCACCCGCGGACTAAAAGAAGAGCACATCGGACACGTTGTTGACCTTATCGACGAAGTGCTCAGTAATCCCGACAACGAAAACACCATTGTTTCGGTTCGCAGAAAAGTAAACCAAATGATGAAAGATTTCCCCATTTTTGCCCGATAGATGGAAATGACAGACGTCACCATATTGATTTTAGCCGGCCTGGCCGCCGGAGTCATAAATACATTAGCGGGGAGTGGTTCACTGATAACCCTCCCCCTTTTGATGTTTATGGGTCTGCCGCCTGCAGTTGCCAATGGTACCAACCGGATTGGCGTGGTCGTGCAAAACATTGTAGCGACGGGCAATTTTATCCGTCAAAAGGAACTCAGCCCCAAAAAAGAATGGTCGCTGGTCATCCCGACTCTTTTCGGTTCATTAGTTGGTGCCCTGATAGCTGTTGAAGTCAATGAGGATTTTCTTAACTATTTTATAGGCGGGCTGCTGATTGTCATGTTTTTCGTGATACTTCTGAAACCGACCAGCTGGATAAAAGGAAAAGCAGGACGAGTAAGAACCACCCGCTCACGAATTATTAACAGTGCTATTTTCTTTTTCATCGGTGTTTACGGAGGGTTTATCCAGGCCGGTGTAGGATTATTTTTGCTGGCAGGACTTGTTTTGAGTGCAGGATACGACCTGGTAAAAGCAAACTCAGTAAAGGTTCTCATGGTGCTTTCTTTTACTATTGTTGCACTTGTAATTTTTTTATTAGCGGGAAAAATAGTCTGGAGCTATGGTTTGCTTCTTGCAGCGGGCAATGCTGCAGGAGCATGGGTAGCATCACGCAATGCCAGAAAAATTGGTGCCAAAAACATTCGGTATATCTTATTGGCAGTAGTTCTCTTCTCAGGACTTAAAGTATTGGGAGTGTTTTAGATAAAAATATGTACGACAACTTCGGCATCGCATTTTATTGGATAATTTTAGCTATAAACATTGGCGAATGCCGAAAGAACACAAAGCAGTTCCACACATTTCCCGGAATAAACCAAATAAACAACTAAAAACCAAATATTTAATGTTGTGCGTTGTACTTATATAGCTTTTTCTGTTATTTCAAATCCAGTCTTTTTATCTCAACTACAAATGGATTATCCGAATAAAAATCACTTTGCGAAATCGGATGTGGTTCAATTCGTGTATCAATTTGAGAAGCTAATAACATTAGTTGAACTTGAACATCAAATCGTTTTGAATCATCTAAATCCCTTGAAATTATAGCTAAATCAATATCACTGTCCTGGTTTGAGTTTTCCTTTGCATAAGAACCAAAAACATAAACAGACTCAAAATCTGAATACTTGCTGAACCAATTTTTATAATCTGTTATTGTTTTATTAATTGCTTTATCCATTTTCTCAATTCCTTTAATTTATCAATCCATGAGTGCAGTCTAAAAAGTCTTTTGACCCCTAAATCCCCTAAAGGGGACTTTTTCAAACTGCTGATTTTTAGCAGTCCCCCTTCAGGAGTCAGGGGTAAAAATGGTAAAAATCAGCAGTTTGAAGGCTTTTTATACTGCACTCATCCATTCTTCTGTGAATTCTGGAGTACACCGCTGTTTAAAACTCATTTTATAATCATGAGGGCGGTATAAAAAGCATATTTTTGTCAAAATCAAGGCGTTTTAAATTTTTGTACCGGAGTTAACTTTTTGTTAATGAGGATGCAAAAATTTAAAACAACAACGAGTTTGGCAACAAAGATGCCTTTTAGACCGGACTCATCCTATGGAACAATAATGAAGCAGGACTGCCTGGCAAACTTCTGCCTGTCCATTACTAACCACTACGTGGTTAATTCAAATTAAAGTGATAAGTAATTGTTCCCTTTTGGTAGGCAGGTGCATCAGGATCGCTGTTGAAACGGGCTTTTAATGCAGCCTGACGGGCCACACGCCAGAGGTAAGAATTTTGAGTGGTGGTACCTCTTAAGATGGGTTCGGCACTTACGACATTCCCATTCCGGTCAACCGTTATTTCAACAACCACAATTCCTTCTTCCTGGATATCGTATTCCGGCTTAGGAAGAGCACCATTTAATGAGCGGCCACTAAGATCAAAGCCTGTTCCTCTGGAACCTCTTCCGGTTCCATCGTAATTGCCGGCGCCGGGTTCACCCGAAAGAGCGCCCTGGTTTCCGGAATCACCGGTTTCGCCCTGAGAAGAACCGGTGCCGTTGGTTTTACTGAATGCATTGGTGACATTATTACGAGCTTCCTGAGCTTTACGCTCCATCTCTTCCTGACGCTTCCGTTCTTCTTCCAATCTTCTTTGACGTTCCAGTTCTTCCTGGCGTTGACGTTCTTCTTCGATTCTTTTCTGACGTTCTATCTCTTCCTGACGCTTTCGCTCTTCTTCCAGTCTTTTCTTTTCGGCCTCCTGTTTCGCTTTCTCTTCCTCACTAATGGATGGAGCTTCCTCAAAATCCTGAGTGTTAACAGACTCTTCAGATGCCTCCGGTGTCGTTGCAGGTGGGGGACTGACAGGTTCGGGCGGAGCGGATGGCTGTGTATTTTGTTCGCCCGACGGCTCATTAAAAACAGGCTCGGTCGCCCCCATTCCCGTAGGTGAATCACCAAAATCGACCAATATCCCCTCCTCTTCCCGCGGGATACTGGACAATCCCAGCACCATGAGAAGAATCAGAATTACCGCATGAAAAATGGTAGTTCCGATTACACCTGCTTGTTTGTCCCTTTTTGTTCGACCGGTCATTTTTGTTGTTTTATTTGTCTTCCAGAAACAAATCCATCAATTTTTTCTCTATCTCATTTACAGTCTTTTTGCTTACAACTCCCAATTTTCTTCTAAAAACTGTCACCTGGCCCGTGTTGCCAGTATCATCTTATATTTATTTCGCTTGGCAATGTTCATCACCTTCACCACTTCCTTGATTGGTACATTCTCATCCACATGCAGTGAGATATAGATATCGGGATTTTGCCCGACTTTTTTTCTCAACAACGGCTCAATCTGGCTAAAACTGACCCTCTGGTCTTCGACATAATAATCCAGATTACGTGTAATAGAGACAGTTGTTAAAGGTTTGGCTGCTGTTTGGTTAGGACTTTGAGGCAACAACAATTTTAATGCCGTAGGATGTACCAACGTGGATGTGATCATAAAAAAGATCAGCAAAAGAAATATCACGTCGGTCATTGACGACATACTAAATGTTGGATTTATCTTACTTCTTGACTTTAAAGCCATGTTCCTGTATTGTTTCAGTTAATCAATAAGCACCCCCGGGTACTGCAACATATATTCAAACCACTATCCGGCCGGTTCGTTAAGAAGGTCCATGAATTCCATGGTTCGAGCCTCCATTTTAAATATAACATTTTCGACCCTGGCTACCAGCCAATTGTAGGCAAAATAGGCAATAATTCCCACAATCAGACCGGTAACAGTGGTAACCAAAGCCGTATAAATACCACCCGCCAGCATATCCACTTCAATGTTATTGCCGGCATTCGACATTTCCCAGAACGATTTAATCATACCAATAACCGTTCCGGTAAACCCAATCATTGGTGCACCCCCTGCAACCGTGGCTAAAACGGGCAATCCTTTCTCAAGACGACTCACTTCAAGGTTACCGACATTCTCAATGGCAGTATTTACATCATTCAAAGGACGCCCAATGCGTGTAATCCCTTTTTCGATCATGCGGGAAATGGGATTGTCAGTTGACTGGCAGAGAGCAAGTGCAGAATCAATCTTCCCTTCATGAATGTAATCCTTAATGCGATTCATGAAACTCTTGTCTTCTCTTGATGCCCTTTTTATGGCAAGATACCGTTCTATAAAAATATAAACAGCAATAAAAGAAAGCAGGAAAAGCGGAATCATAATCCAGCCGCCCAGCATCACAAGTTCAATAAGATCAATGGTAACTTTTTCTTCGCCTTCAGCCATTTCAGCTCCCTGGGAAGCGGCCTGCATCATCAAAAATAGGTTCATATTGCTAACACTTGATTGTTCAACTCATTAATTTTGCACGCCAAATTAGTGATTTTTTGGCAACGGTGAAAAACTAAAGTGTCATTTCAATCATGAGTGCAGTATAAAAAGCATATTTTTGTCAAAATCCAGGCGTTTTAAATTCTTGTACCGATGTTAACTTATTGTTAATGAGGATTCATCAGTATAAAAAAGTCTAAGTCATTGGTCTGATGGAACTCGCATGATTGAGTTTATACATCAACTTTTGAGACGAACCTTGTCATGCTCGTTTCAAAAATTTAAAACAACAACGGATTTGGCAACAAAGATGCTTTTTAGACCGGGCTCAGATATTTTTTAGCACCCGGAAAAAAGGCAGCAGTACCGGTCTGAGTTTGTCCCGCCAAATCGTTCGCCATCACCTGAGAAAACCTACTGTCAAGTCTCCGCCCGGATAAGGAACTGTTTTTGGCATTGAAATCAGTTAACGATACTTTACTTTGTTGGAAACTTTACAGTCAAACACTCGTAACAGACAGCAACTAAAAAAACAGAAAAACGCTTTGGCGGTATATCTCTGTCGATCTAAATCAGAAATATTGAAAACAGTGTTACGGGCAACAAATTTTCTCTTCTCCTTAATATTTTTGATTGGGAAAATCGTATCTTGCAAAATCCTGCTATATTCCATCAAGAAATAACCAAAAAAACTCTGTGTCTCTCTGTGGTAAAATAACCAACCACCGAGCGCACGAAGAGAAACAAAGAAATGGTTCACACAAACAGAATATAAGACAATTGAAACGAGTCCCGATTACCCGGAACAAGTTCCATTAGTCTTTGAAAATTAAATTTCATACTAAATGAAACGGGCATGGCAAAGTTTGTCACAATAAGAATATGTATAAACACCATCTAACCTCTAATCACCAAAGAAACCAAAAACAGGGAACAGATGCTTCGTCGTTACCTCCTCAGAATGACATTAGACAGTCTGTCATTCTGAGCGAAGCGAAGAATCTAACATCAATTAAATCATGATAAATTGCATTGTTACAACAATTTAGACTAATTTTATACGGATGAAACGAGCATGACAAAGATTGTCACAAAAGAACATGTATAAATCCTTGCATGCGGGTTCCATCAGACCTTAATAAATAAATTTTATACAGATGAAACAGATATTCTATCTCACACTACTATTTTTTATGATAGCAACCTCATCCAACGCACAGCAACAAAAGGCAGAACTCAATATCCTTGCTTTTTCAAAAACAGCGGGTTACCGGCACGGAGCCATTCCGCAAAGTCTGACCGCCATAGGCCGGCTGGCAGAGCGAAACAACTGGAACGTAACAGCCACTGAAGAAGCAGATATTTTCAAACCCGACAATTTACAAAAATTTGACCTCGTTTTGTTTGTACATACGACCAAAGACATCCTTAATGAAAGTCAACAGCAAGCCTTGAAAGATTACGTGGAAAACGGTGGCGGACTTTTGACATTGCACACCGGAACAGACACAGAATATGAATGGCCATGGTATGTTGAAGCCATTGGAACTTCTTTTGTCGGGCATCCGCCGTCGCAGCAAGGTAAACTCATCATTGAAGACCGCTCGCATCCTGCCACCGAACATTTCCCTGACTCTGTCTGGATCATCACTGACGAATGGTACAGTTTTGACCGAAATCCAAGAGCCGACGTTCATGTACTAATCTCCATTGATGAAAACTCTTACGAAGTGGATGACAACCGGTGGTTTGAAGGAGCACAACAACGCATGGGCGACCACCCCCTGGTCTGGTACAAAGAAGTAGGAAAAGGAAGAGTTTTTCAAACAGCCCTGGGACATGAGCCTGAATTGTATCACAACCCACTGTTTCTAAAACATCTGGAGGGAGCCGTTTGGTGGTCAGGAAAAAAAGAAGAGTAATAATTTAACAGATCGGTGGATTCTATTCCGTTAAAAAAGCCTAAAGGCAGAAACGTTATGACGCAAAGATTTTATGATGAGAATGTTGTGTGTTATTCTTTGATTTCATAAGCAACGAACTACCAGTGATTTGTGAAATTTTAACGAAGTATTGTCAATCAAACCATAAATAAAATGAGAACGTTATTTCTTCTTTTTGCCATTCTGATGGTTACCATGGCAAATGCCCAAACCGTAAAAGAATTAGACTCCGAAATATCGGATGTCGTCGTTTACCTCAACGGTGCTCAGGTAACCCGTCAGACCATGGTAAATATCCCTGCAGGTAACAGCGAATTATACTTCAAAGGCATAACATCCCAACTGAATCCAAACAGTCTGCAAGTCGCTGCAGGTAAGGACATTACCATTCTTTCGGTCAACCACAGTATCGATTATCTTCAACAGTCAAAAACCGATACACGCATTGAACAGCTCATAAAGCAGCGCGATGCACTTCAGGACAGCATCGAACTTGTGCAAAATACACAGGATGTTTTCATAAAAGAGCGGGAGATGTTGCTCAGCAACCAATCTATTGGTGGCAATGAAACCGGCGTCAATGTAGAGCAACTCATCCGGGCAACCGACTTCTTCAGAGAAAGACTTACCGAAATTGAAACCTCTCTTTTTGCCAACCGGCAGAATACAAAAAAAATGAAAGAGCGACTGGACAAACTCAACCGACAGCTAAATGAACTTAATGCACGAAAAGACCGTCCAACCAGCACCGTAAAGGTTTCCGTTACGACCAACAGACCGGTTAATGCGCCCGTTCAGTTGACCTATGCCGTTCGTCAGGCACGCTGGCAGCCATTCTACGACATAAGGGTGGACGACACAGACGATCCGCTCACTTTGGTTTACAAAGCAAAAGTTTACCAAAATACCGATGAAGAATGGAAAAATGTTAACCTGACGTTGTCTACCGGAAATCCATCAGTCAGTAATTATAAGCCCGAACTACAACCATGGTTTCTGGATTTTCAACCACCCCTTCCTCTTAAATCTTATGGAACGCCGGAGGCCCGGATGGAATTAAATGAGGTTGTTGTTGTGAATGATAAGCAAAAACAGGAAAAGCCAATGCGAATACGTGGTATTAATTCTCTTGGCCCTGAAAATGTCACCACCACGCAGCAACAAACCACCACTGCTTTCCAAATTCAGATTCCTTATACCATTCCGGCTGATAACCAGGGATACGATGTTGCTGTCAGCGACCACCAGATCGAAGCCGGCTATCAGTATGCCACTGTTCCTAAATTGTCGCCTCATGTTTATCTGCTGGCTCAGATCACCGACTGGAGCGATCTTAATCTTCTGCCCGGTCAGGCCAACATCTATTTCAATCAGACCTACCAGGGCAAAACACAGCTTAATCCCTACACTTCAGAAGATACACTGAACATATCCATCGGACGGGACCCGGCAATTGTTGTAAAACGGGAACAGTTGAAAGATTACTCTTCCAAATCATTTTTTGGTAACAACCGCAAAGAGACAAAAGCCTGGAAAATAACCGTCAGGAATACCAAAAATACCTCTGCCAATGTTTTGGTGGAAGACCAATATCCCGTATCCGCTAACAGCGAGATCAAGGTAGAACTGGAAGAAAGCAGCGGAGCAAAAGTCAATCCCGTTACGGGCATTCTCAGGTGGGAATTGGAACTTGCTCCCGGCGAAACCAAAGAACTACGACTCGTTTATTCGGTAAGATATCCAAAGGATAAAAATTTGATTGTTGAATAGTTTCGTAGTTTCGCTAACATTCAAATATCACAAAGAACTGTCAAAAGCATTAACATGAAGATATTAATCGTTGGTACAGGTGGTGTAGGTGGCTATTTTGGCGGCCGTTTAGCTGCCGCCGGACATGATGTTACTTTTATTGCACGAGGTGCACACAAAGAAGCCATAGAAAAGAATGGCCTGAAGGTAAAAAGTATAAACGGCGATTTTTCAGTAGAACAGGTGAAGGTAACCGACAAAATTTCGGAAGTTGCCACACCCGGGCTCGTGATTATTGCCGTAAAAGCCTGGCAGGTTAAGGAAATAGCACGGCAACTCAAGTCTGTCATCGATGAAAAAACCATGGTTCTGCCACTCCAGAATGGTGTGCTGACAAGCGATGAGATTAAAGAATTTTTACCGTCAAAAAATGTGCTCTCCGGACTTTGCCGTATCATCAGTAAAATTGACGCTCCGGGAATAATCAACCACATGGCGGTAGATCCCACTATTGTTTTTGGTGAATGTGACAGCTCGCAGACGCAAAGGGTACTCAACCTTCAGAAAATATTTGAAGAAGCCGGGTTCAAGGCTCGTGTTTCCAAAGACATTCAGGCCGATCTGTGGCGAAAATTCCTGGCCATCTGTGTAAGCGGTCTGCTTGCTGTTACCCGCTCTACTTATGGCGAAGTGAGAGAACAAAAAGAAACGCGCCAAATGATGCGCAATATTTTTGAAGAAATTGCAAAGCTGGCCAAAGCTTTAAAAATAAATCTGGAGCCCGATTTAGTGGACAAAACCATGGCGTTTATCGACACCTTCCCCTATAATTCGACCTCATCACTTACACGGGATATCTGGGATGGGAAGCCATCGGAACTGGAATATCAGAACGGAACTGTTGTTAAGCTGGCGGAAAAAGCAGGCGTAGATGTTCCCCTTAACCAGTTCGTTTATTATTCTTTGTTATTGATGGAAAAACGGGCGCGAAGGAAACTTTAAAAATACAAATCCCTTTCCCCCTTTTTAACTCTTTCCAACCGGTCGATCAGCTTATCCCGAAACTGTTCATCCTTATAGTCTTTCAGATTCTCTTCGATAAGCCGGTAGCCTTTCTCTTTGGTCTCTTGCGGAGCATAATCTTCAAGATATTCGGCCATGGTAAGTATAGCATTGGGCTGACAGAAGCGCTTGATGAAACCGGGAACAGAAAACTCCATAAAATGTTCGCCGGTTCGTTTTAAACGATAACACGCCGTACAAAAGGAAGGCAAAAAGCCGTGACCAATAAGTTCGTCCATCACCTCGTTCAAGGTTCGGTTATCCCCAATGGTAAATTGTTCCTGATCAAGATTTTGTTCGGGATTTTTTGTTGAATAACCCTTCAGTTCAATGTTGGTTCCTCCATCAATTTGCGACACTCCAAAATGAAAAACCTCATCGCGGATATGTGCCGGTTCACGGGCAGTAAGAATCATTCCCGTGTAAGGAACAGCAAGTCTTAAAATGGCCACCAGGCGGGTAAATTCTTCATCTGAAACATCGAATTCGGGTTTAGCGTCAAACCCGGATGCTTTTTTCAGCCTGGGAAAAGAAATGGTATGCGGACCAACATTATAAACCGCTTCTAAATGATTGACATGCCGAAGAAGCCCCAAAACTTCAAACCGCCAGTCGTAGAGTCCCAGAAGAGCACCAATGCCCACATCATCGATGGTAGCTTCCTGGGCACGATCAAGAGCCGTAATACGCCAGTCGAAATCACGCTTTTTCCCGCTAAGATGAACTTTCAGATATGTATCGCGATGATAAGTTTCCTGAAAAATTTGATAGGTACCGATACCGGCTTCTTTGACAATTTTAAAACCATTCACATCTAAAGGTGCGGCATTGATATTGACCCTTCTAATCTCTCCGTTAAGGTGTTTAACACTGTAAACGTGGCGCGCGGTATCGGCAATAAATTTTGCATCGTATTTGGGATGCTCTCCAAAAACAAGGATTAACCGTTTATGCCCGGCATCTTCGAGCATAGTTACCTCTTCGCTTATTTCCTCGGGTGTTAAAGTAATCCGCTTTTGTTTCTTATTACTGGTTCTGAAACCACAATATGCACAATTGTTGACACATAAATTTCCGATATAAAGAGGCGCAAAAAGCACAATTCGCTTTCCATATACTCTCTCTTTCAAATCGCGGGCACCTTGCTTTATTTCTTCCACCAGTTCAGGTGTGTTGGCGTTGATCAAGACCGCCGTTTCATCGAGTGTCAGTCTGTTTTTATCCAGCGAGCGGGCAATAACTTCCCTCACCCGTCCGGGATCGGGGTTTTCATTTCTCTTCAGGATTTCCCAAATCTCATCAGAATCAATAAAATTCTGCATGGGACGATCTTCAATCCTGTATTTCTGCGGATGATAAAAAATTGACATAACCCTTGTCTTTAAAACTATAAAGTTACGACGATTATCGGGTTATTGAAAAAATAATACAGAAAATCACCTAATATTCGTCCAGAATTTTCTTCACATCTTCGGGCGAAACACGCCCGTGAACCCGCTCTCCGACGGTTACCACGGGAGCCAGTCCGCAGGCGCCAACGCATCGCAGACAACTCAACGAAAACTTGCCATCAGGTGTTGTTTCACCCACTTTCACATTCAGCAGGCGTTTAAACTCCTCGAGTACTTTCTCGGCTCCCCGCACATAGCACGCTGTCCCCATGCAAATGGAAATAGGATGCTTCCCTTTAGGCAACATGGAGAAAAAAGAATAAAATGTCACCACACCATACACGTGTGCCACGGAAACATTCATCTCATCAGCCACGATTTCCTGAACCTCGGCAGGAAGGTAACCAAACAATTGCTGTGCCTGATGTAAAACGTTGATAAGCTCGCCGGGATCGTTATTAAAACTTTTGCAAATGTTCTTCAACTCCTGAACTTTGTTATCGGGTATTTTTACTTTTGCCATAAAAACAAATCTTTAGATTATCAGATTAAAGATATTTAGATATTAGATGTTAGATTGTTAGATATTAGATGTTAGATTGTTAGATGTTAGATGTTAGATTGTTAGATGTTAGATGTTAGATTGTTAGATGATGTAATAACTTATAACATTCTAAAAACTATCCACTATCCACTAAAAACTATCCACTATCCACTAAAAACTTATTCTTCAATCTCCTCTTTTTTCCTGCGATTGAAATAGTGGGTGTGCAACAGCTCATGCGACAGATCGCTGAGCGGTTCTCCGAGAAACTCTTTATAAAGTTCCTGTATGAACGGATTTTCGTGCGACTTGCGTATGGGTTTTCCGGCATCTTCTTCATAGATGGCCCGTTGACGTTTTTTCAGTATATCAACATTGCCATGATGATAAGGCTGACCACCCCCTCCGATACATCCGCCGGGACAAGCCATTATTTCAATGGCGTGGAAATCCGACTTTCCTGATTTTATATCTTCCAACAGCTTACGGGCATTGCCTAATCCATGCGCAATACCAATGTTAAGTTTCATGCCGTCAAAATCGACGGTCGCTTTCCGTGAACCTTCCATTCCCCTGAGCTCATTAAATTCGACCTTTTCAAGATGTTTCCCGGTATGCAATTCATAAGCAGTACGTACAGCAGCTTCAATCACGCCCCCTGTTGTTCCGAAAATAACTCCGGCACCTGTCGATTCCCCGAGAGGCTGGTCAAATTCCTCATCGGTAAGTGAAGCAAAATCAATATTGGCATTGCGGATAAGCTGAGCCAGTTCACGTGTGGTAATTGAAACATTAACATCGGCATCGCCATTCACGGAGAACTCCTCGCGCGTACATTCATATTTCTTGGCCAGGCAAGGCATTACCGAAACCACTACAAGGTCTTCACGTTTTTTATCAAGCTTCTTTGCAAAGTAAGATTTTGCTATGGCACCAAACATCTGTTGAGGCGATTTGGCGGTTGAAGGAATATCAATCATCTCCGGGAACTGATGTTCGAAAAATTTGACCCATCCCGGACAGCAACTGGTAAGAATGGGCAATTTAACACTCTTATCCCCGTTTAAATGGCGTGTAAGACGATCGAGGAATTCGGTTCCTTCTTCCATGATCGTCAAATCGGCAGCAAAATCGGTATCAAACACATAGTCGAATCCCAGTTTTTTTAATGCAGCCACCATCTTACCGGTAACCAGAGTGCCGGGCTCCATCCCGAATGATTCTCCCAATGCTGCCCTGACGGCCGGTGCTGTCTGAACCACCACCGTTTTATTCGGATCAACCAGTGCTTCGATTACTTTCCAGGTATAGTCACGTTCGGTCAACGCTCCCGTGGGACAAACAGCAACACACTGACCACAATATGTACACACCGAATGATCAAGGTCCATTTCGAAGGCAGGTGCTATAACCGACTCGAAACCGCGATTAACAGCCGACAAAACGCCCACTGTCTGCACTTCGTTGCAGGCTGTTTCACACCGACGACACATGATACATTTATCCATTTCGCGGATGATGGCCGGAGACTGGTCACCTTTATAATGCGACTGCTCTCCAGTGTAGTGAATTTCCCTGATGCCAAGATTTTGTGCCAGGGCCTGCAATTCACATTCTCCTGATTTAGCACAAGTCAGACACTCGGCAGGGTGATCAGAAAGAATCAGTTCCACAACGGTACGCCTTGCATTTATCACTCTGACCGTATGGGTTTTGACAACCATTCCCTCAAGGCACTCTGTTTTACAGGCAGGGGCAAGATTGCGGCGTCCTTCAACTTCCACGACACAAACCCTGCAACCACCTGGCTTATTCTCAAAATTCATGTCGTCCATTTTCATATAGCACAACGATGGAATCCTGATGCCGATAGATTTTGAGGCCTCCAGAATGGTGGTTCCCTGTTCCACCACAACCGGCTTATTATCTATAGTTAGTTTAACTAAGTTCATTCCTTTTATTTTTTTCAATGATTATCAATCTGTTTACTGAACATTGATGGCTCCAAATTTACACTTCTCCACACATGCCCCGCATTTGATGCAAACAGAGTTATCAATAAAATGCGGCATCTTCCTCTCTCCCGAAATGGCATCAACCGGACAAACCCGGGAACACAGAATACATCCGATGCACAGGTTAGGGTCGATCACATACTGCACAAGAGCAGGGCACTGTCCTGCCGGACATTTTCCATCTTTCACGTGGGCTTCATATTCTTCCGGGAAATTATCCATAGTTGATAGTACCGGGTTTGGCGATGTCTGCCCCAACCCACAAAGTGCAGTATCCTTTATTACATTGGCAAGATTTCGAAGAAGGGTAAGATCGCCCTCTTCAGCTTTACCCTGGGTAATTTTATCGAGTAACTCATATAGTCGCTTATTTCCAATACGGCATGGCGCACATTTGCCACAGCTTTCTTCAACCGTGAAATCAAGATAGAATTTGGCCACGGAAACCATACAGTCATCCTCATCCATCACAATCATACCGCCCGACCCCATCATTGATCCACTCGCCACCAGAGAATCATAGTCGATAGGCAAATCCAGGTGCTTCTCTGTCAAACATCCACCGGAAGGCCCCCCGGTTTGAACCGCTTTAAATTTCTTTCCACTTTTTATGCCACCGCCAATGTCAAAAATTACCTCTCGCAGCGTCGTACCCATTGGCACTTCAATGAGCCCGACATTATTTACTTTACCGGCCAGTGCAAAAACTTTTGTTCCCGCACTTCTTTCAGTACCTATGTTTTTGAACCATTCGGCTCCTTTAAGGAAGATGACGGGAATATTAGCAAACGTCTCAACATTATTCACATTGGTTGGCTTGCCTTTATATCCGCTCTGTGCCGGGAAAGGTGGTTTCACGGTAGGTTCTCCGCGCATACCTTCCATCGAATGAATCAGTGCTGTTTCCTCGCCACACACAAAAGCACCGGCACCATAGCGGATACTTACATCGAAATCAAATCCAGAACCGAGTATGTCCTTACCGAGTAAACCGTACTCCCTGGCCTGATCTATGGCAATTTTAAGCCGCTTAATGGCCAGCGGATATTCTGCACGGATGTATATCAGACCAGCATCGGCCCCAATACAGTAACCGCAAATGGCCATTGCTTCCAACACGGAATGCGGGTCTCCTTCGAGAATTGAGCGGTCCATAAAAGCGCCAGGGTCACCTTCATCGGCGTTACAAACCACATATTTCTGATCAGATTCTGATTTGTAGGTCAGCTCCCATTTCAGACCGGTAGGGAATCCTCCCCCACCGCGTCCCCTCAGGCCCGAATCCTTAACGACCTTTATGGCCTCTTCGGGGGACATTTTCTCCAGAACAGTTCCCAAAGCACTGTAGCCATCCCTTGCAATATATTCCCCGATATTCTCGGGATCGATGAAGCCACAGTTTCTTAAAGCGATTCTCAACTGCTTTTTGTAAAAATCCATGTGTTTCGAGTCGCTCACCGGTGCTTTGGTTTCGGGATCAACGTACAACAAACGTTCAACTTTTCGTCCTTTTACCAAATGCTCCAAAACCAACTCTTCGGCATCGTCGGGAGTCACCTGAACGTAAAAAGTATTATCGGGGACCATCTTTACAACCGGACCCTTTTCACAGAAACCAAAGCAACCTGTTTTCACAATCTGAACGTCATTCCCCAGATTGTTTGCATCAACTGCTTTTTGAAGATTGGCAGCAATGGCTTCGCTTTGGGAAGCCCGGCAACCGGTACCTCCGCAAACAAGAATATGATTTTTATATTTGGCCATAGCAATATTATGGATTTGGATTTATGAGTGCAGTCTGAAAAGCATATTTTTGTCAAAATCAAGGCGTTTAAAATTTTTGTACCGGAATTAACTTGTTGTTAATGAGGATGCAAAAATTTAAAACAACAACGAGTTTGGCAATAAAGATGCTTTTCAGACCGGGTTCATTTATCTATTATCAATGGTTTTGTAAGTGTCAGGAATGATACCATCCACAAGTTCACCGTTCTTAATATACTTTTCTATAATCTCCGAAGCTTTTTTTGTGTTAACATTTCCAAAAACAACGGGTTCTTCGCCTGGTAGTGTCACTTCAATGGTCGGTTCTGCATAACAATAGCCCATGCATCCTGTCTGGGTTACAACAGCCTCTATAGCCTGACGATCCAGTTCATCAATCATATAGTTCATGGTCTCCCTGGCTCCCGACGCAATTCCGCAGGTGGCCATAGATACCCTGATTTGCACGAGATTATCAGGATGATCACTTTTTTCCCTAAGGCTGATATTACCCTTGAATTCATCCCTCATTTTTCTGAGGTCCTGAAGACTTTTTACTTTATTACTCATATCTGAATCAATTTTCAAAAACTTAGATTTCTTCTTTCAACATATTTCTGATAAAAACATTCACTTTAGGATGCGAAACAGGAACATCATCCAAAACCTCCTTAATCTCTTCCGAAGAAATTTCAAACGAGCCGGTGGTCTTTGTTACCCGTATCCTGAAATTGATATCGGGATGACCGGTTATCAGAAGCGCTAAAGTTGCTGCAATATCGCCTTGTGGCACACAATCTATATGCGTGATTACAAATGTGGCAGTCACTACAGTACCCTTCCCGGGTTCCGATTCAACACGCACTGTGCCGCCTGTCTGTTCTGCATTCATCTTTAAAAACGGCAATCCCAATCCCACTTTTCTGGTTGTCCGCGATGTAAAATAAGAATCGAATACCTTTTTTACTGTTTCGGAATCCATACCGCAACCGTTGTCGCGAATGGTCATATCCAAAGCATCATCATGATGGTTCAAGTCAACAACGACCTCTGTTGCCCCTGCCTTCACCGAATTTTCGACAATATCAAGTATGTGCATCGACAAGTCCTTCATTAGTTTTTAAGTATAATGGAACTCATCCCGGATAATCGGGACTCGTCTTATATCTTACATCTAACAATCTGTTACGACAATCATCGTCATGCCCGTTTCATTTCAATCGTTGTTATCCCAAAGTGGAAGTATCTTTCTCCCTGACTCACACTTTAAAGCTTTCTTAAACTCTTCCAGTGTGGTATCCTTCATTTTTAAATGTGTTATGTGCGTGCCTAACTTATCAGGCTGATGAGCATCCGATCCGGCAACCAAAGGTTTTATTTTACCCCATCCCTGCCTTTGAACATCTTCTGGTTCTGCATTTGGACTAACTTCCAATGCATCCGCTCTGACATCCGACGGGATAAACCCAAGCTGACTAATCAGGCTGTTGCTACTCCGATCGATATGGGCCGGAATAAACACACCTCCCAAACGATGCACCTCTTCATACGACTGTTCCAAACTCCTGTCTATCGAGACAATCAGCAATCGTTCCTCCTCACCCAGAATATTCTCATTCTCATCCACCCAAACCTGATGGCCGAAATAGTCGGGATTATTTTTAATGACCCAAAGCCACTTGTCTAACCATTTCTGAAACTCATCCATTGCTTCCATATCCTCAAACAATGCCAGGCAATGTACTTCTTCCCGGGTGTTGATCTCTGATCCGCCCCAAACTTTTATTCCGGCATCACGTCCGAGATTCATAACTACCCGGCATTGGCGGGTAGAATTATGATCTGCGACCGCTAATATGTCAATGTGCTTTTGCCGGGCTTCACGAATAATTCGTACCGGACTCATTTCCAGACTTCCACAAGGCGACAACACTGTGTGAACATGCAAGTCGGCACGAAATATTCTGAGCATTATATTGGTTCATTTTTATTAATCAAAGCATAAAGTTTTCCTGCAACATCAAAGGCCTCAAGTTCGGTCCCCAGCAAAGGAATATCTTCCTCATTGCTCTGAGCAAGGGTATCATGGTCAGGTTTCAACCCTTTGACGAGTACCACCGCAGCCACCTCTTTCAATGAGGCCACGGCCATCACATTTTTATGGGTCTGCAGGGTTATCCACACATCACCTTCGGATGCGTTACCCATAACATCGCTCAGCAAATCGGAAACATATCCGCCTGTAATTTCCCGGTCAAGACCTTTTTCACCACCAAAAACGGTAAGACCTAATTGATGCACGATGTCATTTACTGTCATTTTCAGCTCCTTTCTTGTTACAGTTTTTATCGAGCCTGTTCCTGCCCCATATTTTTTCTATGATTCTCAAGGCATGCTCACTACTGAGCTTACTGTGTTTTTCCATCATTCTCTGAATAAACACACATGCCGAAAGTTGGGACTCTTTCCTGACAATATCCTCGGCCAGACTTTGACAATTGGGGGCACCACAGGCTCCACAATCAATTCCGGGCAAAAAACACATCAGATGACGAACCTGTTGCATCTTTCGCATGGCTTCACTCATATCCTCATCCAGAGCCATCATCGACCGGGGTTTTAATTCACCAATTCTCACGTTTTTCGACATAAAATTCGAATACGCTTTTATATCGCCCGGAATATCGGCAACACCTTCGAACCGAACAGCTCTTTTATGGAGCCGCTCTACAGTAAGAAAACGGTTTCCGCCAACCAAAACGCCACCGGCACAACTTTGGTCACAGGCTCTGAGCTCAAGAAAATCAATCCCCTCAATCTCATCATTTTCCAGTTTTTCCAGAAATTCAATCACATTGTGTATCTCATCAATAGCCAGGCAGCGTCCCTCCATACCGGAAACTTCGCCTCCGGTGAGACTGTATTTTATTGATCGCGGGCTCAGCAAGGGCAACATTTCGCCCGGAGAGATACTCCGGCTGTTGTATCGGTTTTTAACCATCCGGTATATCTTATTATAAATAAAACTCATGTTAATAACCCCGTCAAGTGGTGATTTTTCTTCCCCCACAGGGCTTTTCACGGCAGCAATTTTAGCTGCACAGGGTGTAACATAAAAAATTCCGATATCCGCCGGATCAATACCTTCGTCTTCCAGGCGTTTCCTGAAATAAACTGCTGATGCATCAATGGGGGGCTTCACCCTCAAAACCTGATCGAGCAAAGAAGGGAACTTAATCTGTATCAACCGCACAATGGCCGGACAAAAAGAAGAAATAACCGGCTTTTGTCCAGCTTCGCGGGCAACTTCAATCATGGTGCGATTGATAAGACCTGCCGTATGTTCCGTCTGAAAAACATGTGTAAATCCCAACTCTCTCATCACCGAAAAAATCTCAGCCTCGGTCACTTTCGACGGAAACTGTCCGATTAGTACCGCTGGTACCAGAGCCACCCTGCATTTAAACCGGAAAATTTTATCAAAGTCGTCCTGCTCAACATAAATAGCATCTACCGGACAAGTTCGCATACACTCTCCGCAATCGACACACCAATCGGCTCTTATCGATGCTTTCCCGTTTCTTATTCGGATGGCCCCGGTAGGACACATGTTCATACAGTGTGTGCAACCGTAGCAAAGCTCATTATCGACTTTCAGGGCATGATAAAATCCGGCTTCTGCCATTATTTTTCCCCGTTTAAGAAAATTACAAGTTCAACAATGGTTCCTATCCCTATCTCACTGGTAATATCCAATTGGTCGGCATTTTTTTTCATATTCGGAAGCCCCATTCCGGCTCCAAACCCCATCTCGCGTACTGCCTGCGATGCAGTCGAGAATCCTTCCTGCATTGCCTGCTCTATGTCAGGAATACCCGGTCCATTGTCCTTTATTTTTACATTAATGCGATCCGGTTCAATTTCCAAATAAATGCTACCATTCCATGCATGTGCAACAACGTTAACTTCTCCTTCATAAAGGGCAACAACAAGTCGTTTTATTATCGGCGGAGGAACATTCAGTTGTTTCATTATCTTTTTAACTTCACTACTGGCATTCCCGGCCTTTGCAAAATTTCCACCCTCTACTTCGTATTTGAACTTCATTATTTTTATACTGTTAATACACCGGCTGTAGTCCGGCTGTACTCAACCTTGCAGCAGCATTAAACATCGAAAAACGGCATTCCACTAAAACCATTTGATGCTCACAGGCAATTTCAATCATAGGTGGCAACACCTTCTTGTTCCTCACAAACACAATACACTCTATGTCTGCCATTTCAGCTGTTCTTATTGTCTGCAAATTATTCAAGCCGGTAATTAAAACCAGCTTGTCACTATCCAAAGTAAGTACATCGCTCATCAAGTCGCTTGCAAAACCATATTGCACCTCTTTGTCGAGGAACTGCTCACCACAAACCACCTTGCCATCCAGAACTTCCACTAACTGACTAATCTTCATTTGATTTTCGGCCTGAATTTGAATGCTTGTAAATTCACAAAACCTTAATTATCAAAAATATATAATTAAAGATTTTTTTCAATAATATTTACCCGAAACTATAATTTTTTACCATTAGAAAAAATAAAAAATCGCATTGTAAGTAATTAATAATAAGTCTAAATTATCGTAAGAATGATTGCTGAATTAACCTGTTTTATTTTCCCGGACCCCTACTGACTACGAAGTCCGGGAAACAAATAAAATATTGAAGAATCTATTCCCGGAAGGGCAATTTTTGTCAAAATCGTGGAGCGGTCATTGTTACATATATTCTACAGTCACCTCTTTCAGGAACTTCTCTTCCAAGAGGTTCACTATACGCTTAATGACAGTCCGCCTGATTTCAAGTTCTACCGGCAAATTGGGATCCTGATGGGCAACATTAATCCTGGTACCGTTTAGAATATGAATTTTATCGCTTTCCAAAAACATTCGGACAATCTGATCGGCAGGGCCATTTCCCAGTTTTGTGTCGCGATGATAGTTTTCGAGTATCCGCGCCACTTTTCCGAGCGTCAAAATACCCTCTGTCACAAGATTGATGCCCTCAACATAAGAAACCGGTGGAAGTTCGGGATCGGAAGATTGCATTCCGACATCAAATTCCAATGCCAGCTCCCGGGCAACAATTTCGGCGGTAGTTCCACCGGCAATAATCTTCTTGCCATTGAAGCGCTGCACTTTCAGAGCAAAATCCAGGTCGTGTTTTTCTTCAAACGGCGGCCCCGACACCAAAAGAAGTTTTCGGGGTTCACGAAAATATATAACTCCGCAGGAGGTATCATCCTTGGGACTTTCACCATCATGGAGCGCCGCCATGTTAACAATTTTCCTGGCCATTTTAGTGGCCGAAATGTATGGTTCGTTCCCCAACACTTTGAGCGCATATTCAACAGCACCTTCGCGTCCCCATCCAAACGGGAATGAACGTGTTCCCATTCCCGACTGAATTATTCCGTCGGTCCAGAAAACAATCCGGTCTTCCTTTTGAGCCACGAAACTGCAGGTTCGAATAATCTTACCCTTGTGTTTTTCCGATTCAAGTTCAAGATTTTCCCACCCGGGATCGAACTCCCGATTATTCCGAAGCAATAAACATGGAGGATTGTCGTATTCCACAATAGTTGTTTGACCGCTGTCGTCGACATCAATAATGGTAAAAGTGGAATAACTTATTTTTCTGACCGAACAAACAGGCAGGGTATCCATAATTATTTCAGCCGTTGTTCTAACTTCGCGGTGCTCTATCGTAAAATTTACAGCCATCGACGAAGTCAGCGATGCTAAAACATTGGCTTTCACGCCCGAGCCCATCCCGTCAGACAAGACCACAATGGTTCGTCCCTCTTCTCTTACCCTTCGCGAGAGAAAGACATCACCACAAATGGATTCACCTTCATGTTCGTTTTGCTCACAAAAAATATCAAGGAAGATATGTTGTTCGGGTAAATGCATCTCAGTTCAGAATAAAGGCTTTTACTTCTTGTCTATCTCAGCATCATCACGTGTTCCCAGCTTTTGCGCTTCAATTATGGATGTTAAAATCTTTTCGGTTTTGGATGCACTCTCACCCAAAAGAAATGCAATTTGCTGAACTGTTTCAAGGTTCTCCCGTATCACCTCGCGAGCCCGTGTCACCACCTCTTCTCTCCTAACTTCCGGAGCTGTAAGGTCGCGTATTATACCCCCCACAATTTTGTTTTTCTCAATAGTAAACACAGAAACATTTAGAATTGAACTTCCAAAAGCCGTATCACGATTCAATAAATCCTGCCCCGATTGCAAAACAGTGGCGAACAATTTGTAAAATGGCACCAGCGACTGCAATTCGGCCCCTTTGAGGCCAGGCACCACTTCATTTATTTGTTGGGCATCTTCACCAATCATATTAATAAAACTATGGTTCGATTCAATAATCTTCAGATTTTCATCAACAATCACCACTCCTGCCCTTATTTTGTTGAGCATAGCTGTAGTAGTTTCGGCAGCAAGTCTGGCTGCTTTCTCCTCTTCTCTGGCCTTCTCTTCGCTCTGTTTGAGTGCTTCCTTTGTTTTCTTGAGTTTCTCATTGGTGGCATTCAACTTTCCAATATAGGTATGCATCTTGCGGATGGTATAGGTATAACACATCTCATAATTGGTAAGTCCCTGACAATAGGCAACGGCAAACTCACGACACGACGGATAACCACACGCCCCGCATCCAAGCTGGTCCTCCACTTTCCCCTTCCCCATCTCATGCAAGACACGCTGAATTTCACTTTCCGAAGGATAAGGTAACCGTTGGTCTCTGGGTTTGAATGAACGCCCCAGGTCAAGGTCGCGAAACGACTCAACCTGTTGTTGCCACGTCTCATAATCGAAATCTCTGAGCCTTTTGTTTACATATTTGATCACCTGGGAACGCCGGTAGAATTTTTTACCGCCAGACGATGTTCCCGGCCCCATGATGCAACCTTCACAATAAAAAAGATCGAGATGCTGCTGTAAACCTATTTCTGTCTTAAATTCCTGTAACGATTGAAGAAAGTTATTTCTTCCTTCAGTAATGATAATGCTGGCGCTAAGTAAGTCCTGATTTATGTCAACAGCCTGAAGCATTCCACGGTTAATAGGGAAAAGTCCGCCTTTCCGACCAATAGGAGGGTCAAAATCGCTGAATTCCACAGAGTTTTCTGTAATACGTTTTTCGGCAAACATTTCTCTCAATTCCAGAAATGTCAGCACAGCATCAGTACGTCCGTCTCCTTTAAAAAAACGAGCATCATCTTTTGCTGCAACACACGCGGTAAGAAAAACTACTTTGGTGTTTTCTCCATATAACTGTCTCGTCACTTTAGCCATAGCCACATAAGGAGGAACTATTGGTGCAAGGTTATCCACCAGTTCCGGATGATATTTTTCAACATAGGACACCACCGGAGGGCAATTTGTACTGATATAGTATTTACCATAAAAATTGTATAATAATTCACGGTAGCGAAAAGAAACGAGGTCAACACCAAAAGCACCCTCCATGACATACGTAAATCCAAGTGCACGGATCATACCCACAAATTTCCGGTAGTCTGTTATATCTACAAATTCAGCCGAAATGGTCGGGTCGCAAATTGCAGCCACCGGGACATCGCCCTCGAGTAAATCCTGAACCATTTTCTTTTCATCACGAACATCAATAGCATTCTGGGAACACATGGTAACACAATTACCACAACCGATACATCTCGACGGCAATATCTCAGCATGCTTGCCTATTATTCTGATGGCCTTGGCCGGACAAACACGAATACAGGTGAGACTTAAATTACATTTATCGGGGTCTGCATGAATTAACTGTACCATAAATAAAAAAACTATATCTACATAGTCTGGACAAGCCAGAACCAACAAGTTATAAAAAATCAAATCCGAATTAGCCTGATAAGCTAACGCTACGCAATTATTTTTGGTTGTCCACGAATTTACGCGAAAATCAGGGGTAAGACACCCAAGACAAAAAACTAATACTCATCGTCTTTCTCTAAAAAGAATTCGTTAAGTATTTCATAAATATTTTCCGAGTTTACATGCTTATATATCTTATCATTGATTTTCAAAATCGGCCCATATTCACAAAGGCCGCCACACAGATCACCATGAAAAAACACCTTATTCTCCAACCCATGTTCCTTAAGATACCCTTTTATTAATTCGAGCGTATGACGGTTGCCCCTTGAAAAACAAGAGCTACCGAGACATATTGTAATATTTGTTTCGTTACTCATGAAGGCTTTCTTAAAGTTTGAAATTGTCAGGATACTCAATAAATTTACATATTTTTGACCAAGGCAGTATGTCCGACCAGTAATTTTTAAACATTCAAAACAATGCCAGCTCTACTAACCGTTATCTCAGCAGACGACCAGTCAAAACAAATCATTGAACTAAGTTACAAACTGGGACGGCTATTGAACTACGAACCACTAATCACCACCTGCAATGATCGCGAACTGTGCCTGAAAAAACAGCTCGAAAGTGAGAATTATGAAGTGTCGGGGTCCGAAAAAGATTTTTTTCAGGTGATATCTGCATGGCTTGAAAATCCTTTGCCTGATATTTCGTTGATCATAGTTCCGCAAACAGTTGTCAACATCAATAAAACATACAAAGCTACCCGCTTTTTTTCCGGTTGCAGGATGTTAAAAGTCCCCTATCTTATACTTCCTGAAAAAGTTAATGTGTCATGGCACCCAAGACACATTTTTTTCCCGGTTTGCACCCGGGATGGTGAAAAGGAAGCTTCGACATGGGCCGGTTCATGGACAAAGGCAAACAACAGTGAAATTACCATCCTGCATCCTGAATTCAGATGTAAGGAAAACCAACGCAGTTTATGGCGGCTGCTCGTCTTCATTCAACGGCTGTTCGACAATTCAAATGTTCCGTATCAGACCATAATAGCCGGAACCCGGAAAAAAGAAACCAACAACAAAGCCCTTGAAGAAGCAAAAAAAACGCCCGACAGTTTATTAATTGTTCCTGCCACCCGGCTGAATTCTCCCGAATATATTTTTACCGGGCCCCCCGAAATCAGATTATTAAAAAACCGGGGAAATACCCCGGTCCTTTTTGTTAATCCGCGTCATGATATGTACGTACCATGCAGTTAATGCTCCCTGAAGCCAATATTAATGAGTTCACTACTAATGAACTCTCCATGTAGCATTCAGTATCTTTCACGCGTTGTATAAGTCGTGTGCAACAATTCGTGCGATTTGTGTCCAAGGGGTTCTATAAGAAATTCGTCATACAATTGAATGATTTCGGGGTTTTCATGTGATTTCCGAATTTTCTTTCCTGCATCTTCTCTGTAGATAGCCTCGGCACGTTTTTGCCTTATTTCGGGAGAAGTGGGTAAGGGCTGGCCGCCACCTCCCAGGCATCCTCCGGGACAAGCCATGATCTCGATAAAATGGTAATCGGCCTTCCCGTCTCTAACCGATTCCATCACTTTTTTTGCATTGGAAAGCCCGTGGGCAACACAGGTTTTCACTTCCACCCCGTCGAGAAAGTCCCATTCGGGTAATGGGTTTTCAATTTTGACGGACGCTTCTCTTACATTCTCCATACCTCTGACAGGCATAATATTAAGTCCTTCAAAAGGGACTTCCCGTCCTGTCACAACTTCATAAACAGTCCGCAGTGCCGCTTCCATAACACCACCGGTAGCACCAAAAATAACACCTGCACCGGAACTTTCACCCATAATACTGTCGTAGTCATCGTCAGGAAGCGAACTGAAGTCAATCCCTGCCTGTTTAACCATCAGGGCCAATTCACGGGTTGTTACTACATAATCAACATCCTGATATCCCGATGCTCTCATCTCCGGCCGGTTGGCTTCAAATTTCTTGGCTGTGCATGGCATCACCGAAACACTTACCATTTTTGCCGGATCGACACCAATCTTCTTGGCATAAAAGGTTTTGGCCAAAGCGCCAAACATCTGTTGCGGTGATTTGGCTGTTGACACATGTTCCAGGAAATCGGGGAATGTATGCTCGATAAATTTGATCCAGCCCGGAGAGCAGGAAGTTGTCATTGGCAATTTCACATTCGGGTCTTTGTCTTTCAATGCCATTTTCAGGCGTTGAAGCAACTCGTTCCCTTCTTCAATAATTGTCAGGTCGGCCGAAAAATCTGTATCCAGCACAGAATTAAATCCAATTCGCCGCAGCGCTGCAACCATTTTGCCGGTTACAATTTCCCCGGGTTCCATATCCAATGCTTCACCAAGCGCTATTCTGACAGCCGGAGCTGTTTGTACAACAACAAATTTGTCCGGATCATATATAGCATCCCAGACTTCATTGATATAGGTCTTCTCAGTAAGAGCTCCGGTGGGACATCGGTTAACACACTGACCGCAATTGGTGCAGACCACTTCATAAATGGGTCTGTCAAAAAAAGTTGAGATTTTCATTTTTCCCCCCTTGTGAGCAACGGTCAACGCCCCTACACTTTGAATCTGATCGCAGGTACGCACACAGCGCTGACAGCGGATACATTTTGAGTCATCCTTTATTATAGAAGGAGAAAACTCATCAACGGTGTAACCTTTTAGCGGAACAAGCGGGATATACCCGCTTTCACCTACAATATATTCATTAGTCAGGGCCTGCAATTCGCAATTTCCATTTTTGTAACAGGTGGTACATTCTGCCCTGTGCTCCGAAATCAGCAGTTCAATAATTTGTTTCCTGGCAGTACGCACTTTGAGGCTGTTGGTATGAATTTCCATACCCTCACTAACTGGTGAGGCACAGGCCGGAAGCAGGCGGTCGGCACCACTTTGCTCTACAACGCAAACCCTGCAGTTTCCGGCCACACACAAATCTTCATGATGACAGAGCGTGGGAATGCGCACATTGATCATCTTTGCTGCTTCAAGAATAGTGGTTCCGGCATCCACCGAAACGCTGAGATTATCTATTTTTAAATTAACTTTTTCCTTCATAATAAACCCGGATTTGGCATTAATAAATCATTTCTTCACGGAAGTTTTCAACAATAGAACTGAACGAATTGGCCACCGACTGACCTAAACCACATTTTGCCGTAATACGCATGGTCTCAGCCAGCGAAAGAAGCTCATCCAGATAACCTGAAGGCTTATCGCCCCGTTTCACAGCTTCAATACCCAGCAACAATTGCTGAGTCCCGACACGGCAAGGCGTGCATTGGCCACAACTCTCTTCTACAAAAAAGTCGAGATAATTGTGAAGAACATTATACATCGAACGTGATGAATTAAATATCATCATGGAACCACCAGTGGGGAGTGAAATACCGGTTAATTTCCCCCTGTAACCAATCTTGGTATTTTCAAAGCGCTTTCGGGGCACGCAAAATCCGGCAGCTCCTCCCACTTGAACAGCTTTGGCATCTCCGTCTCCAAAATCATCCACGAATTTCTGGAGAGTCATCCCAAATTCAAGTTCATAGATACCAGGGATGGGAGTATCACCACTCACTGAGAATACTTTGCTTCCACGGCTGTCCTTCACCCCAAGATCACGGAATTTTTCCGGCCCGTATTTAAAAATTGAATAGGTATGAGCCAATGTTTCCACATTATTAATCACAGTTGGACCACCCAGGTAACCGGCATCTGTCGGATATGGTGGTTTATTGCGCGGTTCTCCACGGTGTCCTTCCATACTTTCGAAAAGTGCCGTTTCTTCACCACAGATGTATGCACCACAACCCAGGAATATTTCAATACGAAATGGCAGCTTCAACTTATCAAGCAAAGCATGAAATTCATCGATGGCTTTGTTCAGTTCCGGAACCAGAAATTTATATTCTCCGCGAAGATAGATATATCCCTTTTGTGAACCGATAATCCTTGCACATATAGCCATACCGGTCATCACCTTATGGGGAACGCTTGAAAGTATTTCACGATCCTTAAATGTACCCGGTTCACCCTCGTCGGCGTTGCAAATCACATATTTGTTCTCTCCTTTAGCTTCCGCCGTAAGCTTCCATTTCAACCCTGTTGGAAAACCGGCACCTCCGCGACCTTTCAAGCCGGAACTAATTAAATCTTCAATCAATTCTTCGTTGGTTCGTGACAACGATTTGGAAAGAATGGCTTCGGCATCATGCTCATTCTTAAAGATCAGATCGAGACGTTTCAGACTTTTATTCATAACCAGAATGTTTTCATCCGTATATAATTTATTTATTAAGGTCGGATGTAACTCGCATGCAAGAATTTATACATATTCTTATTGTGGCAATCTTTGCCATGCTCGTTTCATCAGTATAAAATAAGTCTAAGTCATTGGCCTGATGGAACTCGCATGATTGATTCTATACATAAACTTTTGTGACAAACCTTGTCATGCTCGTTTCATCAGTATAAAATTAGTCTAAGTTATTGGTCTGATGGAACTCGCATGATTGAGATTTATACATGTCCTTTTGAGACAAACCTTGTCATGCTCGTTTCATTCGTATATAAAATACCTGCTCATGCAGAGGCCTGCTCCTGAAGGCGGTATTCGTTGATAATATCTTTAACTTTCCCGGGAGTAAGCTCGGTATAAACCACATTATTAATAAGCATGGCCGGGCCTTTATGACATTGGCCCAGACAATTGGTCTCTTTCAGTGTAAATAGCCCGTCAGCAGTTGTTTCTCCTACTTTTATCTTCAAAAGATCCTGAAGCGCTTCAATAACCAGATTTTTCCCATGCATCATGCAAGTGATTGTTTTACATACCCGAATCACATATTTGCCACACTGCTTTGTTTCGAGAAAAGAATAGAAGGTGGCGGTTCCATATACCCGGGCTGCCGATATGTCTAACTCACGGGCTATTTCAATCATCACATCATCCGCAATCAAATGCTGATCCTCATAAACATTTTCGAGTATGGGTAACAGATTTTCCTCCTTCCGGCCGTAGCGATCAGCAAGCTTTTTCACGTAATCTTTTGATGGAAGCATAACACTGATTTTAATACAATAAACAAATTGAAGATTTTTTTCTTTATTAAAGTTGAATTAATTGATGGAGTTTTGCTATGACTTATATCATGTTTTTAACACATAACCCATAACAAAGTCAATTTTAATTTATTCTAAACACAAGTAATTTGTGCAGAAATTAAAATCTCATTCGTATAAAATTAGTCTAAGTTATTGGTCTGAAGGAACTCACATGCAAGAACTTATACATATTCTGTTGTGGAAAACGTTGCCATGCTCGTTTCATTTTCCCCTTAATTTTCCCGAAATTTGTAACCAAAAGGAAAAAAGAAGTGAACAGGTATTTGAAAAGCAGGATTGCAGAAGGTGAGCATCTTCAGCAGGATTTTAAGTACGCCATTAACGACAGCAAAAAAATTGCACGTTCTTTGGCTGCTTTTGCCAACACTGAAGGAGGGCGGTTGTTAGTCGGAGTAAAAGACAACGGACGTATTGTCGGGGTATCATCCGACGAAGAATACTACATGATTGAAGCAGCTGCCAAACGCTATTGCCGGCCTGCCGTTGACTTTGAATTACACGAATGGCATATTGAAGGAAAAACAGTTGTTGAAATTGTCATTCCCAAAAGCGATAAAAAGCCACATAAAGCCCCCACAAAAGAGGGAAAGTATAAGGTATATGTAAGGGTCAACGATAAAAATCTTCTGGCCAACCGTATATTGCTTAAGGTTTGGATGCGTCAAAAAAGAAACCGGGGCACTTTTTTCCAATTGCAGGAGCCTGAACAAATATTACTCACATGGCTCAACAATGAAGACAAATACATCACGCTTTCTAAATTCACACGCATCGCAAAAATTTCGCGCAAAAAAGCCGAAAAAATACTGGTCAATCTCATCGTTCTTGGCATAATTGATATAAAGCTAACCGAAAACGGAGCATTCTATGCCCTGAAAGAACAATTTAAAAAAAGTCCCGATAAAACAGAAATAAAGGATGTTCAAAAACTTATATAAACAGACACTAAAAAATTCTTTAATTCATCCGTATAAAATTTATTTATTAAGGGCGGATGCAACTCGCATGCAAGATTTTTACATATTCTTATTGTGGGAAACCTATCTATGCTCATTTCATCTTAAATCTTATATCTAAAAATCTGATAATCTATTAAGGCAAACCTTGTCATACTCGTTTCATCTAACTAAAATCATAAACTGATCAAAACATGAAATTGACATACTCCCGTTGTTTTTTTGAGCATGTCACTACCATCAAACCCCACTACTGACTAATGACTAATGACTAATGACTAAAAACTAATGACTAAAAACTAATGACTAACCTCTGCCTGCCGGTTACTTTTATCTCCTTAGCTTTAAGCAACTCCGGTAAAGTTCACGCTTGACCGGCGGGGCCGAAATTCATAGGCGGGAAGTCCCCCTGATCCCCATGGCCGCCAATACTCTTTATGGGTCCGTAGTTTTCTTCGAATCTTGCCACATTATCTTTCAAGGCCTGCAACAAACGCTTGGCATGTTCCGGGGTAAGCACAATTCTTGATTTCACGGAAGCCTTTGGAACTCCCGGCATAATACGGGCAAAATCGATCACAAATTCCGATGGAGAATGACTTATGATAGCCAGATTAGAATAGATGCCCTGAGCTACTTCGGGATTAAGCTCAATCTTCATTTGTCCCTTTTTGTTGTTGTTTTGGTCTTCCATATTTTGACTTTTTAAAGTTTTGACCATTAAATCAGGTTAAAGATATTGAATTTAGACGAATTCGATGTCCCTTAAAATGACAAAAGCGCGATTTCCAGAAAAGAAAATCGCGCTTTTTATATCAATGGTTCGTAATTAAACAATTACGTCCCTTTTTATTCATCCGTAATCTGTTCCGATTCGCGCTTATTAACCAGTTTATCGTATTCTTCCTGGGAACCTACGATAATTTTATCGTACTCCCGCAAACCGGTACCGGCAGGAATCAGATGGCCACAGATCACATTTTCCTTCAAACCGTCGAGGTTGTCCACCTTACCCTGGATGGCAGCTTCGTTAAGAACCTTGGTTGTTTCCTGGAAGGAAGCAGCCGACATAAAGCTCTTCGTCTGCAATGCAGCCCGGGTAATTCCCTGTAGTACCTGACTGGACGTTGCAGGTACGGCATCGCGAGTCTGAACAAGCTTCAGGTCCTTACGCTTCAACTGAGAATTTTCATCTCTCAAACGGCGGGCTGTAACAATCTGTCCGGGACGCAGTGTTGTTGAATCTCCTGAATCAATAACTACCTTTTTACCCCAGATTTCATCGTTTTCCTCCATAAACTCAATCTTATCAACGAGCTGCTTTTCGAGGAATTTGGTATCGCCCGGATCATCAATTTCAACTTTACGCATCATCTGACGGACAATGATCTCGAAATGTTTATCGTTGATTTTTACACCCTGCAGACGATATACATCCTGAACTTCGTTAACAATATATTCCTGCACGGCAGTAGGTCCTTTAATGGCAAGAATATCAGCGGGTGTAATAGCACCATCTGAAAGTGGTGTACCTGCACGAACATAGTCGTTTTCCTGAACAAGAATCTGTTTTGATAATGGAACCAGGTACTTTTTCACCTCGCCATTCTTGGATGTCACAATGATTTCACGATTACCACGCTTAATCTTTCCAAACACCACTTCGCCGTCAATCTCGGAAACAACTGCCGGATTGGAAGGATTTCTGGCCTCGAACAGCTCCGTAACTCTGGGCAAACCACCTGTAATATCACCTGAACGTCCCACAGCACGAGGTATCTTGGCGATTGTTTCACCCTGTTTAACCTGATCCCCTTCATCAACAGCAATGTGAGCACCCACAGGGAGGTTATAAACTTTCAGGGTTTCACCTTTGGAATCTTTAATATGAACGGCAGGGTTTTTCGTTTTGTCACGTGTTTCAATGATCACCTTCTCTCTGTAACCGGTCTGTTCATCCGACTCCTCTTTGAAGGTAATCCCGTCAATCATATTTTCAAATGAAACGGTACCCGATTTTTCTGTAATAATGAGGGCATTAAAAGGATCCCACTCACAAATCAAATCTCCCTTTTTCAATTCAGCACCATTCTTAATAAAAAGCTTGGCCCCATAAGGGATAGGCTGGGTTGTGAGCGAAATATTAGTGTTTTTATCTACAATTCGTAACTCTGCCAAACGTCCGATCACCACATCGACATCAAGTCCTTCTTCTGTCGTATAAGGTACGGTTCTTAATTCGTCAAACTCAGCAATTCCCTCATACCTGGCAAGCATGCTGTTCTCGGAAGTTACGTTTGAAGCCGTACCACCAACGTGGAATGTACGCAGGGTCAACTGAGTTCCAGGTTCACCAATTGACTGGGCTGCAATGACACCAACAGACTCCCCTTTGTGCACCATCTTACCAGTGGCTAAGTTACGGCCGTAGCACTTGGCGCACACGCCTTTCTTGGACTCACATGTAAGTACCGAACGTATTTCTACTCTTTCAATTGGAGATTCTTCAATAATCCGTGCAGCTTCCTCGTCAATCTCATCTCCGCTTTTCACAATAATGTCGCCGGTATGGGGATGATAAACATCATGTACCGAAACTCTTCCGAGAATACGCTCATAAAGAGAAGCAACAACCTCTTCATTGCTCTTAATAGCGATGGCAGTAAGTCCGCGCAATGTTCCGCAATCCTCTTCATTAATGATAACATCCTGCGAAACATCAACCAATCGACGGGTCAGATAACCGGCATCTGCTGTTTTCAGAGCGGTATCAGCCAAACCTTTCCGGGCACCGTGAGTAGAAATAAAGTACTCAAGAACGGAAAGTCCCTCTTTGAAGTTTGACAAAATCGGGTTTTCAATAATCTGCCCACCGTCGGCACCTGATTTCTGGGGTTTTGCCATCAGACCACGCATGCCGGAAAGCTGTCGTATCTGTTCTTTTGATCCACGGGCCCCGGAGTCGAGCATCATGAAAACAGAGTTGAACCCATCCTTGTCGGAACTCAACTGATTCATGAGTGTTTGTGTCAGACGGGCATTGACGTGTGTCCAGATATCAATAATCTGGTTATAGCGCTCATTGTTCGTGATGAATCCCATGTTATAGTTGTTCATCACTTCTTCCACTTCCTTGTATCCATCATCAACAAGAGTGGTTTTCTCGGCAGGAATAATCACATCCTGAAGATTAAATGACAGTCCGCCTTCAAAAGCCAACCGGTAACCAAGAGATTTAATATCATCGAGGAAAGCGGCTGTTCTCGGGGTGCCACAAACTTTATGAACACGTCCGATAATATCACGCAAAGCTTTCTTTGTCAGCAGGGTATTGATATATCCGACCTCTTCGGGAACATATTCATTGAACAATATGCGGCCAACCGTGGTATCGAGCATTACCTCAACAAGCTCACCTTCTTCATTAAGGTCGCGGGTTTTCACCTTCACCCTGGTATGCAATTCTACTTTACCCTCATTATAGGCAATCTTTGCTTCCTCGGGCGAATAGAAAACCAAACCCTCGTTGAGTGCTCCCGGTCTGGCCTTGGTCATGTAATACAACCCAAGCACCATGTCCTGAGACGGCACAGTAATAGGAGCACCATTGGCCGGGTTCAGAATATTCTGACTGGCCAGCATCAACATTTGCGCTTCAAGAATGGCAGCATTTCCCAAAGGAAGGTGCACTGCCATCTGGTCACCGTCGAAGTCGGCGTTAAAAGCCGAGCAGGCAAGCGGATGTAACTGAATGGCTTTACCCTCAATCAGCTTGGGTTGGAATGCCTGAATACCTAACCTGTGCAATGTTGGAGCACGGTTCAACAATACCGGGTGTCCTTTCAGCACATTTTCCAGAATGTCCCAGACAACAGGGTCTTTTCTGTCAACAATTTTCTTGGCAGATTTAACAGTCTTAACAATTCCCCTTTCAATTAATTTACGAATGATGAAAGGTTTATAGAGTTCGGCAGCCATATCTTTCGGCAGACCGCATTCATGCATTTTCAACTCGGGACCAACCACAATAACAGAACGGGCTGAATAATCAACACGTTTACCCAAAAGGTTTTGACGAAAACGCCCCTGTTTTCCTTTAAGGCTGTCGCTAAGAGATTTCAGCGGACGGTTAGCATCTGTCTTAACTGCATTTGATTTGCGCGAGTTATCAAAAAGCGAATCCACAGCTTCCTGAAGCATACGTTTTTCGTTGCGTAAAATGACCTCAGGTGCTTTGATTTCGATCAGCCGCTTTAACCTGTTGTTCCGGATAATTACTCTGCGATAAAGGTCATTAAGATCGGAGGTAGCAAAACGTCCACCGTCCAAAGGTACAAGCGGTCTCAACTCCGGTGGGATTACGGGCACGACTTTCACAATCATCCATTCGGGACGATTCACCCCTTTAGATTCACGGAAAGATTCAACCACCTGCAATCGCTTAAGCGCTTCATTTTTGCGCTGCTGTGAAGTTTCGTTGCTGGCTTTGTGACGTAACTCATAAGACAATTCGTCCAAATCGAGACGCGACAAGATCATATGCAACGCCTCGGCACCCATTTTGGCAATAAATTTATTGGGGTCTTCATCATCCAGATGCTGATTGTCTTTTGGTAAACTGTCGAGGATATCGAGATATTCCTCCTCCGTCAGGAAATCCATATATTTAACACCATCGGCAGCAGTCACCCCTGGTTGAACCACCACATACCGCTCATAATAAATAATGGAGTCGAGTTTTTTTGTAGGCAAACCCAACAAATAGCCAATTTTGTTGGGAAGCGACCGGAAATACCAGATATGTGCCACAGGAACAACAAGGGAGATGTGTCCCATACGTTCGCGTCGCACTTTCTTTTCGGTCACTTCAACACCACAACGGTCGCATACAATGCCCCGGTAACGGATACGTTTATATTTTCCGCAATGACATTCATAGTCCTTAACAGGCCCAAAAATGCGTTCGCAGAACAACCCGTCCCGTTCGGGTTTATATGTACGATAGTTAATTGTTTCAGGTTTAAGTACTTCACCGCTGGATCTTTCGAGAATTTCCTCGGGAGAAGCCAAACCTATTGTAATACGGGAAAAATTACTCTTGACTTTCTGATCTCTTCTGAATGCCATATATAGCCGAGTATTAGAAATTTAAAATTAAAAAAGCATAGTGTGCTGCCTGTAGCAACACACAGCCTGAGTACTATTCAAGATTCACACTCAATCCAAGACCACGCATTTCATGCAGCAACACATTGAGTGATTCGGGAATTCCCGGCATGGGAAGCGGGTCTCCCTTCACGATGGTTTCGTAAGCTTTAGCGCGACCGACGACATCATCGGACTTAACGGTAAGTATTTCCTGAAGAATATGGGAGGCTCCGAAAGCCTCAAGAGCCCATACCTCCATCTCACCAAAACGCTGTCCGCCAAACTGAGCTTTACCACCCAAAGGCTGCTGTGTAATCAATGAGTAAGGTCCGATAGAACGGGCATGCATTTTATCCTCGACCATGTGGCCAAGTTTCAGCATATAGATAACGCCCACCGTTGCGGGCTGGTGAAATCTTTCACCGGTACCTCCGTCATAAAGATATGTTTTGCCGAAATCCGGCAATTTAGCTTTTCTTGTCCATTCAATGAGGTCCTCATTTGAAGCACCGTCGAAAATAGGGGTCGCAAATTTCACACCAAGAACTTCTCCGGCCCAACCAAGTACGGTCTCGTAAATCTGACCAAGGTTCATCCGCGAAGGCACTCCCAGTGGATTCAACACAATATCGACAGGTGTTCCGTCCTCAAGGTATGGCATATCTTCCTGACGAACAATTCTGGAGATGATACCTTTGTTACCATGCCGACCGGCCATTTTATCACCAACCGTTATTTTTCTCTTCTTGGCAATATAAACTTTGGCCAGCTGGACAATTCCGGCAGGCAGTTCATCTCCTATTGTAAGATTATATTTCTGTCTTTTCTCTTTAGCATCAAGCTCTTTATATTTCATCCTGTAATTGTGGATGACCCTCTGTATGAGCTCATTCTTTTCCTTATCGGTAGTCCATTTATTTGGATTAACCGTATTATAATCCAACTCCTGAAGTATTTTCTGGGTAAACTTGGTCCCTTTGGAAATCAGGTCTACTCCCAGATAATCTTTAACTCCCTGGCTGGTCTTACCATTAATCAAAGAGAATAGTTTATCGACGAGCCGGCCCTTCAATTCTTCAGCAGCACGATGAAATTCCTGCTCAATTTTAGCCAGAGCCGGTTTATCGCTGGTACGATTCTTCCGATCTTTAAGAACCCTTGAAAAAAGTTTTTTATCGATAACTACACCCGACAATGAGGGCGACGCTTTAAGAGAAGCATCCTTAACATCCCCGGCTTTTTCTCCAAAGATTGCTCTCAGAAGTTTTTCTTCCGGTGTAGGATCGCTCTCTCCTTTGGGGGTAATTTTACCGATCAGAATATCGCCTGGCTTAACGTGAGCACCAATCCGGATCAACCCATTTTCGTCGAGTTCTTTCGTTGCATCTTCGCTCACATTGGGAATATCCGCGGTTAACTCTTCCAAACCACGTTTGGTATCACGCACCTCAAGTGAATATTCATCAATATGAACAGAAGTGAACACATCCTCCCTGACTAAACGTTCGGAGATAACGATGGCATCTTCAAAGTTGTACCCCTTCCATGGCATGAAGGCCACTTTCAGGTTACGTCCCAACGCCAGCTCTCCGTTTTGTGTTGAATACCCCTCGGTAAGGATTTGTCCGGGTTCTATCCGGTCGCCCTTTTTCACGAGCGGTTTCATATCAACACAGGTACTCTGGTTGGTCTTTTTATATTTTGTCAGTGCATATCGTTTTGTTTCGGGCTCAAAGCTAACAAAACGTTCTTCCTCAGTAAGATCGTAGCGAACAACAATTTCCTGGGCATCAACATATTCCACAACACCATAACCTTCAGAAACAATCTGAGTTCTTGAATCGCGGATCAGGATTCCTTCCAGCCCGGTTCCCACGATAGGCGACTCGGGACGAAGCAAAGGAACAGCCTGACGCATCATGTTTGATCCCATCAAAGCGCGGTTGGCATCATCATGTTCAAGGAAAGGAATCAGAGATGCCGCTACCGATGCAATCTGGTTGGGCGCCACGTCCATCAGGGCAATTTCTTCGCGGTCGATAAGTGGGAAATCCCCATCATGACGGGCCTTAACTTTACTATTCACAAAACGCCCGTCATCATCAAGCGGAGCATTGGCCTGGGCAATAATCTTCGCCTCTTCTTCCTCAGCGGTCAAATAAAAAACACCCTCATTGGATAGATTGACCTTACTGGTTTCAACTTTACGGTAGGGTGTTTCTATAAACCCAAGATTATTGACCTTTGCAAACACACAAAGTGAAGATATCAGACCAATATTGGGGCCTTCAGGGGTTTCGATGGGACAGAGTCGTCCATAATGGGTATAATGAACGTCCCTCACCTCGAAACCGGCTCTTTCGCGAGACAAACCACCCGGACCGAGCGCAGACATCCGTCGCTTATGCGTAATCTCAGCCAACGGATTGGTCTGATCCATGAACTGAGACAAAGCGTTGGTTCCAAAGAAACTGTTAATAACAGAAGACAATGTTTTACTATTGATAAGATCGATAGGCGTAAATACCTCATTGTCACGCACATTCATGCGCTCGCGAATGGTACGGGCCATACGGGCAAGTCCGACACCGAACTGATTTGCCATTTGTTCGCCCACCGTACGTACACGACGATTGCTCAGATGGTCAATATCGTCAACTTCAGTTTTTGAATTAATCAACTCAATCAGGTACTTAATAATAGCGATCATATCGTCGCGTGTAAGTACCTTGGTTTCAAGATCAATATTCAGATTCAGTTTTTTATTCAGGCGGTAACGTCCGACATCACCCAAATCGTAACGCTTGTCGGAGAAAAACAATTTGTCAATCACATCGCGTGCCGTAGCCTCATCAGGCGGTTCCGCATTTCTTAATTGCCTGTAGATGTGAACAACAGCCTCTTTCTCAGAGTTACACGGGTCTTTTTGCAGCGTATTATATATAATAGCGTAATCGGACAGATTTTGATCCTCCTTATGAAGGAGGATTGTTTTGGCTCCCGCGTCTATAATTTCATCAATATGCTCATCCTCAAGAACGGTTTCGCGGTCAATAATCACCTCATTCCGTTCAATAGAAACGACCTCGCCGGTATCTTCATCTACAAAATCCTCTATCCAGGTTTTCAGAACCCGGGCAGCAAGTTTTCGACCGACGACTTTTTTAAGAGCAGTTTTAGAAACCTTAACCTCATCAGCGAGGTCAAAAATTTCAAGAACATCCTTATCGCTTTCGTAACCAATAGCCCGCAATAATGTGGTAACCGGCAGTTTTTTCTTACGATCGATGTAAGCATACATCACATTATTAATGTCGGTTGCAAATTCAATCCATGATCCTTTAAAAGGAATGATGCGGGCTGAATAAAGTTTTGTGCCGTTTGCATGGACACTTTGTCCGAAGAAAACTCCGGGTGATCTATGCAACTGAGAAACGATGACCCGCTCGGCCCCATTAATAATAAAGCTACCTTTATCAGTCATGTATGGTACAGTGCCCAAATAGACATCCTGTACAACAGTATCAAAGTCTTCGTGTTCCGGATCGGTACAATATAATTTCAGTTTGGCTTTCAGGGGCACACAATAAGTCAATCCTCTTTCAACACATTCTTCAATGGTATATCGAGGCGGGTCAACACCATAATCCAGAAATTCCAGAACAAAATTGTTCCGGGTATCGGTAATTGGAAAATTCTCCATGAAAACCTGCCATAACCCCTCATTTTTCCTTTCCTCGGGGGTTGTACCCATCTGAAAAAATTCACGGAAAGATTTTAACTGAATTTCCAGAAAATCGGGATAGTCCAGTTGGTTTTTGATGGTAGCAAAGCTAATCCTTTCGGTAGTAATTGGAGTCATCTATCAACAAATTATTTGAACTTAAACATATAAGCATAAAAAGGTTTAGGATCCCGTAAAAACGGGTTCCTAAACCGTAAACGTATTCAGGTATATTTTTCCTGTCTACTTAAGTTCAACTTCCGCTCCAGCTTCTTCTAATTGAGATTTAAGACTTTCAGCTTCTTCTTTAGAGACCTTTTCTTTGATGGGAGCAGGTGCTTTATCCACGAGCTCTTTAGCTTCCTTCAGACCAACACCGGTAACTTCTTTAACAAGTTTAACGATAGCCAGTTTAGATCCACCGGGCGACTTCAGGATCACATCGAATTCAGTTTGCTCGGCAGTGGCGCTTTCTTCGCCACCGGCAGCAGCACCACCGGCTACTGCTACGGCTGCAGCAGCAGGTTCAATTCCATATTCTTCTTTTAAAGTATCAGCAAGTTCATTCACTTCTTTAACAGTCAAATTTACCAATTCTTCTGCAAGTTTCTTAATATCTGCCATTGTCTTAGGTATTAAAAAATTTCAATTTCAGTTTGTAAAAAATTATTCCTTTTCACTAAGGGTTTGAAGAATTCCGTGAATTTTAGTTCCACCGGATTGCAAGGCAGAGATAACGTTCTTCGCAGGCGACTGCAGAAGACCGATAACCTCGCCCAGTAATTCTTCTTTAGACTTAATTTTAGTAAGCACTTCCAGTTGATCACTGCCCAAATACACAGATTCCTCAACGAAAGCTCCCTTAAAAACAGGGAGTTCGGTTTTTTTCTGGAATTCTTTGATTAATTTGGCAGGAACATTTCCTGTATTACAGAAAAGAACAGCCGAAGTGCCTTTAAAGGCATCGTCTAAGCCTTCCACCTTCTTGTCGCTTTGCTCAAGAGCCAGTTTAAAGAGGGTGTTTTTCACCATCATCATCTTAATATCCTTCTTGAAGCATTCGCGACGAAGATTGCTGGTCTGGCCGGCATTTAAACCAAGTGTATCCGTGACGTAGAAGTGACTATACTCATTGATTTTGTCCGACAGCTCTTTAATAAGTGCGCTTTTATCTGTCTTTTTCATGATTCCTAATACTCTTCAGTTAACATTAAACTTTAAACCTCCACCGATTTTGCTTCGACAGGAATACCGGGACTCATGGTACTTGAGAGCGTAATGCTCTTAATGTAGGTTCCCTTAGCGGCTGAAGGCTTCAGCTTTTGGATAACACCTACAAATTCACGCACATTTTCAGCGAGTTTATCGGGCGAAAAAGAAACTTTTCCTACAGTAGAATGTACAATACCGTACTTATCTACTTTAAAGTCAATTTTACCGGCCTTTACTTCACTAACAGCTTTGGCAATATCCATGGTAACGGTACCACTTTTGGGGTTGGGCATCAGACCGCGTGGTCCGAGTATCCGTCCCAGAGCACCAATTTTGGCCATTACACTGGGCATGGTAATGATAACATCAAAATCGAGCCAACCTTCTTTGATTTTATCAATATACTCGTCGAGCCCAACATAATCGGCACCTGCAGCTTTAGCTTCTTCTTCCTTATCCGGAGTACACAACACCAGAACGCGTGTTTCTTTTCCGGTACCATTAGGAAGCGTCACAACACCGCGTACCATTTGATTGGCTTTTCGGGGATCCACGCCAAGTCGGATGTCAATATCAACAGAGGCATCAAACTTGCTTTTGGTAATCTCCTTCACCAATTTGGCAGCATCTTCAATAGGATATTGCTTTCCGGCTTCGATCTTTTCTAACGCTAACTTTCTATTTTTTGTTAGTTTTGTCATTGTTGCAAACGGATTTTAATTGTTAACCGGAAAATCACCCTCAACAGTGATTCCCATACTTCTGGCGGTACCAGCAATCATCCTCATTGCAGAATCGACAGTAAAACAATTCAAGTCGCTCATTTTGTCTTCGGCAATGGCCTTTACCTGTTCCCAGGTAACCGAGGCCACTTTTTTACGGTTGGGCTCGGGGGAGCCTGATTTAATTTTTGCCGACTCCAGAAGCTGAACAGCAGCAGGTGGAGTTTTTACAACAAAATCGAATGATTTGTCTTTATAGACAGTAATAACAACAGGCAAAACCTTGCCGGCTTTTTCCTGCGTTCGAGCGTTGAATTGCTTACAGAATTCCATAATGTTCACCCCTTTGGCTCCTAATGCGGGTCCTACGGGGGGTGAAGGATTTGCTGCGCCACCTCTGATCTGAAGTTTGATTAAAGTCTCTACTTCTTTAGCCATTGTAGCAATTCATGTTGGTTATTAATAATCAGGATTACAAGAACAAGAACTTTTTCACCTGCAGAGGCAATTACTTTAAATTGCCCTGGAAGCTCCGCTGCCGGATGAGACGTGCTTATTCTTTTTCTACCTGTAAAAAGCTTAATTCAAGCGGCGTTTTTCTACCGAAAATCTTTACCATGACTTTCAGTTTGCGCTTCTCTTCGTTCACTTCTTCAATAACTCCGTTAAAGCCGTTGAATGGACCGTCTATAACTTTTACAGTCTCGCCGACATAAAACGGCACATTGATTTCTTCTTCGGTTTCAGTAAGCTCATCCACTTTCCCTAACATACGGTTCACTTCAGATTCCCGCATTGGAACAGGGTGATCATCGCCCAAGAAACCAATAACATGTGTAATATTCTTAAGAATATGAGGAATTTCTCCCACAAGTGCAGCTTCAATAAATACATACCCTGGATAAAAAGTTCTTTCTTTGCTGATCTTTTTACCGTTACGTATTTGAAAAACTTTCTCGGTGGGTATTAAAACCTGGCTGACATAGTCCTGAAGGTTCCGGCTGGCAATTTCACTTTCTATAAATTCTTTGGCCTTTTTTTCCTTTCCCGTAACAGCCCGGACTACATACCACTTCTTCTGAATATCTTCACTCATAGGAACAATTCCTTCTTCCTTGTTATTTTAATAAAATTGCTGATAAACCCACTGTAACAGGTGGTCAAAAGAAAAATCCATCACGTAAACTACTGCGGCAATGATTACGGAGGCAATCATCACAACAATAGCACTGTTTTGTAATTCGGGCCAGGTTGGCCAGGAAGTTTTATTAACCAATTCCTGATAAACATCCTTAAAATAGGCCTTTATCTTTTCCATACTTCTTCTTGTGCTTTTGTCTGCTCTTTACCTGCAAACACATTAATGCACGGGAGGAGAGACTCGAACTCCCGACACCTGGTTTTGGAGACCAGTGCTCTACCAACTGAGCTACACCCGTGTTCAAAGGAGGGAGCAGAAAAAGCTGCTCCACCCTGCTTTATTCAGAATATTTTATTATTCCAAAATTTCGGTTACCTGTCCGGCGCCTACTGTACGACCGCCTTCGCGGATAGCGAAACGCAGACCTACATTCAATGCAACGGGATAGATAAGATCAACGGTAATGGTCACGTTATCACCGGGCATAACCATCTCAGTGCCTTCCGGCAATGTAATTTCACCGGTAATATCCAGAGTACGCAGGTAGAACTGCGGACGGTATTTGTTATGGAACGGAGTGTGACGTCCACCTTCTTCTTTCTTCAAGACATAAACCTCAGCCTTAAACTTGGTGTGAGGTGTGATTGAACCAGGCTTGGCCAATACCATTCCACGCTTAACTTCTTTTTTGTCAATACCGCGGAGCAACAGACCTACGTTATCACCAGCCTGACCTTCGTCCAGAATTTTACGGAACATTTCAACTCCTGTACAAACGGTTTTCTTTCCTTCGGCTCCGAGTCCAATGATTTCCATTTCATCACCGGTATGAATAATTCCGGTCTCAATACGACCGGTAGCAACAGTACCCCGTCCGGTAATTGAAAAGATATCTTCGATTGGCATCAGGAAAGGTTTCTCGTTGTCACGCTCGGGAGTGGGGATCCAATTATCAACGGCATCCATGAGTTCCATGATTTTTTCTTCCCACTTCTCATCACCTTCCAGCGCACCAAGAGCTGATCCCTTAATAACAGGTGCATTTTCACCATCGAATTCGTAGAAGCTCAACAGATCGCGAACTTCCATCTCAACCAACTCGATCAGTTCCTCGTCATCGACCATATCCACTTTATTAAGGAATACAACGATGCTGGGTACGTTCACCTGACGTGCCAGAAGGATGTGCTCGCGGGTTTGAGGCATAGGACCGTCAGTAGCGGCCACAACCAGAATAGCGCCGTCCATCTGGGCAGCACCGGTAACCATGTTTTTCACATAGTCGGCGTGACCAGGACAATCAACGTGAGCATAGTGACGCTTCTCAGTCTGGTATTCTACGTGAGCTGTGTTAATGGTAATACCCCGTTCCTTTTCTTCAGGGGCATTGTCAATTGCATCAAATTCTTTGAATTCGGACCAACCTTTCTTTGCCAACACTTTTGTGATAGCAGCAGTCAGAGTAGTTTTACCATGGTCTACGTGACCAATGGTACCGATATTAACGTGAGGCTTCGTCCTTTGAAATGTTTCTTTAGCCATAACTCGAAATTATTAGACAATTAGATATAAATTGAAACCACTTATTTATTATAGAATCTTCAAAAAACTGAATATCAAGCGAGAAAACTCATTCTCTTTTTGCTTAAACAGTGTTTTACCCTCATTTTGCGGGGCATAAAGATAAACATTTTCAAGGCAATAATCCATAAAAACATCTCTTTTTTCCAAAAAATCAGATAACTAAAGGCTGATCTTTGATTAAAAAAGAATCACTTTCAGATGCCATAAACCCCTTTCCTATTCATTTTAATAGGCTGATTATCACTCATAACCAGCCTATTAAAATCAATTCCGACAGCTATTCGAGCTACCGAAAACGGTGTGCAAATGTATAATATTTTTCAAATAGCGCCAAAAAATAACGCACTCTTTTTAACCTGATGATTAATCACTGTCTGTACATAAAGTGTCATTCACTTTGTCAGGCTTGTCCGAAAATTACTCATCCCGATATTTCGGAACTCTGGATTTTCGGCCTTCGCACGTCCCCGATGATATCGGGGCAGGCATTGTAAATAACAATTTCTGAACAGACACACAAATTAAAAGATTCAAAGCCTGCTTCAAAGACACGCACTAAAATTATTTTGCCTTTAATTTTTCTTTCCTCTTATCCAATTGTTTACGTAATGCATCACAAGCCAAGTCAACAGCTTCCTCGAAAGTCTTACTTTGTTTTTTAGCGAACAAATTGTTCCCCGGAATATCCAGCTCAATGTCAACCAGTTTATTCTCACTGGTTTCCGACTTATCGAGCCGAAGTATAATCTCGGCACCGATAATATCGTCTGAAAACTGGTCTAACTTCCCGACCTTTTGCCGGATAAAGTCCTCAAGCCTCGAAGATGCATCAAAGTGCACTGATTGAATCCTAATGTCCATAGACTTTCCTCCATTATTTTATGCCCTCGGATGGGCCTGATTATAAATTGATGATAATTGTTCAAAAGTATTATGTGTATAAATCTGGGTGGCATTTAAATTTGCATGTCCCAGTAATTCCTTGATGGCATTGATATCAGCCCCTCTGTTCAAAAGAATTGTGGCATAGGTATGTCTTAAGATATGCGGACTTTTTTTGGCTAATGTTGTCACAGATTTTAAGTGCTTATTAACAATACGATAAACCAATTTATGGTATACTGCCTTTCCTTTATCGGTTAGAAAAAAGGCCGGAAATTTTTCAGCGCCAAACGTTTTATTTCTAACACTGATATATTCATTAACAGAATGGATGGTACTTCGGTTTACAGGCACAAGCCGTTCTTTGTTTCTTTTTCCCAAAACCTTTACCAAACCGGATTTTAAATCAAAATCACTGTCCCTCAGCGCAACCAATTCGGACAGTCGCATTCCTGTTCCATAAAAAAGGTCAATGATGGTACGGTCGCGAATGCCAGTATAATCATCTGAAAATAAAACGTGATCAAGCAAAAAATCCATTTCTTTTTCCTTGACAAAGTCGGGCAAATTTTTAGGGATTTTTGGCAGTACCACTCCCTCAACCGGAGAGGATGACATTATTTCTTCACGCAACAAATACTTGAAATAAGCCCTCAACGAAGCAACTTTTCGATGAATGGATCGCGGTTTTAAATTATTGTAGTGAAGGGTAACCACCCAATCGCGAATAAAACGGGTTTTTATCCCGCGTTCATCATCAATCCCCATATCTTCCATATATTGCCCGAACTGCCGGAGATCGGCTTCGTAAGCAATCAGGGTATGCCTGGAACTTCGTTTTTCGTATTTAAGATAACTTAAAAAAGAATCGATATATTGCATAAAAAAACGCCTGACATTTCAACTTATAGTGTTAACGAATATACGAAAAAACCATTGAAAAGTCAGGCGTTTTAAATGAGAAATTCTCTATTCATTGTCTTCCTGAAGCTTCTGAATATAAGCTGCTTTTTTTATCTTTTCGCGCCTGCGAACAGATGGCTTTATAAAAGCCTGTCGGTTACGAATTTCACGCATTGTACCAGTCTTCTCAAACTTACGCTTAAATTTTTTCAGAGCTCTTTCTATGTTTTCTCCTTCTTTAACAGGAACTACTATCATAATTTAAACTTTTAAAATTTCAATAATGTAAAAAAATCCTCAAGCAAATAAGAAAAACAACTCATCTGCAAAAAACAGCAAACAAAAATTATTCCTTTTTTTTATCAAAAAGTTAACAACCTCCAATCTTTTAGATGTTTATTGCGGTCTTCTTTATCCGCACCTGAAAATTCCGGTGCAAAGAAAATGAAGTTTTCCGATTGAAACAAGTTAATTCTCAATTTTTTGTTCCGTGATTATCTCATTTTCATCAAAAAAATTGAAATAAGGAACAATCTTTTCATAAGTTTTCCCGTCAATCGATTCTATTCGCTTCAGTTCTTCGACAGAAGTAATGTCACCATTGCGTTTTCGGTATTCAACAATATCGCGTGCCTGATAAAAGTTGAGATAGGGATGCTTCCTTAAATAACGAACCGATGCCTTGTTAATATCCATCTTCCGGTAAGGTTGTTTATTGACGACCAAATAGTGACGGATGCTTTCATAAAGTTCTTTCGATATTCCGTAAACCTCACAAACCTGCTCCTTGTGATAAAAGCCACCCAAAAGTTCCCGATAATTTATGATCCGTTCTGACAACACGTCACCAATTCCGCGTAATTGTTTTAAAGCGGATGCAGTAGCACTATTGAGTTCGATAACGTAAGCGGTATCCGAAAGATGATCAGACGCATTGTTACCTTCTTTCGAATCATCAAAATCAGAGTAAGAAACTTCCGGCACCGTTGAAATGCTTTCTGATTGTTCGTGCTGCTGATAAAGACTTATTTGTTCTGCCTGACCGGAAAAACAGACAAACTGACTTAATTCTTTTGCAAGAAGCGAATCCAGACCATAAATTCTGCCAATATCACCGGGTTCAGAGAAACTACCGCCCGATTCAAGATATTTGACCCAGTTAATGATGACATAATGAGGCAATCCCATACGGTCGAGCTCTGTCACAGTAACATGATTAGGATCGAAAGGTTTGAAGTGATATGAATTATTGTGTCGATGGCTTTTTTCATGAGAGCCGGGTAAATCTTCAGCTGCATTTTCCGGCTCAATGTATTGAGAAACATCAGATATAATGTTCATCTCAGGTGGTTCCCATACCAACACCATTAAAAATCTGAAACTGACCAGCATGAGCATCAATACAGCCAAAAGAATGATACCGTATTGTTCTTTCCGGGTAAAGGCAAGCCAATCTTTCCACATTGGTTTTTATTGCCAAAATAGTAAAAACCAAATAATCAGTCAACACAATTTTTTAAATCCATCCTAATCCCTTAAGAAAAACCAGCGCAATAGCTACCGGCGCAACAAACTTAATAATAAACAAAAACCCTTTATAGTAGTGCGCTTTTCGTCCGTCGGCTTCAATTTCTTCGCGAGGCATAGTTGGTCCTATCACCCAGCCGACAAAGATTACAATCAGCAGTCCGCCAAGCGGAAGAAGGATGTTGGAAGAAAACTTGTCAAAAACATTGAAAACAGACGAATTAAATGCACAAACAATTCCAAGAATGCCGGTAATGCCTGCAGCAATCCATGTAGCACGCTTTCGTTTTAGTTTCAGTTCCTCCGTAAAATAAGCCACCACCACTTCGAGTAAAGATATGGAGGAAGTAAGCGCAGCAATGGTGAGCAAAACAAAAAACAATAATCCGAAAAAGTAGCCTCCAACCATCTGGTTGAAAATATTGGGCAGAGTAATAAAAACCAGCCCGGGTCCCTGATTCGGTGCCATATCAAAAGCAAAAGCTGCCGGAAAAATGGCCACCCCGGCAAGAACGGCAATGAGCGTATCGGCCAGGGAAACAGAGAGTGCTGTTCCGCCAAGGCTCTCGCTCTTCTTTATATAGGAACCGTAGGTAACAATAACACCCATACCAATACTTAACGAGAAAAATGCCTGTCCCAGCGCTTCCAAAACCACATCGGAAGTTATTTTGGAAAAGTCGGGATTAAAAAGAAATGCCAGTCCTTCGGATGCTCCCTCTAATGTAACAGAACGGACAATGAGAATTAAAATTATCAGCAACAGCAAGGGCATCAATACTTTAGTGTATTTCTCAATACCCTTTTCAATACCCGATCTGACAATATAGGCGGTTGCCCCGAGAAAAAGAAGTGTCCAAAAAACAGAAAGGCCTTTGGTGGCCTGAACATTCTCAAATGTTTCGATCATTCCGCCCGGTGTATTACCTGCCAAAGAATTTGTCAAACTAAGATATACATAGTGTAAAGTCCAGCCGGCCACAACCGAATAAAAAGCAAGAATCAGAAAAGCTGCACCAACCCCCATTACACCAATCAGATACCAGAACTGCCCGGGAGCCAGTTTACGGAATGCTCCAAAAACATTAAGCTGAGCCCTTCGTCCTATGAGCAACTCGGAAATCATAACCGGGACGCCTATTATGAGCACAAATGCCAGATAAACGAGTAAAAATGCACCGCCACCGTTTTCCCCCAAAACATAAGGGAATCTCCAAATATTTCCCAGTCCGATTGCAGACCCTGCCGCAGCAGCAATAATTCCAAACTTGTTGGTAAAACTATCTCTGGATGGAGTATTAGAGGACATAAAAATGCTTTCTATGAGTCCACACCTTAACCCAACTTGTCATCTTGCTATCATAAAATTCTGTATTCCAGTC
>NZ_AEWI01000009.1 GCF_000191885.1 Anaerophaga thermohalophila DSM 12881
AGTGTTATGGTTGGTTTGGCCTTCAACTTGGATGATTATTTTGTGCATCAGTAAATTTAGCATTACCAATTTTTCTTTCCAAAACATCAGGCGTTTTTTTGATATACGGCCAGTAGGAGTTGTTTAAATTTCAGGGTTAATGGCCTCTTCCTTTACAAGTAAGAACCACTTGTCGTGCTCTAAAGCATGTTTGAGCCTGGTACAAAAATTAAAACGCCTCGATTTTGACAAAAATATGCTTTTTTTAATGCACTCATGTTTCAAAATGGACCGCGATTCGGTTTTTATTGTGCCATAGATTTTGGGTTAAATGTGCTCTTTATCGGACAGCTTGTCTAAAAGATTTAGACTTGTATTTCTGCCATTAAAAATCCGGGCTATGATGATTTGATGCCTGCAATCATGAGTGCATTGCCTGTCACAGGCGCAACCCTGTTCGGGAGGTATACACCATCAATGAAGACCATCTTAGGAGTACTCATAAGGCTTATCGCCGACTGTCAGGGTTATTCGTTCCCTACCGAAGTGAAAAATTAGAAGAACATTGAGAATGCCATTAATATAATAAATACAATAAAAAACGGATCATAGAATTTTTCCAAAGCATTTTTGTTTATCCGCTTACCAAATAAAGGTCCGAAAATTGCACCGGTTATAGTGCCGGATGCAAGCAGGAACACCAGTAGCCAATTCAGAGTTCCAAAGGCACTATGGGTCACGACTCCTGTAATGGCTATAAAAAAAAGAACCATGACTGAGGTGCCTACTATCTCCAAAGAGGAGAGCCCCATGCTATCTAGTCCTGCAATGACTGGAGGCGTACCGCTTGCACCGAGCATGCCGGACATTAAACCGCCAAGTGCTCCGTATATCAAGCCTTTTGCTATAAAAAGCTTTGAAACAGGCTTATGTCCTTTACTGTCAGGTTCATCAAGTTGTTTATTTTCTGATACTTCTTCTTTTTTTTGCTTTTTCATTCTTGAAATCACCATTCCGCTTCCCATGAATAAAAGAAAGATTCCAAATATTATTTTAAGAACTTTTACCGGAATAATTGCGACAAGATAGGAACCCGCGACTACTCCGACAATTCCGCCTGGCACAAGTAGAAATCCTGTTTTTGGCTTCACATTTCCTGACCTGTAGTGACTTATTGAAGCAGCCAGGGTTGTCGGGATAATTGTTGCAAGAGATACAGACACAGCCTGATCCATTGGAATAGCAAACAATCCTGTCAGCATTGCAATATAAAAGATTCCTCCGCCTCCGCCCATTAAGGATATTAAAATTCCGATGATAAGTCCTGCTATGGGTAACAGATAAATTGACAAATGCATTTTATTACCTCCTGAAATCGCCGGCTAAATTTTCAAAGGCCGGCAACGAATTTTCAATCGTTTTGACACCGCCACCGTAAGAAATGCAAAAGTAATACAATTTTATTTTGAATGAACCGCATAATTATTTTTTCCTCGGTGCCGAAGGCGTCAACCTGACTTAAGATTAGGTGTACTAATGAAATGAGCATGACAAAGATTGCCTTAATAGATCATTAGGTCATTAGGTCATTAGATTATTAGATTGTTAGCTAATGTGATAAAACTTATAACATTCTAACAACTAACACATCAACAACTTTAACAATTCTAACAACCGTAACAATTTATTAAATGTGAGATGAAACGAGCATGGCAAGGTTTGTCACAAAAGAACATGTATAATTAACCTCTAATCAGAAAAGAAACAAAAAACAGGAAACAGATTCTTCGTCGTTACCTCCTCAGAATGACAGTGGCCCTTTGTCATTCTGAACGAAGTGAAGAATCTAAAAAAGCAAACAGACTAAAATGTGATTTTTATTGATGTTAATAAAGATAATCTGTGTCCATCTGCGTCATCTGTGGTGAACTCTCAACCTCAACCTAATCCGATGAGATTCTTCGTCGTTTACCTCCTCAGAATGACATTAGACAGTCGGTCATTGGTAGCAAAGCGAAGAATCTAACCTATCATCACCTAACATCAATTTAAACTTGATAAGTTGCATCAATCCAAAATTATTTCTTTAACCACCACTCCTTGCCTACATGCACCGCCACAGTTTCCACACTTTACATTTTGATTTACTATGTTATCAAATGCCTTTTTTGCTCGTCGCTTAATAATACGTTGAGTGCAGTATAAAAAGCATATTTTTGTCAAAATATTTATAAATGGCTGCGCCATTTATACTTTGGATCACCGAATTTGCGCGAATTAACGCGAATTTAGTCGCATCTATGATGCGACAATCATTCGTTGACGACAAAAAATAATTGCGTAGCAATTAACTAATCCGACAAATTATGACTTAAGCTTTTTAGTTATTTTTGGCTCTGGCTTGTCCAGGTTAGGCGTTTTAAATTTTGTACCGGAGTTAACTTATTGTTAATGAGGATGCAAAAATTTAAAACAACAACGAGTTTGGCAACAAAGATACTTTTTAGACTGGGCTCATACGTTTAGTTGAAATCTGTTAATTTTTATTTCTGTAGGTCTTTCCATTAAATCTTCCCTGGTAAATTATAAACTGTATCAATATGGTTTGATGTCCTATGAAGAATTTGTAGATATTCATTTATTTTGTCCTCATATTCAATTTTATAATCCTCATGAAGTTTTTTAGTCACAATTGTTATTAATCGTTTTACAATCATTGCTACTTTCGTATCATACTGCGTAAAGCAAGTCCCAAACATATTTGTAGGCAATGAAAAAGGAACCTGAAGAATATATAGCAACAACTCAGCTTCTAAAACTTTATTTTTGGAAATCTTGGTGAATTCATTTATCCTTTTGATACAAGCACCTAACATATTTGCAATCTGTAGTTCTTCAGAAAATCCTTTATGCCTTTTTCTAAATATAATTTCTAAATCCGCTTTTGTTGCTTCAAATAAATCTTGTTCCCCACTTTCTTTATCAAGATAATTTAAAAGTATGTAATTATAAACCATTTTTTCTTTTGATGCAAGCGATATAACAATATCTTGAAGGTCTTTGTGATCCAGTCTTTTAATTCGTTCTTTTGTTTGCTTATCAAGTCTTGGCATATAAATATTTTTCGATTAGTCGCAATTTAAATATTTGAATCTTAATTTCATGGGTGCGTCGGCAAAAATTTGGCTTTTTTGCAAGCTGAAGCATCAACCTGTGTGTCAGGGCTTGCAAATGTGCCAAACGTCTGTTGGCGTTTGTTGCACGTTCTTTCTCAGCATGAAACAACCAGGTAACTTAAAACCCCGGGCAGTTGTAATGACCCCGGGGTTGTATCCTGTAGTAAAATTTTGTTTTAATCCAGAAAACCTTGTTTTTTCAGGACATCCAGAAACACCTTACTGAAATGTTCGTTGTTTTCTTTGGTGTAACGGACATCGGTGAATATCTGGGCCAGCGTTTCCTTGTTGTTTTTGGCGGTGAGTTGCTTATTGGCGGGCAATTCTTCTTTCTCTTTGTAAAGACGGTCGATGGCCTCAGGGGTGTAATCCTGGTAGGTTTCGTGATGCACCACGGCTTCGAGCGGGAGCCGTTCGGTTTGTCCGGGGTCTTCGTCCGGCCAGCCGAGCGTGACAGTGACCAGAGGAACTACGCCTTTGGGAAGATTCAGGGTGTCGATGATCTTATCGGCATTGTAAGTGACGGTTCCGATGAAGCAAATGCCCAATCCGGCGGACTCGGCGGCCACACAAACATTCTGCGCCACCAAAAGGGCATCAGTGGCGGCGGTCATAAACGACTGGAAATTGTCGTAACCGGGCTCGGCATTTCGCTGGCGGCACCACTTGTTGAACCGGTTGAAATCGGCACAGAAAGTGAGTGCAAGCGGGGCCTTGGTGAAAGTAGGCTGGTTGAAGAAGGCAGGTGCCAGCTTCTTTTTCATCTCTTCATCGCGGTTGACGATGATGCTGTAGAGCTGCATATTTCCTGTTGTGGAAGCTCGTGTGCCGGCTTTCAGAATTTTATTCAAAAGTGCTTCGTCAATGGGTTCGTCTTTGTATCGACGAATGGTGCGGTGATTTAATAAAACGTCCATCATTTTATAAGTTATTTTTTAGAATTTTAGACAATAGATAATTCATATAATATTGACAAACTGTATTTTAACAGAAAATTGTCAGTACCATTGAAAAACAAAGCATTAGTCAATCAGAGGTAACATTCCGGTCAAAACTTTGTTGCTGCCAGTGAGCAGGGAAAAATTTCGGGCAGCATTCTACAGTACACCTGGTGAGTTTCTCCTGCTAATCTACTTTCGTCTTCCCGGTTTTGTACTTTTCCCTTTTCCTTTCCCTTTTTGCAGTTGTGCCTGCTGTTTCTGCATTTCTTCGAGGCGTGCCTGGAACTTGGATTTCTTTACCGGTTTTTTCTGATTGGCCTTCAACTTCGCAAGAATGGCCTTCTCGTCCACGAACTGCCGTATCATAACGGTTTGCACAATAGTGATAAGGGTTGAAATAAAATAATAGTAACTAAGCCCTGCTGCATAACTGTTGAAGAAGAACAGAAACATTACGGGCATAAGATACATCATTACGTTCATACCCGGCATCTGAGCCGACGATTGCGTCGTTTGCTGGTTAATTCGGGTATAAACAATATTAGTAGCGGCCATTAAAAGTGTAAACAAACTTACATGGTCGCCATAAAACGGAATTTTGAAAGGTAAATCAAGGATGCTGTCATACGTTGAAAGGTCTGATGCCCACAAGAAACTTTCCTGACGCAACTCAATGGATGACGGGAAGAAACGGAACATGGCAATCAGTATAGGCATTTGCAGCAAGATGGGCAAACAGCCTCCCATTGGGTTTACTCCGGCTTTGCGATACAGGGCCATAGTCGCCTGCTGCCGTTCCATGGCTTTTTCTTTAGGGATACGCTCATTGATCTCATCAATCTGAGGTTTCAAAACACGCATTTTGGCCGTCGACATGTACGATCTGTAGGTCAGTGGGAACAGCACTATTTTGATTAAAATAGTCAGTATCAGGATGATGATACCATAATTGCCTATAAATCCCTCAAGAAAGTTGAAAACAGGGATAACGGCATACCGGTTGATCCAACCGAAAATTCCCCATCCCAAAGGCAGGATTTTATGCAGTTCAAGTCCTTCATAAGAGCGCAGGGTATAAAAGTGATTTGGCCCGAAAAAGAACTGCATGGATGCTTCGTCATCTTCTTCGAATCTGAAGGGCAGGGCCAGTTCGGCCTCGTTAATTCTCAAATACGGACTGTTTTCATCTTCAATTACCTCTGTCTCGACATATCCGCTTGCAAAATTTTGAGATGCTATTAGTATGGAACTGAAAAACTGATCTTTAAAAGCAACCCATTTCAGAGGTGTACGTAAATCTTCATCCTTGTTGCTTGTTCCGGATATATCATCAACTTCATCCTGGAAAAATTTAAAATAAATGCCTGAATATTGTTGTTCAAACTGCCTTCCTTTTTCCTGGGCAGGCATCTTCTGGTACCATTGCAGGTCGAGTGCATTTCGGGGCGTTGCAAACTTTTTACCGAGATTTGTTGATTCTATGGTGTGATTCACTAAATATTCGTCCGCAGAGAGTGAATAATTTAATGCCAGTTTTTCTCTATCAGGGCCGGTTATTTCAAAGGAAATAGAATTGGTCCCTTTTTCAACCGCATCGAAGTAAAGATCGTTGGTATTATAGATACGGGTGTTATAGGTAAAGCTGAAACCATAACGATTTTCATCCCCGTTGAAAAGTACCAGCGGGCGACCGTCGTGGGTCTGATATTCTTTTATTTCTACCGAGTAAATTCGTCCGCCAAGATTCGATAAGGTGACTTTGATTTTTTCGTTCTCAAGTGTGAAAAATTTCTTTTCACCAAAGGTATAAGGGGCAAGAATTCCTGCTGTCTGCCGGCGAATGCTGTCCTGCTTTGCTTTTTCCTCAACTTCTTCGGACGAAACTTCTTTTTGTATGCTTTCCTCAGTCTGTTTAGCCTCACGTGCGGCCTTTTGTGCTTCAATCCTGTTCAGCGAATCGAGTTGGCGCTTTCGTTCAGCTATTTCTTCTTCCGAAGGTTTATTCATCCACCAAAACAAGGCCAGGATGGCTGTGATAAGTAATAATCCTGTTACTGAATTTTTGTCCATTATTTGTTATTGTGTTGTTTTACCATTTCCCTAAAATTTCCACTTCTGTCTTCCTTCTCTCACTAAAAACTACCGACTAAAAACTATTCACTAATTTTTTCTTTTCCATGATCAATGGCAGCCTTTACAAAGGCCAAAAACATAGGGTGTGGATTAATTACCGTACTACTGTATTCCGGATGAAACTGTACGCCAACAAACCATTTGTGAGAAGGTATTTCAATTATTTCAACCAGTCCTGTCTCGGGATTGGTTCCGGCGCTTATCATTCCTGCTGCTTCAAATTGTTCCAGGTATTCGTTGTTGAATTCATATCGATGCCGATGGCGTTCGTTTACCAGTTCTTTCTTGTAAGCATTATAAGAGCGGGTATTTTTCGTAAGTGCACATTCATAAGCGCCCAGGCGCATCGTGCCGCCTTTGTCGGTTACATTTTTCTGGTCTTCCATCAGGTCAATAACGGGGTACGGCGTATTGTGGTCCATTTCGCGCGAGTTGGCTTTTTCAAGCTTCAGTACGTTACGGGCAAATTCTATTACGGCACATTGCATTCCCAGACAGACGCCAAAAAAGGGAATATTCTTTTCGCGGGCATATTTCACGGCAGCTAGTTTCCCTTCGATTCCTCTGTGTCCAAACCCCGGGGCAACCAGTATGCCATGAAGGTCTTTCAATTTGTTTTCAACATTTTCCGGGGTCAGATTTTCCGAATGGATGAGCCGCAGGTCTACTTTATGGTCGTTGTATGTGCCTGCATGGTTAAGAGATTCAATAATAGATTTGTAGGCATCGGGTAGTTCCACGTATTTCCCGACAAGACCAATGCGAACAGTCTTTTTTGCATTTTTCAGTTTGCTCAGAAAGGCTTTCCATTCCTTCAGCTCGGGTTTTCCTTCAACAGGAAGCCGGAGTTTTTCAAGAACAGTCTCATCCAGTCCTTCTTCCTGCATTTTTACGGGTACCTCGTAGATGGAGGATACATCAATTGACTGAATCACCGCCCTGATATCTACATTGCAGAAAAGAGCTACTTTCTTTCGAACGTCGGTAGTAAGGTCTTTTTCGGTGCGAAGGACAAGCACATCGGGTTGAACCCCGATTTCGAGCAACGATTTTACCGAGTGCTGTGTGGGTTTTGTCTTCAGCTCTCCGCTGGCGGCCAGATAAGGAACCAGTGTCAGGTGAATGACCATTGCTCTGTGTCCCAGTTCCCATTTCAGCTGCCTGACAGCTTCGATATAGGGCAGAGATTCGATATCGCCAACTGTTCCGCCAATTTCGGTGATGACAACATCAAATTTATGCTTCGTGCCCAGAAGTTTGATGTTGCGTTTGATCTCATCGGTTATATGAGGAATAATCTGTACTGTTTTTCCCAGGTAGTCACCTTTTCGTTCTTTGTTGATGACATTTTGATAAATCCGTCCTGTGGTAACATTGTTGGCCTGCGAGGTGGGAACATTCAGAAACCTTTCGTAATGTCCCAGATCGAGGTCTGTTTCAGCTCCGTCTTCGGTGACATAGCATTCGCCGTGTTCGTAAGGGTTGAGTGTTCCGGGATCCACGTTGAGGTAGGGATCCAGTTTTTGAATGGTTACCCGGTATCCCCGGGCCTGAAGTAATTTGGCCAGCGATGCTGAAATAATTCCTTTTCCCAAAGAGGAAGTGACACCTCCTGTAACAAAAACATAGCGTGTATCGGGCACTTTTTCAATATTTTAAGGTTTAACGAATGGGCATGTTCAAATTTTTCAAGCCACAAAGTTAGCAAAAAGAACCCGGAATATGTGCCCCTGTTCAAGAAAATGAGCAACAACGCAAGATGCCTTATTATTGCTCATTTTCCATTTCTTCAATGAGGTCGAGTTTTTTGTTGAGTAACGTGATGTTGCGTTTGCCGTTTTCTATTTTGTTTTTGAAATCGCGCACCAACGCTTCCGAGTTTTTCGATTTGGTAAAGAAACCTATGTTATTCTCCCAAAGAATGATGTCGTTTTCCAGTTGTTTCAGTTTCCCGATGATTTTGTTTCTCTCCTGGTTGATGCGTTCCTCAAATTGTCCTTCCAGTTTCCAGTTTTCCAGTTTATTTCTGAATTTTTGCAACGATTTGGTGGTTTCATCCATGTTCAGATGATCAAATCGGGCATTGATCAGGTTACGGAATTCCTGGTTCACCCGGTCTTTTTCTTTGATCGGAACAAAACCGATCTCGGACCAACGGCGCTGAAAGTCCTGAAGTATCCTGAAGCTCTCTTCGTTATTTTTGCCTGGTTCATATTGTCTGAGTTCTTCAATAAGTTCTTCCTTGCGCTTCAGGTTTTGTTCCTGGGCTTCATCTTTTTTACTGAAGAATTCTGCTTTTCGGTTGAAGAAATGATCGCAGGCACCGCGAAACTTTTTCCAGATGGCGTCGGAATGTTTCCGGGGTACAGGTCCGATTTCTTTCCACCGTTTCTGAATGCGGACGAGCTCTTCGGTGGTATTTTTCCAGTCGGTACTGTCTTTAAGGGCTTCGGCCTGCTGAACAAGCTCGTTTTTGAGTTGCAGGTTGTTTTGCTGCTCTTCCTTGTATCGTTTGAAAAAATCACGCTTGGCATCGAAAAAGCGGTCGCAGGCTGCCCGGAACCTCAGATATATTTCCTGGTTGTCTTTTTTGGGAGCAAATCCAATTGTTTTCCACAATCGTTGTATTTCGATGATGGTTTTGCTGTGGTTTTCCCATTCTTTTGGCGATTTAAGGTCTTTTTCCAAAATGGCTTCAACCTTTTCGCAAAGTTCCTTCTTGGCTTCCAGGTTTTTCTGTTGCTCTTCCTTCAGGTTTTCAAAATATTCATGGTGTTTTTGATTGATCTTTACCGTGGCTTCGTGGAAACGTTCCCATAGTTCCTCTTTCTTTTCTTTGGGAACAGGCCCTATTTCCCGCCACTGATCATGATATTTCTGAAGTGTTTTAAAGGCCTTAATAATTGATGGTTCCAGTAGGAGCTTTTCTGCTTTTTCGCAAAGGGCCAGCTTAGCTTCGTAGTTCTTTTTAAGGTCGAGGTCGCGAAGCTCTTTGTTGATTTTAATATAATTGTAGAAGTTTTCGACGTGCAGGTGATAATTTTCCCACATGTCGTGGACATCCTTTTGCGGAACAGGTCCTATTTCCCGCCATCTTTGCTGGAGCGCCCTGAATTCATCAAAGGTATGATGAAGCGACTCCTGACGGTTGACCAAATCTTTTATGCCTTCGATGACTTCATATTTGGCTGCCAGATTTTTTTTCTTTTCCTCCTCAATTTGAGCTCTTTCTTCGTCACGTTTTTTGCGAAAAGCCTGAATGGCTTCCTGCATCGCATCCGACAGTTCATCATGTGGGGGTGTAAAGGCTTCGGCCGGTTCACCTGATGCAATAAACTGTTCTCTCAATCTGGTCAGTTCGGCTGCACTTTTTCGTTCAAATTCCTTGCGGATGGCTTCAACATGTCCTTTAATAACCGATGCCGGAAATTCGTTCATTAATTTATAGTACTGTTTAAGCAGTTCTTCCCGCGAAAGTGTTGAATAATCTACCTCTGCGGGGTGCTTTTTTTCAGTATCCGAACCTCTTTTTTCCTGGTCTGAAGGTCTGCTTTTTTCATCGCTCTCGACTTCTTGCCGGCTTTCTTCTGAGTTATTTTCATACTTGCCATCCTCGTTGTCGGGTATGTCATCCTCTTCAGACTCATCTTTCTCAATGGGTTCTTCCTCATTTGTTGCGACGGGTTCATTTTCTTCATCAGAATCATTCTCTTCTTTATCCTGATAAGCCTCTGCCTCGTTTGTCTCTTCCGAATCAGTAGCTTGGTCCGAAGATGCTTCCCCGGCAACTTCTTCTTCTTTGGTCTCGCCGGCTTCCGTGACACCGGTATCGGCGAAGGATTCAGATTGACTGCTTTCTTTGTCCGGAATTTCAGATTGTCCGGTGTTGCTTTCCCCGGGTTCGGTTGATTGTTGCTTTTGGTTTTCAGGAAAAGTTTGTTCGTTATCTTCCTTATTACCGGATTTGGATTCTTCAACCTTGTTTTCAGGGGAAGGATTCTTGTTGTCGTTCTGCATATTTTCAGTTGATTTTCCTGAATTCAAATTCATCTGTTCGTCAGATGATTTGTTTAGATCGTTGGCTACCATCTTTCTTTTTTTTAAAGATGCGACAAAGCTGATTGGTGCTTATCACTTAGATTTCTAAAATGGTGTCTGTTCATAAAATACCATTTGCTGCGTTACGCTTGCCGCCAATATACTCATTCCGAGGCAGCTTTTGTAAGAAACTGCCTAAAAAGTCCGTTTTTCTCTGTGGATATCTGTGATGTGTTTCGTGTACTTATTTATAACTAATTGAAAAACAACGCTTTTTACGGTATGGATTGAATTCGGTTTTTTCAAAGAATTACTTTTTAGACATCTTCAGCAAAAAGCATATCCGGGACTGCGTTTTTACCGGCTTTGCAAGCCCCGATGATTTCGGGGCAGGCATTGCAACCGGCACTTTCTGACCAGACACATGAATTGATATAATTTTTCCCGACTTTATAGACGGGTACTAATTACGAAACTATCAAATATACCATAATCATCAAACATTTTTCCATCAAAATAAAATTTTTATCATGTTTTTAAGCTATTACGGCTAAAAGAAACGAGCATGGCAACGTTTTGCCACAATCAGAACATGTATAAGTTCTTGTATTCGAGTTCCATCCGACCTTAATAAATAATTTATGTACGGATGAATATTATGGGTAAAAGAGACTTTTAGGAGTGAGCGCATATTTTTATCTTTGCAAAAAAGTTTCTGTATGCGCATTGACATTCTCACTCTGTTTCCGGCTATGTTTCAGGGGCCGTTTTCCGAGTCGATCATAAAAAGAGCGGTGGAAAAAGGGACAGTTGACATACATATTCACGATATACGTGACTATTCGCAGGACAAACATAAACGGGTCGATGATTATCCGTTTGGAGGTGGTGCAGGAATGGTGATGCAAATAGCCCCCATAGCAAGACTTATCGATAAATTGAAGTCCGAAAGAGATTATGATCAGGTGATTTACCTGAGTCCCGACGGAAAGCGTTTTAACCAGAAGGAAGCCAACCGACTTTCACTTTGTGATAATATAATTCTTCTTTGCGGCCACTATAAAGGGGTCGATCAAAGAGTGCGCGATCAATATATCACGCATGAAATATCTATTGGCGATTTTGTTTTGAGTGGGGGAGAGCTTGCCGCTGCAATGGTTGTTGATGCTGTTGTCAGAGTCATGCCGGGCGTGATAGGTGACGAAACCTCGGCACTTACCGACTCTTTCCAGGACAATTTGCTGGCACCGCCTGTTTACACCAGACCATCCGATTTCAGGGGATGGAAGGTTCCCGACGTTTTGCTTTCTGGTAATAACAAGCTGATTGATGAGTGGCGTGAGCAACAGTCGCTGGAACGCACACGCCGGTTGCGACCAGATTTGCTGGATGATTCGGATATGCCGTAGCGATATACGTGGGTGAGTGCCAACAACATCTCCGGATACGTTAAGTCTGTTTCAAACATATCTCTTTGTAAATGCAATAGTTACAATTCTCTTCATGCGGAGTTTGTTGAAAGGGCGTACCATCGTCGAACAATTCATCCAGTAATATTCCAAGGGCATTACTGTAGGCAGGTTCGGCTTTTTCAAGATTTAACTCTTCCTGCCGGTCACGGGATGGTTTTAGATATAAATTGATATCTGTATCGGTAAAAAGTTTGCGCATCCAGACCACGGCAGGTTGTATTCTGTCAGGAGTGGTTTTTTGGTCATCCGAAACCATCAGCGAATACAGCAGTGTCTGGAAAATAGCTTTGTTTTCGGTGTGTTTGGATGTATCGTACAGGTCATCAATATCGGCAATGCGGTTGGTGCCTTTTCCTGTTTTGTAATCAATAACCCGCATTGTACCGTCTTTTTCTTCTAACCGGTCGATATTGCCACCTAAACGTACTTTGTGCCCGGATGGGGTTTTGAAAGTCATCTTCATCCGGTATTCCAGACCTTGAATAACGAAGGGTGTTCTCTTTTTCTCACTTTCAAAAAAGCCGACCAGATAACGCATCAGCACTTCAAATACGAGACTGTTTTTCCCTTGCAGATCGGCAAAAACATTTTGTTCCTGCTTAATAAACGGGACGTTTTGTGCAAATATTTCCTTTAGCGTATGACGCAGGTTGTCGGGCTTCGAAATTTGTTCAATCATTTCGGGCGTCAAAATTTCACCGCGGCTGGGTTTATACAATGCTTCTACCGTTTGATGGAATAAATTACCAAAGATGCGCGGATCCAGTTCTTCTGAAATATCTTCCGGTTCTTTGGCTTCAACAAGGTATTTGAAGTAGAACCGGAGTGGACATTCGATGTAATCGCTTAATGCACTGGGAGAAAGGGCACGATCTCCGTTATCAAGGAAAGACGAAAGCTGAGTCATTACCTGGGAATTCTTTTCGGCATGTATTTCAGGGACTGCTTTGATGCCTGCTTCCTGAGTGTATGTAAGGTTTTCCACAATACCCGGATACTCGTAATAGAGCTGATGCAGAAAACGGCTCATTTCGCCTGCCTGCTTGTTGGCGTCAGTGGCAGACCACACGAAGGTTACATTTTTGGCACGGTGGATAAGACGATAGAAATAATAAGCAAAAATAGAGTCCTGATTATCTATGGTAGGGAGTCCGAAACCTTTTCGCAGGTTGAAAGGAATGGCCGAAACGGGTGGAGCGGCATGGGGGAATATCCCTTCGTTCATGCCGGTGATTACCAGATTGTCGAAGTCCAAAACCCTGGTTTCCAGAATTCCCATCATCTGAAGTCCGCTCAGAGGTTCTCCCCGGAAAGGGATCGTCTGGTAATCGGCCAGCTTACGAAACAGTCGAAACCAGGTTTCCGGTGTTATGGTTATATTTTGTTTCACCAATATTTCCCCAAGCCGCCTGATGGTGAGGTACAGGTGATAAACAAATTCCTGTTCTAAAGCGGTTTCGGGATGGTTTTTAAGATTCCTGTAAATGGTTTCCAGGATGTCTGTAAAGTACGAAGTCAGCTCATCAGGCGTTGCCACCTTTTTAAGCACTTTATCGATGATCTCATTCTCAGGAATTTGTTCTCTTTCGATGAATACTTTGTTGGCCTTTATCAGGTTGTTGATCAACTGATGTCCCCGGTCTCCAATTAAGGGTGATATGTACTGATGACGCAGAAGTGCCAGCAGATGACGATGATAGAACCAGGTTTTGCCTTCTCTTGTGGTTCGCATGGTATGTTGCATGGTCATCAGTGTATCAATAAGGCTGTAGGCAGGCGTGTTTTTTAAAGGATAACCAAGCGTTACGTTGATTTTTCCCCATTCGGAAGGGACCGCGTGTATAGCCGGTAGCATTAATGTTTCATCGGCCAGAATAAAAGCGGTTTTTACACCGGGCGAGGCGCTGCTTTCTTTACCGGCGATGTTTTTCGCTATATGTTTTAAGAAAGTTGCAGCGATCCGGGTTTGCGCCATATCATTGGCTGCAGTGGCAATTGTGATTTTTTCGGGGCCCTCTGTGAAAGGATTCTCCCAGTCATCGGGCACAGGAAAATCAAAAAGGTTCTGTTTTATGAATCTTGCTGCTTCGTGCTCTCCCTGAAGCCTTTGTTGACCGGCCGGGTTTCCCGGATTTTTCAAAATCCATTCGGGGTAATCCCAGAAAAATGAGGCCTTTCCTTTTATCTTTAAGTAATTGAGTAAGCGTTTTTCACAATTATTCAATGCATTCAGGCCGGCGAAAACAATGTGCTTGTATGGTACATCTTCAATGGTTTTGTCCTGTATCTGTTGAGCCACTGCTTTAAACAGTTTTCCTTCGTAAACTTCATTATCCCGGTCAAGGCGCTCGTTGAAATGTTCATAAAGAACAGGCATTTTTTTCCATAATTCGAGAAATGATTGTTGTAGCTTCGACAGCCGCTTAGGATCAAAAGAGCTCCAAAAGGTACGAATGGCTTCGATCTGTTCTTTGTCAAGGTGACTGAAATCATCTTCGAGGGCTTTCTGGTCGGCCAGATTCATGAAAACCTGGTAGGGATTGACAAGGTATTTATCTATGTCGTCGAAATCCGAAAGACACATTTCCCCCCAGGGAATGAAGTCATCAAGAGCAATATCCGGGTCTATGACTTCCCGGTAGGAGTCAAAAAGTTTAAAAATCAGGCTGATATTATCACTGACAGGACGATGATCAAACTTTCCAAAAAAGTCATTAATTGTTAGTATATCCGGTGAAAATATCGGATGCGGGCTTTTTTCACTCAGATATTGGCGAAAAAAAACGCCTGCCCGACGGCTGGGAAAAACAAAACAAAAGTCCGAAATATCTGTTAAATACTTTTGAAGATGGTAATCGGCCAGTTGTTCCAGAAAAAAATGCATATTGAAGTGTGTTTTCAGCAAAGATAAATTTTTTGACTGATTTTAGTTTGATGAAACGAGCATGACAATGATTGTCTCAAAAGAACATGTATAAGTTTTTGCATGCGAGTTCCGTCAGACCAATAACTTAGACCAATTTTATACTGATGAAAGAATATTATGGATTCATTTTCGTTTGTCGGCAACAGTGACATTGAAGCAATTGAAAAACTTTATGAGGATTACAGAAACAATCCCGACTCGCTGGATGAAAGTATGCGGAACTTTTTCCGTGGTTTCGATTTTGCTTTTCGTAATTTCGATCATTCCGGTGAAGGGGTTGTAGGTAAAGAGTTTAATGTCTTTAATCTTATTCACGGATATCGTCAGCGCGGCCATCTTTTTACCGCTACCAACCCTGTTCGAACCCGAAGGAAATACTTTCCGACACTTGACATCGAAAATTTCGGGCTTTCGGATGATGATCTGGATGTAGTATTTCAGGCTGGAAAGGAAATTGGTTTGGGCCCTGTCCCTCTGCGCGATATAATCTCACATCTGAAGCAAACCTATTGTGGATCTGTGGGGGTTGAGTATCTTTATATTCGTCATCCCGAAATGGTGTCATGGTTAAAAGGAAGGATGGAAGAGGTACGCAATACCCCCTCATTCACAGTAGATAAAAAGATGAGAATTTTTCACCGGCTTAAAGAAGCGGTAGGATTTGAAAGTTTCATTCACCGGAAATTTGTCGGTCAAAAGCGATTTTCACTTGAGGGTTCCGAAGTACTTATTCCCGGTCTTGATGCCATCATCGAAAAAGGTGCAGCTCTGGGAATACAGGAAGTAATGATCGGGATGGCCCATCGCGGACGCCTTAATGTTTTGAGCAATATTCTTAAAAAGCCGGTTCGCGATATTTTTAATGAATTTAACGGGGATCAGTACGATGACAGTATTTCTCTGGGAGATGTCAAATACCATTTGGGATATGATAATTCCATCGATACGCTGTCCGGGACGGTTAAAGTTAATCTTTTGCCGAATCCATCGCATTTGGAGGCCGTAACTCCACTCGTGGAAGGATTAACCCGATCACGCGCGGAGCAGGCATACGATAAGGATTTTAATAAGATCATTCCCCTGGTTATTCACGGCGATTCTGCCATCGCCGGGCAGGGTGTCGTTTATGAGGTTGTTCAGATGGCGGGATTGAATGGTTATTCGACAGGAGGTACCATTCATATCGTGATTAATAATCAGGTTGGTTTTACCACCAATTATCTGGATGCACGCTCAAGCACCTATTGTACTGATGTGGGAAAGGTAACCCGCAGTCCGGTATTTCATATCAACGGAGACGATGCTGAAGCCATGGTTTATGCCCTGGAGCTTGCCGTGGAATACAGACAGACTTTCCATACCGATGTTTTTATCGATATTCTCTCGTACCGGAAGCACGGGCATAACGAAGGTGATGAGCCCCGCTTTACGCAGCCGACACTCTACAAGGCCATTGCTAATCACCCCAATCCACGCGATATTTATGCGAAAAGACTGCTGGAAGAGAATGTTCTTACCAAAAAGGAGATTGAGAAATTTAAGAACGACTTTAACCAGATGCTTGAGGCCGGTCTGGCCGAATCGCAGAAAACCGATATTGTTCATATAAGGCCTTTCCTTCAGGATATTTGGGGAAAATTCAGGCATGCCGAAGACAGCGATTTTACGGAATCTCCTCAAACCGCTGTCGATAAGGATAAACTTATTGACCTGGCTGAAAAAATTAATACACTTCCGGCCGACAAAAAATTTTTCCGAAAACTGGAGAAACTGGTCGAAGACCGAAAAAAAATGGTCAAAGAAGACCGTATAGACTGGGCTATGGGTGAATTGCTCGCGTATGCCTCACTACTTATGGAAGGACACCCGGTAAGGATTAGTGGTCAGGATTCGGTGAGAGGAACTTTTGCTCATCGCCATGCGGGACTCACTCTTGAAGATACGACAGAATCCTATTTCCCGCTTCAGCATCTTTCCCCGGATCAGGCCATTTTTAATATCTATAATTCACCACTCAATGAATATGGCGTAATGGGATTTGAGTACGGTTTTGCCCTCGGCGTTCCTGACGGTCTGACAATATGGGAAGCCCAGTTTGGTGATTTTTTCAATGTGGGGCAGGTTGTGGTCGACCAGTTCATAAGCTCCGCTGAGGAAAAATGGGGCTTGAAAAACGGATTGGTTCTTTTTCTTCCTCATGGTTTCGAAGGTCAGGGCCCCGAACACTCAAGTGCCCGGATTGAACGGTTCCTGAACCAGGCTGCCGGAAACAATATGCAGATTCTGAATTGTACTACGCCGGCCAATTTTTTTCATGCCTTAAGACGTCAGCTGAAGCGGGATTTCAGAATTCCCATGGTGGTGTTTACCCCCAAAAGTCTTTTGAGGCATCCGCGTTGCATTTCGGGAATGGATGACCTTGCTGATGGTGCGTTTAGGGAAGTCCTGGACGATGAAGATACAGACCCTGTGCGTGTAAAAAGAATTGCCCTTTGCAGTGGCAAGATATATTACGATTTGCTGGCCAGAAAACAGGAACTCGATGCTCGGGATGTTGCTTTGATTCGAATTGAGCAATTACATCCTTTTCCCAAACAGAAAATCCTGGACGTGATAAATCGTTATCCCAATGCTTTGCTAAGCCTTTGGGTACAGGAAGAACCGGAGAATATGGGAGCCTGGTATTATGTGAAAAACCAATTGCCTGAACTAAAACTGGTGCCTGTTGCCAGGCTGGCCAGTGCCAGTCCTGCTACCGGCCTCAGTGGTCTGCATGTTGTCGGACAAAAAGAAATAATCGGTAAAGTCTTTAAAAAATGTCATTGCGAATTGAAAAACGATTATTGCGGTCTTCAATGTGTCGAAGGTAAAACAAGAGCCGAAATATTAAAACAGCATAAATATTTTGAAACACCGCAACGATTCTCAATATAGAGAGATAAGTTTATAGTCAATAGATCAAGTTAAAATTCATGAGTCTGATCCTAAAAGAGCTATTTTTGTCAAGGTCGTGACGCAGGAAATTTTTGAACCGGAATTAACTTGTTGTTAATGAAGATTTAAAAAAGTACTGCAACAATGAGATTGACGAAATGAGACTTTTAGAAGTGGACTTATTCCTATAAAATTTAACGGAGTATTGAACAATATGATAGACGTAAAAATTCCAAGTCCGGGAGAATCAATTACCGAAGTTGAACTGGCCACATGGATGGTGAATGATGGCGATATCGTCCATAAGGACCAGGATTTGGCAGAAATAGAATCCGACAAAGCCACTCTTATGCTCAACGCACCCGAAAGTGGCAAAATTTCTATTAAGGTAGAAGCAGGCACTACAGTCTCACCAGGCGAGGTAGCCTGCCGGATTGATACTTCGGTTGAAGTACCTGATGATATTTCTGAAGAAGATAAGAAGGATAGTACTGATGAAGTAAAAGAAAAAATATCTGAAACTGAAGAGACAGAACCAATTGAGAAGGAACAGCCCGGGAACAGCGGGTTTTCAGAACCCATTTCCGGACAGAAGCAAAATAAAGTTTCTGATAAAAACAAAAATGTTAAGATCACCCCGTTGGCCAGGGAGAAAATGAAGGCAGCCGGTCTGTCTGTGGATGACATCGTGCGTGGTCTGAAAAAACTCTCAGCATCGGATGTGGATGCGGTTATAGAAGGCGTTTCTCAGGAAAAATCTGAATTGGCTGATGGTAGAGAAACAGCAGCATCCGTCCGAAACGAGAAAAGAGAGAAGATGAGCCGGTTACGCAAAAAACTCAGTCAGCGTCTGGTGAGTGTAAAAAATGAAACGGCCATGCTTACTACCTTCAACGAGGTAGATATGTCGGCCGTAATGAAGATACGAAAAGAATACCAGGATAAGTTTGTTGAAAAACACGGGCTGAAACTGGGGTTTATGTCTTTTTTCCTGAAGGCATCGGCACTTGCACTAATGGCAAGACCACGGGTCAATAGTATGATTGATAAAGAGGAGATCGTAACCCCCGAGTATGTTGACATTTCCGTCGCTGTCCAAACCCCAAAAGGCTTAATGGTGCCCGTTATCCGGAATGTGGAGAAACGCTCCCTGGCAGATATTGAATCCGAACTTAAGAAACTTGCCGGAAAAGCACGTTCGGGAAAAATTTCGCTGGAAGAAATGTCGGGAGGGACTTTCACTATTACCAACGGCGGCGTATTTGGTTCCATGCTGTCTACCCCGCTGATCAACCCCCCTCAGTCCGCAATTCTTGGCATGCATAACATTATAGACCGTCCCGTAGCTGTGAAGGGAAAGGTGGAAATCCGTCCGGTTATGTATGTGGCCCTGAGTTACGACCACAGACTAATCGATGGTAAAGACTCGGTTGGTTTCCTCATGGATGTGAAAAAAATGATCGAACAACCCGAAATGTTGCTGTATGGAGGCAACGATGTTATAAGTAGTTTGCTGGAGCTGTGATTTTCAATCGACCTTTAAGCTATAAATATTGGAACCCTTTATGCTGCGCTGCTTTTACTCGAGGAGAAAGAAAATGACCCCGGAGCGGATCCAATATTTATAGCAGTGATCAAATCATATCTAATCTAACGGTTTTTGCAATAAAATACATCACCTTATCCGGTTCATGGATCTGATCAAAGCTTCATCTTTACCAATGGCGCGTAATGCCAGGTAAACCAACACCATCGCAACCAAAGGAAGAACCAGTGGCCAGTTAAATGAGAGTTCGCTGGCACCCAGCTCTTTGGCGCCCGACTTGCCCATGTAGTATATCATACCCGAAAGTCCGAGTAATAATCCCATATTCAATCCGCAAAGCCTGATCTGGATCAGCCGCTTCTTATACAAAAAGATGATGAAGAACGAGATGGCCGTGGCGGCTACCGTTAAAATAGAAAGCGCTAAGCCCGGAATCACCAGTTGTGCTGTGTTTTCGGGGCCGATTTTGTAAATGCCTTTCCATGTCAGTTCATAAAAGTCCTTCATGTCTGCCATTTCGGCCATGGTAAGAAAGAATAAACTTCCCGTCAAAATAGTGGCTATCAGTAAATATACTGTTTGTATGCGTTGTATCATAATCGGTTTGTTTTAAATACAAAAATATAAAATATTGAGGAATTACAGCTTACTGGAATATTCAACGGCAATTTCAGCCATTAAATTTTTTTGGCTGAATATTCCACGCAAAAGCCGCAAAATAGTAGCACGCAAAACAAAAGGTGCAAAAGACTAATCTTCTTTGCGATTTTTGTGTTCCTTTATTTTGCGTTCTTCGCGTGGAATAAAAAAACAAAACTCAAATCACCCCACAACAAAGATTTAGTCAAGGCCCTTAAATTTTGGTGTTTTATATTTCAATAATTTTTTCTTAATTTGAATTCAGGTGAACAACAAAAAGCAGTTGATTTAGAGCATCACTCTTTCCGGGGCTCTTATATCTAAAAAATCTTAAAATCTGTTTAAAGCAGGTCAGTTCTTTAAATCTGTAGTTATGAGAAGAATAGAAGAGTCAGAATTAATAATAAATCCCGACGGGTCAGTTTTTCATTTGCACATAAAACCGGGCGAACTTTCCAATAATGTGATTCTTGTTGGTGATCCGGGACGGGTGGAAACTGTTGCCGGATTTTTTGATGAAATCGAATCAGAAACCGAAAACCGGGAATTTGTTTCACGGACAGGGACCTATAAAAATACAAGATTTACTGTACTTTCTTCAGGTATTGGAACCGATAATATCGACATAGTATTTAATGAACTGGATGCTTTGGTAAATGTCGATTTTAATACCAGAACCGTTAAGAAAGAACTCAAATCGCTGAATATTGTCCGAATCGGGACATCCGGTTCGCTTCAGGAAGACCTGCCTGTTGATAGCTGGTTGTTGAGCGAAAAAGCAATCGGTTTCGACGGTTTATTAAATTTCTATGACGGCATCGAAAGCATTTCCGATCTTGCTTTTGAGAAAGAACTGGTTAAACACACCGGTTGGTCACCCCGACTGACACGTCCTTACGTTGTTGAAGCCGATAAGGAATTATTCAACCTTTTAGACGGGGGAAACGTTCATAAAGGAGTTACCATTTCCGCACCGGGATTTTATGGCCCGCAGGGGCGTGTGATAAGGCTCGGACTGCAGAATCCTGACATTAATGAAAAATTGTCCGGTTTTAATTTCAAGGGACAGGTCATTACCAATTATGAAATGGAATGTTCAGCCATTTACGGATTATCAAAGCTTTTAGGTCATAAGGCTTCTACTGTTTGTGCCATCATTGCCAACAGAAAGGCCGGCACTTACAGTGAAAATTACAAGCTGGTGGTGAAAGCATTGATACAATACGTTTTAGATTGTTTGTCACGTTAACTGGTGTTTTCCATGAGCATGAATCCCGATAAAATCAAGGCGCTCATTACATTACTGGATGATCCCAGTGAAGAAATCTTCAATACAGTTGAGGATGAGTTGCTTAAAGCCGAGGTTGAAATAGTTCCCGAACTCGAAAAGGTATGGGAGATGCAGCCCGAGGGCGTTGTGCAACATCGCATTGAGAATATTATTCATTCATTGCAGTTTCGAGATGTAAAAAAACGTTTGAAGGCCTGGGCCGCTTTTGATGGAGAAAACCTTCTGGCAGGGGCCTGGCTGGTTGCAAAATATCAATATCCGGAACTCACTTTTGAGGAAATCGACCAAAGCATTAATAAGATCCGAAAAGATATATGGCTTGAGTTGAATGAACACCTTACTGCCCTCGAAAAGGTACGAATCATCAATCACATACTTTTCGATGTGCACGGGTTTTCGCGTAACAACAGTAATTTTCTTGCACCCCAGAACTCTTTTATTTGTGATGTTCTTGATACCAGAAAGGGAAACCCTGTGTCGCTATCGGTTATTTATGCTGAAATAGCTCAAAGACTGGGATTGCCTGTTTATGGTGTAAATCTTCCCAAAAACTTTATTCTTGCCTATATGGATGAACCGGAACAGAGTGAACGTATCCGGCTTACAGAGGGGGCATCGGTGCTGTTTTATATCAATCCCATCAATAAAGGGGCAGTTCTGGGAAGACGCGAAATAGAGCTGTTCATCAAGCAACAAAAGCTGGAACCCCGTTTTTCTTATTATGAACCCTGTGCTAATATTGAAACGATAAAACGAATTCTTAGCAACCTTATTATTGCCTATGAGCATGCAGGTCAACTGCTAAAGATCGAAGAGATCAGAGAACTGATGTCGGTACTTGATGAGTGAAACGAGCATGGCAACGTTTTTCACAACAAGAACATGTATAAGTTCTTGCATGCGAGTTCCATCAGACCAATAACTTAGACTAAATTTTATACTGATGAAACGAGCATGGCAAGGTTTGTCACAAAAGAACATGTATAAAACTCTTGCATGCGGGTTCCATCCGACCTTAATAAATAAATTTTATACGGATGAATAAAGCATTTGAAGGATTATATCCCGAAAAACTGTGGGGTTATTTTGATGAAATTTGTCAAATACCCCGACCATCGAAACATGAAGAAAAGATAACTGCCTGGCTGCTTGCTTTTGCGAACCGTGAAGGATTGGACACAAAACAGGATAAAGCCGGCAATGTGCTGATTTCGAAACCGGCTTCGCCGGGAATGGAAAATAAACCGGCAGTGGTTTTGCAATCGCATGTGGATATGGTGGGAGAAAAAAACAATGATAAACACCACGATTTTTTCAAAGATCCGATTCTTCCCGTGCGCGATGGTGACTGGATAAAAGCTGACGGAACAACGCTTGGCGCTGATGACGGAATTGGGATGGCTGCTCAGCTGGCAATTTTAACGTCCGGTGATAATTTTCACGGACCGCTGGAGTGCTTATTTACTGTTGATGAGGAGACGGGTTTGACAGGCGCTTTTAATCTCGAAGAAAACTTTTTCGAGGGGAGAACATTAATCAATCTTGACTCGGAGGATGAAGGAGAACTTTTTATCGGATGTGCAGGGGGTATTGATACATTGGCATGTTTTAAGCCGGAACTGGAAGATTCTCCCGGAGGTTACACCGCTCTTGAAATTAGGGTGACGGGATTGAAAGGGGGTCATTCGGGTGATGATATCCACAAAGGATTGGGTAACGCCAACAAAATACTGGTTCGTTATATTTGGCAAATGGCCCGCGATTATGGATTGCGACTGGCCCGGTTTGAAGGCGGCAATCTGCGCAACGCTATTGCCCGCGAGGCTTTTGCTACTGCTTTGGTGCCTTCCGGATTTAAAGAGGAAGCCCGGGTTGTTCTTAACTTGCTTTCTCACGATATTGAGCAGGAATTACGTCATACCGATCCCGGAGTCAAATTTTGGATGGGTTCTGCCGAAATGCCCGGAAAAGTTTTTACAGAAAGCTTTCAGAAAAAATTCCTGAATGCTTTGTACGCCTGCCCTCATGGTGTGATGGAATGGAGCCGTGAAATAGAAAATCTGGTGGAAACATCCACTAACCTGGCATCGGTTAAAGAAATGAATGGTGAATTATTGATAACAACCAGTCAGCGAAGCTCGGTGGAGAGTGCAAGGAACGATATTGCCAACATGGTGCGCAGTGTTTTTGAACTTGCCGGGGCCGAAGTTGAACATTCAGACGGCTATCCGGGCTGGGAACCAAATATGGAATCGCCTGTGCTCGACATCGCTGTATCAACCTATCAGCGTTTGTTCAATAAGAAACCCGAAGTAAAAGCTATCCATGCCGGTCTTGAATGCGGCCTCTTTTTGCAAAAATATCCCGATATGGATATGATCTCTGTCGGCCCAACTATTAAGGGTGCACATTCACCCGACGAACGCTTGCATATCGAAAGCGTAGGTAAGTTTTGGGATCATCTGCTGGAAATGCTGAAAAATATTTGAGCATCTCCTTTCATCAAATTATAAAAGTGTGCGGTATAAAAACGAGGATGGCAAGGATTGCTAAAATAGATTATTAGATTAATAGATTATTAGATATAAGATTTAAGAAGAAACGAGAATGGCGCTTTGAATTCTCAGGTTTGTTACAAAGAAAAAGATGTAAAAAGAGTCCACTCCTAAAAGTCTCTTTTTGCCAATCTTATTGTTGTAGTACATTTTTTAAATCCTCATTAACAATTAGTTAAGTCCGGTTCAGAAATTTCCCGGCTCCGACTTGGATAAAGACAGCTCTTTTAGGAGCAGACTCATTAAATCATTTTTCAGGGCGAAAAGCCTCAAATCCAGACGTTTTACCTTTTTTGTTTATATCTTTGATTATTAAATCTTTTGCACTGCACGAAGGGCATCCTCCGCTACAGGCACGGCCGTTGTCCGAAAAAAACGTTTTCCACACCGAATAAAAGGCGTAAACAAAAGCTCCGCTTACCGTAATTCCTGTTAAAATTTCCTGTAACATCACAAATCCTTTCTTTTAAATACTCAAAAAATCTAAAACAGTTGTCCCACCTGGTAAATAATCAGCGAAAGCAAATAGGCCAACCCGGTGGTATAAAAGATGGTGAATACCGCCCATTTCCAGGAGCCCGTTTCTTTCCTGATGGCTGCTATCACTGCTACACACGGGAAATAAACCAGTGTGAAAATCAGGAAGGATATCGCTGATAACCGGGTAAATACAGGTGTTCCATCCGGATATTTATCATTTTTAATTTGTTCTATCAAATGGTTGTTTCCGCCGGGTGATGATTCATCTGCCTGATAGAGAACAGCCATCGTACTCACAACTATTTCCTTTGCGGCAATGCCGCTCAACAGACTTACACCCATTTTCCAGTCGAACCCTAACGGCCGTATTGCCGGTTCTATACTTTTGCCAATCCGGCCGATATAGCTTCCTTCGTGACGAAATTTTTCCTGCAAATGATCCGGTTTTTCCGGTTTTTCTTCTTTTTCTTGTTCAATATTTTCTTTTAAATCTGCATCTGCAACTGTTCTCAACTCGTCATATCTTTGTGTCAGTTCGCTTTTTTTCTTTTCCGGTGCAATTGTTTCATCGTTTTGTCTGGGATAGTAGCCAAGGAACCAGATAATGATTGAAGCGATCATTATTACCCCACCCATTTTTTTAAGGTATTGACTTCCTTTGAACCACATGTGACGAATCGTGCTTTTGAGGGTTGGAAGCCTGTATGGCGGTAGCTCCATAACAAAAGGAGTATCGCTTTTTTTGAAAAGGTACTTCTTAAAAATGCGGGCAACAATTACGGCTATGGCGATACCTGTCCCGTACAAAAGAAAAAGTACCGTTCCTGGTTGCTCGGGGAAAAAGGCACCAATAAAAAGAATATATACCGGCAAACGTGCACTGCATGACATGAAGGGGTTGATAAGGATGGTTAACAGCCGGTTGTTTCTGTCTTCAATGGTGCGTGTTGCCATGATGGCGGGTACATTACAGCCAAACCCCATGATCAGCGGGATAAATGATTTACCGTGCAACCCTATTTTATGCATTACCTTGTCCATTATAAATGCCGCCCGTGCCATGTATCCTGTGTCTTCCATGAATGAAATAAAGAAGAACAGAATCAGGATATTCGGCAGAAATACAATTACACCACCTACACCTCCAATAATACCATCCACAACCAGGTCGGTAAAAGGACCGGGAGGCATTGTGGCTGAAACCCATTGCGAAAGCATGCCAACCCCGGCCTCAATCCAGTTCATTGGATATTCGCCGAGGCTAAATGTCCCCTGGAACATTAACCAGATAAAAAGAAAGAAGAAAGGAAATCCAAACAACTTATGCGTCAGGACTGAATCGATCAGGTCTGTGTTGCGTCTGCGTTGTTGGGGATTTTCGCGGTAGGTCTCTTTCATGGCGCCTGCTATAAATCCGTAGCGGGCATCGGTGATGATGGTTTCGGTGTCCTCGTGATAGGCTTTTTCGAGATTGTGAGACTGCCTCTCTGTTTCCTCCAGGATGGGGGAAAACTGAGAAAATGAAGAAAGCGCTTCTCTGAAAATATTATCTTTTTCAAGTAATTTTATAGCAAGGAAGCGTGGCGATAACTTATTCCTTAAATCAGGAAATTCATTTATTTTTTCTTCTATGGCCTTTAACGCTTCTTCAATGGTTTCGCCATAGTAAATTCTTATGCGTCGTGCTTCTTCTGTTTTATTTTCATATACATCTATGACTTTCCGGATCAATTCTTTTATTCCTGTTCCTTTCGAGCCTATAGTCGGGACAAAGGGAATTCCCAGCATTTTTCCAAGGTGCAGGTAATCAAGCTTATCGCCGCGTTTTTGAAGATCATCGTACATGTTAAGCGCAACAACTGTACGAACGTCCATGTCAATCAGCTGGGTAGTAAGGTAAAGGTTTCGTTCAAGGTTGGACGCATCCACAACGTTGATAATAACATCAGGTGTTTCGTTATTTATATGTTCCCTGACGTAAACTTCTTCAGGACTGTATGCCGAGAGGGAATAGGTACCAGGAAGGTCAGCAACTTTAAGCGTATAGCCGTTATGATAGAAATTGCCGGTTTTGACATCTATGGTAACACCGCCGTAGTTGCCAACATGTTCATTGGCACCACTGGCCTTATTGAAAATTGTGGTTTTACCGCAATTAGGATTTCCTACCAGTGCAACATTTATGGTTTTTCGTTTTTCTGTCGCTGTCCTTGTCAGGATTTCATCGGGAATGGTTGTATTGAATGAATTATGCTCAATGGATATCGCTTCCTCCTTTGATACAACTTCTACCATCCGGGCTTCATTTCTGCGGAGAGAAACTTTGTAATTCATTACTTTATACTCGATGGGATCTTTCAGAGGTGCATTCTTAATTACTTCTACCTTTTTGCCCCTTACAAAACCCATTTCAATAATGCGTTTACGAAACGCCCCGTGTCCCCTTACCTTAACAATTACACCTTCCTGTCCGGTTGTTAATTCTGCAAGATTCATATATGCTTTGAAATCCTTTTATTTAGTATCTGTCCGTAAAGAACCATTTGCTGTGTTACGCTTGTCCGAAAATTACACATTTACGAAACGAGCATGGCAAAGTTTGTCACAAAAAGAATATGTATAAACACCATTTAACCTCTATTCATCAAAGAAACCAAAAAAAGGGAACAGATTCTTCGTCGTTCCCTCCTCAGAATGACATTAGATAGTCTGTCATTCTGAGCGAAGCGAAGAATCTAACCTCTAATCATTTGACATCAATTAAAATATAATAAGATGCATCCGACCAATAACTTAGACTAATTTAATACTGATGAAAAATAAACTCCGTTTTTGGCGGCTTCGCAAGCCTTGTAACCGGGACTTTCTGAACAGACACATGATTTGTTACAACTTTTTTCGACTTTATAGACGGTCACTATTTAGTAAAATAATACCACGATGGGTTGTTAAACTTGAAAATCTGATGATATATTGTTGTACACATCTTAAAAATTTTTCAAAAATAACGATTGCTAATTTTCCCGACAATCCCAACTTTTGGGGATTTTTCTGTTGAGATAATAATTGTGCGTAAAAATGACAGCTTAGGTTACAGGAAAATGACGAAATGACAGAAGAGAAGAAATTTAAACATTATGGAAACCTTTTAGTTCTAATTTGGTAAGATAATTGAAAAGAATAGTTTGTGAGAAATTGGATAATGCATATATTTTTAAAGTACTACATTTTAACAAATAAAAGATTTTGATTGTAAGTGTTTTATTTGTAGTGTGTTGTAAAAAAAGTTTTAACGAAATATTATAACGGAGGAGCGCAATGGATTTTTCAGGAACATTTGAAGATTTTCAAAAGGTTGTCAGAGAGAACGGGGGTGAGATTCAGGTAATGGAACGCGAGGTATCTCTGGATACCCAGATGTCGTACATGCGGATGTCAAAGGAAGTAAAAAGCAATTTGCGGCCCGATATAGTGATGTCAGGTAAATATGAATTGTGGGACGAAAATTCTTCTCCCGGAAGTAAACGTAGGCGACTTGCTGCACTTGCTTCGATAGGAAGTCCGGATGCTATCCGTATTTTACAAAATTACCAGAATCAACCTGATAAGGGGCTGGAAGACTGGACGTATCTTGCACTTCAGGAGTGTAAGCTGGTATTTCAGGCATCTATGCTTGACCATCCTCCCATGTTTATTTCCACCGGATTAGGTGGACGTGGGCAAAAACTCCGTTTTTTTGGTGCTTTTTTCTCCCGGGATGGCAGTGCTTTTAACGAAACCAGGCAGCGTGTCATTTCTGGTGAAGTAGAGTATATGTTTGAAAAATTTGAAGGGAAACTGGAGTTTATTGCTTTTTCTGGGCAGTTCGTCACGTTTTGGGGCCTTGTTCCTATTGATGTCCCATTGAACGATAGAGTGAAAGCTGCCATTGAGGAATCCAACCTTCTGGGTGGCGGATTGCGAAACGATTTTGTTCTTACCAATGTTAAAAAACTGACTTTTTATGAACTGGGAGAAATACTAAAAAGAATTGAAAGCCGGAATATTGGAAATTCCACTAATCAAAGTTTTTTCCAATAATTAGTGCCCGTTTGTAAAGTCGGGAAAAATTGTATCAATTCATCTGCCTGTTCCGGATACCGGAACAAGGTGTGACAATTTATTTCCTGCTCGGTTCTTTTTATCAAAATATATTACTGAGTGCAGTATAAAAAGCCTTCAAACTGCTGATTTTTAACATTTTTACCCCTGACCCTAAAGGGGAAATGCTAAAAATCAGCAGTTTGAAAAAGTCCTCTTTAGGGGATTGAGGGGTCAAAAGGCTTTTTAGACTGCACTCATATTACTTATATCTTCTGCCTGTCAAACTTTTATCTGTAGATTATACCGAAAAATTTTTTGTGCATGAGTTCTCTACAACAAAAAACGGGGAAGCCTTGAGGCCTTCCCCGTTTTTTTGTTATGAATGAATCAACAATCGGAAGACGTCAATTATTGATTCAGGTCTTCAAAGTCAACATTAGTGTATTCAGCCGTTGAAAGGGATTCTTCTGTTGTTTCCTTTGATTCGGTTTGAGTGGATTCATCGCCGTTATATACCCCTTGTTCGGCCTGAATAAAGTCAATGGCCTCTTTCAGACCATTTGCAAATTTCTCAAAATCTTCCTTGTAAAGAAAGAGTTTGTGTTTTTCAAAACGAAAACGACCGTCTTCTTCATAGCGCTTTTTACTCTCGGTAATGGTCAGGTAATAGTCATTTTTCCGTGTAGCCTTAACATCAAAAAAATAAGTCCGCTTTCCGGCTCTTACCGCTTTTGAAAAGATGTCGTCCCTTTCATTTTGCTTTTTGTCAATTCCATCTTTTTTGTCAAATCCTTCCATCTTTTAATAATTTTTTTTGAGTAAGAAAACATTGTACTTCTCCTGGTCAAAAATGGCAATAATTTTTTAAAATAACCAAAGATTTTTTACAAAATTATTCTAAATTTCAAATTCTTTAACGGCGATGTCGGTTTTATCGTGTAAATAGTGCTCGTTTGGCTAACTATTATTTTGATGTGCTATGTGTTTTGTCTACGTTTAATCCACATAAAATTAAAGGAACGCTAAAATCGCAAGGGAAACGGGCCTGACAAGGCATACCACAACAAGAATATGTATAAAACTCTTGCATGCGAGTTCCATCAGACCAATAACTTAGATTAATTATATACTGATGAAATATAGTCTTTTGTACCTTTTGCGTGGAATATTCAGCCGTGCTTTGCCTTTCGTCTCCGACGAGTTAGTTCAATACTCAATCGTTAAAAGAATTATTTTTTGCAGTTTGCTTTCTTGCGTAAAATAAAAAAAGACCTACTTTTGTCCTGAAAAATTATCTGAAGTAATAAAAGTTCTTTAACGAATGCTTAGTAGAAGATTGCTCCGTGTGAAAGTGATGCAAACTGTTTACGGTCATTTCAGGGGGGGTGACTCATCCCTCCAGCAGGCCGAAAAGGAATTGTTTCACAGTATTTCTAAATCTCACGAACTTTATCATTTGCTTTTATTGTTAATTCTGGATGTGCGTGACCTTGCCGAAAAGCGCATCGAGAACGGGTTGAATAAGAAAAGACCTACTTACGAGGAACTTCATCCCAACCGGAAATTTATTAACAATAAAGTTATTCAACAATTACGGGAGAACAGACAGCTTTTAAAATATATTGAAACCACCGGTTTGTCGTGGAAAAATAATGAACAATATATAAAAGATGTCTATAAACATATCCTTGATTCTGAATTGTACCAACAGTACATGCAATCCGACGATGATTCGTATGAGTCTGACCGGAAATTCGTAGCTAAGCTTTATGAAAAGGTAATTGGGCAATATCTGCCATTATATGCCTTATTAGAGGAAGAATCTATTTTCTGGAACGATGAAGCTGAATTTGTGGTGAGTATTGTGGTCAAAACGATTAAAGAATTTAAAGAGGAAAATGGAGAGGAACAAGCTTTACAAAAGGAATTCAAAGACGAAGAAGACCGCGAATTTGTCAAAACCCTCATTCGTAAAGCCATTTTAAATAACCAGGATTATCAGGCTCTGATTAGAAAATTTTCGCGCAATTGGGACCTCGAAAGAGTTGCCTATCTCGATATCGTATTGATGCAGATTGCCATTGCCGAGTTTTTGGAATTTCCCCAAATTCCTGTTAAAGTAACATTAAACGAATATATTGAGATAGCCAAGCATTATTCTACTCCCAAAAGTGGAACTTTCATTAACGGTATTCTCGATAAGGTGATCACGCATTTGAAAAAAGAAAATCAGCTGGAAAAAATTGTTGATAGAGAATAGGTTCTCAATAAGTTGAAGCAGTTATGATTACGAGATTTTCTTTGGTTAATAAAGTTACCGTTTTGCTTATCGTTGGAACATTTTCTTTTACTATGAGCTGCTGCACTACTCATCAGAAAAACCGGAACGATAAGAAAGTCGTTGATCAGGGTATTGCCGGCAATGATTCCATTGTTGGAGAACCTGTTTTCTCAGTTACAGAGCATGATTTTGGAACAATACAACCCGGACAAGAAGTAGGGGCTCGTTTCGGATTTGAGAATAAGGGGGCTTCTTCATTGATCATTGAGAGAGTCGTAACCGGATGTGGATGTACTGTAGCAAAATATACAGAAAAACCCGTCAAGCCTGGTGAATCCGGATTTGTTGAAGTTATTTTTGACACCCGTGGGAAACGTGGGGCTCAGTTTCAGCAAGTAAGTGTGTATTTTCAGGGAACCAAAAAACCGGTAAGGTTATCTTTGGTTGCTCAAGTCACTAAAAAATAGTTATATTGCACCTTCTAATTCGAATTAAATTTTTGAACTAAAATTGGAATAGATTATGATGAGCTTATTTTTACAGGCAACAGGGGGCGAGAGCCCTGGTATGCTGATGCAATTATTACCATTTATCCTGATTATCGTGGTGTTTTATTTTTTCATGATTCGCCCTCAGGTTAAACGGCAAAAGGAATTAAGGAAATACCGCGAGAACCTGAAGAAGGGAGATAAGGTGGTAACTACCGGCGGTATTTATGGCAAAGTAACTGAAGTTAAAGACAGTTATGTTATGGTTGAGATTGCCAACGATGTTAACATTAAGGTTGATAAAGCAGGTATTATCATGGATATGTCGGATGCGGTTAAAAAATAATGACTATTGACATCATTGTTCAATAAAATTTTGTAATAGCCGGCCAATGATTATTTTTGTAAATCATTGGCCTTTTTTGTAAACGGGAACAAAAATACCAATGACTGTCAGGGAATTATCTATTAATGAGTGCAGTATAAAAAGCATATTTTTGTCAAAATCAAGGCGTTTTAAATTTTTGTACCGGAGTTAACTTGTTGTTAATGAGGATGCAAAAATTTAAAACAACAACGAGTTTGGCAACAAAGACGCTTTTTAGACCGGGCTCATTAATGCTATTTGATTTTATTAAATGGGGCATAGTGTAGTTAATATAAAGTACCTGAAAATTTTAGGTTGGATACGCGACGGATTTAACCGCCTCCGGCAGGACAAGAATGTTCTGGTTTTTTTGGTTTTCCTGGTTATAGCCACCGGCTTTTGGTTTCTTAACGCTTTGCGTAAAGAATATACTGCAACACTTAGTTACCCCGTGAAGTTTGTCAATATTCCGCAAGACAAGATGCTTCCTGACGATTTTAAAAGTCGCATCGAAGTTAAAGTACGCGCTGTGGGTTTTGTTATTCTGCGTTATCAGCTCAGTAATACTTTTCTTCCTCTTACATTTAATGTTTCTGAAATGGAACCGTTGAAAACTGAGGCAGGAGAAGGTGTATATACTCTTACATCCGGACAGCACAACAAAATTGTAGGGCAGCTTTCGCAAGGGATGGAACTGATTGATGTTAATCCTGATACGTTATTTGTGCCGCTATCCGAAAAGAGTGACAAACGTGTACCCGTGAGGGTTTCTGCGGATATTAGCTTCGAAAAGCAATATCTTCAGGCGGGGCCAATTTTGGTGCAACCCGATTCGGTAGTGATATCCGGCCCAAAACAAGTGATCGATACAATAAAATATATTGAAACCCGTGAACTCAAACTTGAGGGCCTGTCCGATTCAATCTCTACCGTCATCCCCCTGATTATTCCCCATCAGATTAAAGCTTCAGACAAAAGAGTAATAGCAACCGTTCCTGTTGAACCATTTACAGAACTCAATTTGCGAATACCTTTACGTGTTTACGGACTCCCCGACAGCTTGCGCATTAAAACATTTCCTTCTGAAATTCAGGTTTCGTTCCGTATCGGGATGAGCAAGTACGGCACAATCGATGAATCCCAGTTTCATGCTGTTGTTGATGCATCACCTGTGTTACGGGAAGACAGGCCCGACCGTTTGAAAGTGCGACTGGATAAAGCGCCATCCAATGTCGAATCACTGAGCTTTTCTCCTATTTTTGTGGAGTATTTACTTGAAAAAACTCGATAGTCTTGTTGAAAGTTGGTATAACCGGTGGTATTGGAAGTGGTAAAACAACGGTTTGCAAAATATTTGAATCGTTGGGAGTACCGGTATATTATGCAGACAATGAGGCTAAGAGATTAATTGAAGAGCATCCCCGATTGGTCTCCGGCTATAAAAAATTGTTTGGGGATGAGGTTTACCGAAACGGTAAGTTAAATAAGCGGCTTGTTGCAAAAATGATTTTCGATGACAGTAAATTGCTCAACAAGGTCAACGCTCTTGTTCATCCTGTTGTACGTGAGGATTTTATTGGCTGGGTAAATAAACAACGTGCACCGTATGTTCTTGAAGAAGCTGCTGTTTTGCTCGAAAGCGGAGGACATCAATTTCTGGATAAAGTTATATTGGTTACTGCCCCTGTGACGGTTCGCATTGCCAGGGTTATCAAACGCGATGGTGTGACACCCGAAGAAGTATTAAAACGCATTCGCAATCAGTGGCCGGATGAGAAACGACGTCGTTTTTGCAATTACGAGGTTTTATCAGATGATAAGCATCTGGTGGTTCCTCAAATATTGAATATTCATTCTGAATTACTGAAATAATGGGAATAGTAGGTTCATTAATAGGTTTTGGTATTGGCTGGTGGGTGTTGGGCCCTGTAGGAGCCTTAATCGGTATGTTCCTTGGGGGACAGGCCGAGGAAATGGCGGTTAGTGAAAATAAAAAGCAGGGTATGCCCTATGGATCGCCACGCGATGGATTTGTCGTCTCACTGCTGGTATTGATGGCAGCGGTTATGAAATCCGATGGAAAAATTTTACGTTCTGAGCTCGATTATGTCAGAAATTATCTGCGCAACTATTTAGGAGAAGTAAAAGCCGGAGAAGCTTTAATTGTTCTTCGTGATTTGATAAAAAAGCAGATTCCGCTTACCGATGTTTGTCACCAAATCAGGATTAATTTAAACTATGACAGCAGGATTCAGCTTTTACATCTCTTATTTGGTTTGGCAAGAGCAGATGGGCAATTGAGTTCGGTCGAGATCGATACCATCAATCGGATTGCCGGGTTGCTTGGAATTTCCCATTTAGATTATCAGGCTGTTCTGAATATGTTTTTTGATAACCTGGAAGCTCACTATAAGATTCTTGAGATTTCTCCTTCTGCTACTGATGAAGAAGTAAAAAAGGCCTACCGGAAGATGGCCGTCAGGTTTCATCCCGATAAAGTCAGTCACCTGGGCCAAGAGTTTCAGAAGGCTGCCAATGAAAAGTTTGCCAGGGTTAATGACGCCTATAACAAAATTAAGAAGGAGAGGGGACTTAATTAGTGCCCGTCTATAAAATCGAAAAAGTTTTTACAATATGTGTGTCTGTTCAGAAAGTGCCATTTACAAGGCTTGCGAAGCCACCAAAACCGGCGTTTACTTTTCATTCGTATAAAATTAGTCTAAGTTATTGGTCTGATGCATCTTATTATATTTTAATTGATGTCAAATGATTAGAGGTTAGATTCTTCGCTTCGCTCAGAATGACAGACTATCTAATGTCATTCTGAGGAGGGAACGACGAAGAATCTGTTCCCTTTTTTTGGTTTCTTTGATGAATAGAGGTTAAATGGTGTTTATACATATTCTTTTTGTGACAAACTTTGCCATGCTCGTTTCGTAAATGCGTATTTTGGCGGAAAGCGTAGCACCGCAAATGGGACTTTATGGACAGACACTAATTAATTTTGATAGTCTGAGGATTAAGTGTTTGATTGAAAATCTGCACGACGGCATTTTTTTTACCAATCTCATTTGTTGCAGTAAGTTTTTAAATCCTTATTAACAATGGGTTAACTTCGGTTTGTAAAGTTATTGTGCCTTCATTTTGTCAAAAACACCTCTTGTCGTACCAAACTCATAGATGTTTATATTATTTTTGTTGCTGCAAATTAAAATTGTAAGAATATGTTGAAAGGAATTCTCGCCATTTCCGGGAAACCCGGTCTTTTTAAATTGATCACGAATGCTAAAAACAGTATTATCGTGGAATCTTTGATCGATGGCAAGCGCATGCCTGCTTACACTTCTTCCAAAATCAGCTCTCTTGAAGATATATCCATTTTCACTTTGGATGGAGATGTTAAGTTGGCCGATGTTTTTGCTTCTATCTTTGAAAAAAATTTGAAAGTTGAACCCAAAAAGGCCTCTTCGAATGAATTGAAAAATGCTTTCAAAGAAGCTTTACCCGATTATGATGAAGAGAGGGTTTATCTTTCGGACATTAAGAAGGTGTTTTCATGGTATAATATATTGAAGGAAAAAGAGATTATTACTCCTGAAACCATAGAAGAACTGAAGAAGACAGATGAAGCGGCCGATGAAAAAAGCGGAGAAGATTAAAATTTTTCGAACTGATTAGCTGAATGTTATAAATTTTTCAAATTTTATATCGAATTTATTTTGGAAAATCGGGTAAAAAGTATGTATTTTTGCAGCCGCTTCAGA
>NZ_AEWI01000008.1 GCF_000191885.1 Anaerophaga thermohalophila DSM 12881
CTTTTTATACTGCACTCTTAGATCATTAGATTTTTAAATGCCAGAAACACGATGATTCCTCAGTATAAATGAGTGCGGTATAAAAAGCATATTTTTGTCAAAATCAAGGCGTTTTAAATTGTATACCAGAGTTAACTTATTGTTAATGAGGCTACAAAAATTTAAAACAGCAACGAGTTTGGCAACAAAGATGCTTTTTAGGCCGGGCTCATAAATTCTTTTTTTAAAATCTGATGGAACTCGTCCCGAATAACCGGGACTTGCTTCATACCTTTTTTCAGCACTATACAGCATTCTCAACCTGCTTCGATAATTGCCGGTCCATGGCCTCGGCAGCTTTTCGTCCGTCACCCATGGCAAGGATTACCGTAGCTCCGCCACGAACAATGTCACCTCCTGCAAACATAAACGGAACCGATGTCTGAAGATTTTCCTCATCCACCACCAAAGTGTGCCAGTCGGTTGTTTTCAGTTCAGGCAACGATTGGGGAATCAAGGGATTGGGCGAAACACCAACACTAACCACGACTGTATCTGCATCAAGCAGATATTCGGAACCGGGGATGGGTACAGGCCGACGACGACCGCTGGCATCGGGTTCACCCAGTTGCATCCGTTGAACCCTTATCTGGCGAACATATCCTTTTTCGTCACCAATATATTCGATGGGGTTCTGTAAAGTAAGGAACTCAACCCCCTCCTCTTTGGCATGTTTAATCTCTTCAATTCTTGCAGGCATCTCCTGTTCAGAACGACGGTAAATGATCATTGCCTTTTCGGCGCCAAGACGGAGGGCAGTACGTACCGAATCCATAGCGGTATTACCGCCACCAATAACAGCTACGCGTTTCCCTTTCAGAATAGGTGTATCGGTGTCTTCTTTGTTAGCACCCATAAGGTTAACCCGCGTAAGATACTCGTTAGAGCTCAGAACGCCCACAAGGTTTTCGCCCGGAATACCCATAAATCTTGGTAAACCTGCACCACTACCAACAAAAAAGCCTTCGAAGCCCTCTGACTTCAAATCGTCAATGGTTGCCGTTTTACCAACGATAAAATTGGTTTCAAACTTAACTCCCATTTCTTTAAGACTGTTAATCTCCACATCCACAATGCTGTTCGGAAGCCGGAATTCGGGAATGCCATATTTCAGGACGCCGCCTATTTCATGTAGTGCTTCAAACACCGTAACATCATATCCGCGCTTAGCCATCTCACCGGCAAATGATAATCCTGCAGGCCCGGAACCAATGCATGCAATTTTCTTGTTTTTAGAAGGTGCCCGTTCAGGGATGGAAATATTTCCTGTTTCTCTTTCATAGTCGGCTGCAAACCGTTCAAGGTAACCGATAGCAACAGCCGGCTTTTTCAATTTCCGGGTATAAAAACAATTTGCTTCACATTGTTTCTCCTGTGGACAGACCCTCCCGCATACGGCAGGCAACGAGCTGGTTTCTTTAAGCACGTGCGCAGCTTCAAGAAATTCGCCCCGTTCAATATTTTTAATAAACTTTGGTATATTAATTTCCACGGGACATCCCTCAATGCAGGTTGGATTGGCGCAATCGATACAGCGGCTGGCCTCAATCATGGCGGCTTCAGCAGAAAGCCCCCTGTTAACTTCGATAAAAGAACGGCTGCGTTCCATCGGGTCCGCCTCGGGCATTTTAACCCTTTCGATATTCGTGCGTTCTTTGTTTTTTATCTTTCTAAGAAGCTCTTTTCGCCAGGGGGCATTACGCTCTTGTTTCAGTATATCTTTTTTATCCATAAAAACTTCAGGGTTTATTGATGCTCTTTGAGGTAACGTTCGTTGGCATCTTTCTCAAAATCTTTATATCCGTTAAGACGCATAAGCATCTCATCAAAATCAACTTTATGGGCGTCAAATTCGGGGCCGTCTACGCAAACAAACCTGGTTTTCCCGTCAACAGTGACCCGGCAGGCACCGCACATGCCGGTACCATCCACCATAATGGTATTCAAACTGGCAATAGTGGGTATCTGATGTTTACGCGTAACCTCTGAAGCGAATTTCATCATGATGGCAGGACCAATAATGACAGCCTCATCAATTTTTTCGCGGGCAATAACTTTTTCCATTCCTTCAGTGATCAGTCCCTTTTCACCATACGAACCATCATCGGTCATCACGATTACTTCGTCGGAAAATTCGCGAATCTGGTCTTCAAGTATAATTAAATCCCTGGTGCGGGCAGCTATTATGGAAATCACTTTGTTGCCGGCCTTTTTGTTGGCCTCTACAATGGGTAACAGGGGTGCCACCCCAACACCGCCACCACATGCCAAAACAGTACCCACCTTCTTCACATCGGTTGCCTGCCCCAGCGGGCCCACCAAATCGGCAACGGTATCTCCGACTTCCAGTTCAGCCAGTTTGCCCGATGTAACGCCCACACGCTGAACTACCAGGGTTATTGTTCCTTTTGAGGTATCTGCCGATGAAATGGTAAGGGGTATACGTTCTCCTTTCTCATCAACCCGCACAATCACAAAATGACCGGCGCGACGGGCTTTTGCTATGCGTGGCGCTTCAATCTCAAGACGAACCACATTTTCTGAGAAGAATTCTTTACTAACAATTTTATTCATCCGTATAAAATTTATTTTTAAGGTCGGATGGAACTCGCATGCAAGGGTTTATACATGTTATTTTGTGACAAACTTTGTCATGCTCGTTTCATCCGTATATAATTAATCTAAGTTATTGGTCGAATGGAACTCACATGCAAATATTTATACATATCTTTATTAAGGGAAACTCCGTCATATTATTCGTTTCATCTTAAATCTTATATCTAAAATCTATTAATCTGTTATCGCAATCCTTGCCATGCTCGTTTCATTCGTAATTTGATATATAAAGAACTAAAGGAATTCGAAATCGTTTAATAAATTATCTACCATTATAGGTTACGGACAATTTGTGGCCGAAATGATAAATCAAAGTTCCCTGCTCGTTTCATTTCATTTCATTATCAACCTCAAAGTTATAATTTAGTGTTTCACTTCGTGCTAAAACTTACAATTTGAAAAAAATTGAGTGCAAAAGTAATAATAACCTTTGTTGAAGGCAAAAACAGAAGCATAGACTTTTCTAATTTACAATGCATAAAAATAAGGAAATAATTCTACTTTGTAGTATCCATGTGCCAATAAGAAGTTCTATCATCTCCTTCTTCCTCTTCATTTTCATCTTCTTCGGGAGGTGGTGGTTTCTGCGGACCTTCTTTTCTGAATACTACAGCCACAACAACTCCGGCCAGGGCTCCCCAAAGATGAGCTTCCCATGAATACTCAACGAGCCATTCTACCGGAAACAACCCCCAAAACAAACCGCCATATAAAAAAATAACCAGCATAGAAACTGCAATCAGAGGAACATAATTGCGAATAATTCCACTTAGAAAAAGAAAAGCCGCCATTCCATAAACCAGTCCGCTTGCTCCTACATGCCATGCATCGCGTGCGCCAAACCAAAGCCATATACCCGCAAGCAGATATATCCATACGAACACTTTAAATGCGATATCGCGATAAACGTAAAACAAAACACTTCCAAGCACCAGGAAGGGGCCGGCATTGGCACCAAAGTGACCCCAATCGGCATGTATGAAAGGAGCCGTAATAATACCCGGTAAACCTTGTAATGACAAGGGTTTAATGCCCAAAAAGTACCAGTTGGCACCTTCGAGGGATTCAATTAATCTGACCGTAAACATCAAAAAAAGCATAAACATGGGGAATACAGCACTGTAAAGTATTCTTTTTCTCTCTGTTTTCAGGTCACTGTGCATTATGTCAGCTAATGAATTGATGAAGTCACCGATACACGGCCAGCGAAATCGACTGCCTTATCCGTTTTTGTGTAACAGAAGTTTAATTTCCTCTACAAAATCAATAATTTCTGATTCTTTAGTATCAAAAGAAGTCATCCACCTTACCTCATTTCTTGATTCGTCCCAGATGTAAAAAAAGTATTTTTTCTGCAACGGTTCAATAATATGCCTGGGAACAACCGCAAAAACACCATTCACCTCTACTTTCTGAGTGACTTGAACAGCATCAACCGGTTCCAGCCGGTTGGCAAGTAATTTTGCCATGCTGTTGGCATGCTCAGCATTCTTACGCCACAATTCGTCTTTCAGGTAAGCTTCAAACTGGGCTGCAATAAAACGCATTTTAGAATGTAGCTGGGTTGTCTGTTTGCGAACATATTTTGCATTGACAGCCAGATCAGGATTTAAAAACACAACCGCTTCACCAAACATGAGTCCGTTCTTTGTACCTCCAAACGAAAGAACATCAACGCCCACATCAGTTGTCATTTCACGAAAACTGCAGCCAAGTGCGGCAGCTGCATTAGAAATACGGGCACCATCCATGTGCAGGAAAAGACCTCTGCTATGAACAAAATCTGCCAATTCTTTTAATTCATCAATAGAATACAGTGTTCCAAGTTCAGTGGCCTGAGTAATAGACACAACGGCGGGTTGTGCATGATGTTCAAATCCGAAACCATGCAGATGCTTTTCTATGAGAGCGGGAGTAAGTTTACCATCTGGGGTTTCCAGTGTCAGCATTTTACATCCGGTGTGCTTTTCAGGAGCACCGCATTCATCCACATGAATATGGGCTGTTTCGGAACTGATAATGGCATTGAACGGACGTGTAGCAGTTTGCAATGCAATAACATTGGCCCCGGTGCCATTATATACAAAAAAAACTTTGGCCGTCTGACCAAAGATGCTTTGAAAAAGCTTTTCAGTACGCGCGGTAACAGGATCATCGCCATAACCTATTGCATGATCTTTATTAACTTCCTCTAATGCTTTCATTATCTCAGGATGAACCCCTGAATTATTGTCGCTGGCAAATCCTTTCATCAGTATAAAATTAGTCTAAGTTATTGGTCTGATGGAACTCGCATGCAAGAACTTATACATACTCTTATTGTGGCAAACTTTGCCATGCTCGTTTCATCTTACATTTAATAAATTGTTAAAATTGTTAATGTGTTAGTTATTAGAATATTATAAGTTACATTAGCTAACAATCCTAACAATCTAACATTCCTAACAATTTTATAACAATCTTTGCCATGCTCGTTTCATCTTACATTAATAAGTTGTTACGGCTGTTACGGCTGTTAGAATTGTTAAAGTTGTTAATATTGTTGATATGTTAGTTGTTAGAATGATATTACATTAGCTAACTATCCCAACAATCCTAACATTCCTGACAATCTAACATTCCTGACAATTTTATAACAATTTTTGTCATGCTCTTTTTATCTTACATCTTACTATCTTAAATCTAAAAATCTATTAATCTATTAATCTAAAAATCTATTAATCTATTAATCTAATAATCTATTAATCTATTATCTATTAATCTATTATCTATTAATCTATTAAAACAACCTATGTCATGCCCGTTTTATTAATTAGACGACACCTAATGTGTCGCGCTTATAATTGTCAGCTATAAACATCAGATCCCTTCACGCTCTGTTTCCTTCACTCACGCAAGGTAATATAAATCCCCGGCAACCAATAATCTGAGAACGGAATAGCGGCGGATTGGCGCTCAGTTCTGCTGCTTTGCTCCCAAAGAATCCGCCGTTCCTGTATTGCATAAGCAAACCGCTATCAACCTGTCACCAACCACTCCCGACGGGTTCACTCTTATCGCCGTGCATGAAAAACCAGTAATGGTGTGGTTGAATGGAACAACATTTTCTTCCCGATGCTTGGGTTGAACAGGCGGGCAAAGATATTACGCCGGCGAGTGGTAAGACTGATGATGTCAATATTTTTGGATCGGACATAGCTTTCTATACCCACCCAGAAATCCTCGTTCTGAATAAGGTCAAAATCAATTTGGGTATTAGGAAATTTCTCTTCCACATATTTTTTCAGGCCCTCCATTTTTATCTTGTCCCATTTATCGGAAGATTTTTCGCACACATGTGCAAAGGTAATAGAAACATCCAAAGGTTTAACCAGTTTTTCAAGTTTATCGAGGGCAACAAAATCAGACTCTTCAAAATTGGTGGCGTAGAGAACTTTTTTCATGTTATCGATTCCCTTATATTCGAAATCTTCGGGAACAGCCAAAACAGGAACCCGGGCACCTTCCATAACCTCAGCAGTAACAGAACCAATCAAATCCGATGCCTTACGGTCTTTTCCCCTGGTTCCCATTATAATTATTGTAGGTTCGTACTCATCGCTAAACCGGATAATTTCATCCTCAGCCACGCCGCGAAGCAATTTTGTATGGATATGTAATTTTTCAAGTCCTTTATCTTTTTTTCGTTGCTTCAAATGCCCCATGAAACCGTTCATATCCTCTCTGGCTTTTTCTTCAAGGTCGATCAGCATTTCATCAATACTTGTGTCATACACATAAGCTTCGGCAAACGGGAGGGTATTAATGACCGGATTGTAAAAAACGTGCAAAACGGTTATTTCAGCATCTAGCCTGGCTGCCCAGTCCATAGCCATATCGGCAGCTTTGGATGAATAATCACTAAAATCGACAGGTAATAGAATGCGGGACTTGGAAGGTCTTCCTCGTTTCTTTTCTTCGGCTTTCAAAAGTTCTGGTCTTTCAACGTCCTCCATGATTTTCACGGCTTTTTCCAGATCCTGCTCACGAATTCTTATTTTTACCCCGTCTGAAATGTATCCCTGAATCAGATTGACATTCTCCAGGAAACATTCAATTCCTTCGCTTTCGAGCAAAGAACGTATGATTTCAGCATGTTCATACGAACGTGTTGCGAGAGTTATTACTTTATCTTCTGCCATAGCTTTAATTTTTTTATGATTTCTGAATTCATAAATTCTTACCTGACTGATTCATAAATTTTCTATTACAATGGCCAACTATCGGCGAAATGCAAGCGTCCCCAACAAAACCGGCTCGAAAATAATACATTATTCCCTTCTCCTGTTTTACCTGAAGTGGCTTGTATTTTTTGATATTTGAACATCTCATCACGAAAACTCATGAATAAATCAGGCTTAGATTTTAAGATTTCAAGTTAAGATTAATTTTATGAGTACGGTATAATCGCCGGTTTTTTGTAAAAGTTTAATGAACTATTTTGAATATTAAGATAGGAAAAATAAGAAAGAAAATCAAATCCAGCTGACAGGCACGTAACAAAGAGTATGGGATAAGAGCTCTTAACCCGTGGATAGGAAAAATTATCTATCGGTACGGATACCTCGAAATGGTAAAAGGATAAATGAGTGCAGTATAAAAAGCATATTTTTGTCAAAATCCAGGCGTTTTAAATTTTTGTACCGGATTTAACTTATTGTTAATGAGGATGCAAAAATTTAAAACAACAACGAGTTTAGCAACAAAGATGCTTTTTAGACCGGGCTCATAAATGGCACATAAGGCTGGGATATAAGGATATGCCAAAGACCTGTGCCCTTTGCACCAACTATTCTCACACAGCATCAAAGCGGGAAACATTAAACACCCCTTTTATATTCTTAATTTTTTTCATTAGTGTATTAAGTGACTGTTTATTATCAACAAACACCGATAGTGTTCCTTCAAATATACCATCATGAGAATCAACGTTAATTGAACGGATTTTCAACCCCATATCCTTTGAAACCACCTGTGAAATGTTAGTCACGATGCCTATATCGTCTTCACCCGTTACTTTAAGCGACGCCAGGTAGGAACCACCGGCCTCACCGGTCCAGCGGGCAGGAACAATCCGATACCCGTATTTCTTACGCAAGTCAGGTGCATTCGGGCAATTGGTTCGATGAATTTTAATTCCTGCGTTTACAGAAACGAAACCAAAAATATCATCGCCAAATATGGGGTTACAGCATTTGGCCAACTGAAAATTGACATTGCTCAGATTTTTATCTATCAATAAAACATCATGTCCATAATGTTCTTCGGTTTCGACCGGTGTAACAAAATTTTCGGCACTGCGACCAGCTTGTTGACTTTCCAAAAGCTCTTTCTCTTTTTCCCGTTCTTTCAGAATAAATTCCTTTATTTCAACAACATCAAGCTTGTCTTCCGCTATGTCACAGAAAAAATCATGTACAGATTTATACCTGAAATGTTTAACCAGCTGGCCGATGAGTTGATCGGTTAATTCGAGTTTCCAGTTCTTAAGCCGGCGCACCAGCATCTCACGACCTATCTCAGCTTCCTTATATTCAATATCGCGTAAAGCCTGTTTTAGTTTGGTGCGTGCTCTTGAAGTAGAAACAATATTCAGCCAGTCCTGTTTTGGTTCCTGATTCGACGAGGTCTGGATTTCCACCTGGTCACCATTACGCAGTTTGTATCTGATAGAAACATTCTTTTGGTTGACCCTTGCTCCCACACATTTTTTCCCAATCTCAGAATGGATATCAAAAGCAAAATCAAGGATGGTAGCTCCTTTAGGAAGACGTCGAAGATCACCTTTAGGCGTGAAAACAAAGACCTCCTCATCATAAAGGTTCAGCTTAAAGTCATCGATAAAATCAGCCGCATTAACCTCGGGATTTTCAAGAATTTCACGAACATTGGTCAACCATTGATCCAATCCTTTTTCACTTTTAATCCCTTTATATCGCCAATGGGCTGCCAGTCCCTTCTCGGCAATTTCATCCATACGGCGAGTACGAATCTGTACTTCCACCCATTTGTGGTTGGGACCCAGAACAGTGGTATGTAACGACTCGTAACCATTGCTTTTGGGCACCGACAGCCAGTCACGTAACCTGCTTGGGTTTGGTTGATACTTATCGGTAACTATGGAATAGACTTTCCAGCATTCGGCCTTTTCCTTCTTCAGCTCGGTATCGATAATAATGCGAATGGCGAAAAGATCGTAGACCTGCTCGAAATCCACGTTTTGTTTTCGCATTTTATTATAAATGGAATTAATGGTCTTGGTACGTCCTTTTATGTCGAATTTTAGTCCCTGCCCGGAAAGCTCTTTTTTTAAGGGCGCAATAAATTCGCGTATATATTTATCCCTCGCGCGCTTGGTTTCATTGAGTTTTTTGGCAATGAATTTATACATCGCGCGATTTGTGTACTTCATTACCAGGTCTTCCATCTCCGATTTAATGTTATATAGTCCGAGGCGGTGAGCCATTGGAGCGTATAAATAAGATACCTCTGAACAGATATTAATCTGGCTTTCCCGGTCATACCTGTCGAGTGTCCGCATTGTGCGCAACCTGTCGGCAACGATAATAAGAATGACTCTGACATCCTGTGCAAATGTAAAAAGCAGTTTCCTGAAGTTTTCGGAACGGATGGAAGGATTTCGATTGTAAAGATCGGCCACCTTGGCAAGGCCCTCCATTATCAGAACGACATGGTCATCAAATTGTTGTCTGATTTCTTCGAGGGTAATCTCTCCATTGCGAAGGACATCGTAGAGCAACGAACAGATCAAAGAGGTTCGTCCCAATCCAATTTCTTCCACAACAATTCTGGCAATCTCCAAAGAGTGCAGAAGAGCAGGTGTACCGGATATCCTGCGCAGATTTTTGCCCTGGCGCAACGATACCGCTATGGCTTCACGTATCATCGGAACATCACCGGGTTTAATTATTCCGTCAGATGCCTTCAGTAAAGACCTGTAACTCTTTAATATATCTTTTCTCTCCTGTGAAGATACGGGTTTATTCAAATCAGGCATGATACACTTAATCTTTTAAATGGTAAATATGAGTTCATTCCTGAAAGGCTCTTATGCCAATCTCAATGTTTAATTATCGTCCATTAACAACGTCTAAACGCCGGTTCAAAAATATCCTGTACCAGAACAATTACAAAGGTAGCGTTAATGGTTGCAGACTCAAATATAAAACAATCTGGTGATGAAGACGCTCAAATTAATGTTAAAGCACTCTGCTCCGGCCCCTTTCACAACACTAAAAGAACAAACAATCAGCTGTCTAATGGTTTATAAAGTTTACTAAGAAAAACCAAAATATTCAAAAATCAGGGCTAAAAAACGAACCTTGTTTGACATTCCGAAAAATTTTATTTATATTTAAATAGTTGAATGTTAAATTTTAAAAACCAAATGTATATGAAGAATACAGGATTATTTTTAGGTGGATTAATTTTAGGAGCTGCAGTCGGTACAGCACTTGCTTTGTTATATGCACCCCAAACAGGTGAAGATACCCGGCGTCAGATAAAGATCAAAATTGACGAACTGGAAGAAGAGCTGGACCAGATGAGAGCAAAAATGAAAGAAAAGGGTGGCGAAATGAAAGATGAAGCCCGGAAAAGAATTCAGGAACTGGAAACTCGCATCGAAAAACTGATGGAAGAATATAGAAAAGCTCCGGAAAAAGCCAAATAGTGTCTGTCCTTAAAGCGCCATTTAATGCGCTACGCCTGCGTGGTTGCAGACAGTCACTTAATAATGGCTCTTTCCAGGTAATAACATTAAACCAGTTTAACCTAAGTTCTTGCAAGCAAGCGTTAGAGCCAAGCGGATCGATACTTCGCAAAACTCTTATCGCTAAACTTAGGTAAGAGTCATTTTTAGAAGCACATGCTCACATAATCAAGTAAAAAAGTTGTTCTTTACAGAACAACTTTTTTATTTTGAGAAAAAATTTGCACATTGCACTAACACACTTAATCACGACAGATGAAACGAGCATGGCAAAAAGTGCGATGACAGATTAATAGATTTTTAGATATAAGATTTAAGATGAAACGAATATTAGAGAGATTCCCTCAATAAAGATATGTATATATGTATAAACACTTGTATGCAAGTTACATACGACCAATAACTTAGACTAATTTTATACTGATGAAACGAGCATGGCAAAGATTGTCACAAAAGAACATGTATAATTAACCTTTAATCATCTAAGAAACCAAAAACAGGGAACAGATTCTTCGTCGTTACCTCCTCAGAATGACATTAAACAGTCTGTCATTCTGAGCGGAGCGAAGAATCTAAAATCAATTAAAGAATAATAAATTGCACCATTCCAATAACTTAGACTAATTTTATACGGATGAAACAAAATATTACCATAGAACTGGAAGAACTCAGGAAAGAACTGGAAGAATACGTGAAGGTACGCGTAGACCTCACCAAATTGCATATTGCCGGAGAACTGTCAAGGTTTTTTTCAAATTTGATGACCAAGACAGTTTTGCTGTATCTGCTCTTTTTTGTATTCATGTTTTTTTCATTGGCTGCAGCATTTCTGCTCGGGAAATGGATGGGGTCCTATGCCCTTGGTTTTGCCTTAATGGGTGGTCTTTTCCTTTTGGCAGCATTGGTCTTCTGGCTATTGCGCAAGAGAATTATTGAGCGACCCGTTGTTCAGCATTTCATTGAATTAATGTTCCCAAAATTCGACCATGATGAAGAAGAATAAAAGAAACGATTACCGCCATATAAAAAGTTACAGAGATTTGTGTTCGGAAAAGATGCACCTGGCATATCGTGCCCGTTACAACGAGAAGCAGCTCGAAATAAGACTTCTCGAGCTGGGCTATTATCTTCATCCCGTCAGGTTGGTCCCCTCCCTGGTTACCGAATGGGCACAACCTATGCTTATTGAACTGAAAAACAGAATCAAGGAGTACTTTTTGGGAAGAAACAGAAGAAGCAGGAGAAAAGACGCATGATTCTTTTTACGCCTTTCACGAGCATCGCGAGATTTTTGCATTTCTTTGGCACGTAATTCCTCAACTCTTTTTAACGGATTTACGACCAGACGTATCTTCCTTATCCCTGCCAAAACTATTTCCACGGTCAGGTTTGTCATCGGACTTTGCCTGTGAACGAGGCCTTTTATCTGGTTCTTTTGCCATGTCCGCTGCATTAAAAGAACCATTTCATCCGTACATAATTTATTTATTGAGGGCGGATGGAACTCGCATGCAAGAACTTATACATGTTCTGTTGTGACAATCATTGTCATGCTCGTTTCATCAAAAAAGCTAAATTTGCTAACCGGCAATCCAATGTAATTTAAACAAAAACCAGTCATAGATGGACAAAACAGCGGCCCGACAACGAATTGATGAACTGAGAGAGGAACTCAACCATCACAATTTCAAATATTATGTTGAGAATCAACCCGAAATATCGGACCAGGAGTTTGACCATAAAATGCGTGAACTGGCCGATTTAGAGGCAGAATATCCCGAATTTGCCGATCCTGACAGTCCGACCATGCGTGTAGGCAGCGACCTGACACAGGAATTTGAGCAGGTACAGCACAAGTATCCGATGCTCTCGCTCAGTAATACCTATTCCGAACAGGAACTCAGAGATTTTCACAACAGAATAGTCAGGCAAGTAGGTGAAAATTTCCGGTATGTAGCTGAGTTAAAGTATGACGGAACTTCCATTAGTCTTACCTATGTAAACGGTCAACTTCAGCGGGCTGTTACCCGCGGCGACGGTACTGTGGGTGATGATGTAACACGGAATGTGAGAACCATTCGCTCTGTACCCCTGAAATTAAAGGGCAATTTTCTTCCTGAATTTGAAATACGGGGCGAAATTTTTCTGCCCATCGAAGGATTCAAACGGCTCAACCGGGAGAAAGAAAAGGCCGGAGAACCGCCATTTGCCAATCCCCGCAATGCAGCTGCCGGCTCACTAAAACTACAAAACAGTTCTCTCGTGGCTAAAAGGCCTCTCGACTGCTTTCTTTATTACCTGCTGGCAGAAGAGTTACCAACCGACAGTCATTACGAAAACCTGATGTTGGCAAAATCATGGGGGCTCAAAATTTCGCCTTACATGGAAATCTGTCACTCCATTGACGATGTATTAAAATTTGTCCGCAGATGGGAAACAGACCGAAAAGATTTACCATTCGAGATCGACGGCGCCGTTATCAAGGTAGACAGCATTTCATTACAGCGTCAGCTTGGCTTTACCGCCAAATCACCCCGATGGGCCATTGCCTATAAATTTAAAGCCGAAGAAGCCCGCACCAGATTATTATCGGTCGATTTTCAGGTAGGACGAACAGGCGCGGTGACACCGGTGGCCAATCTTGAGCCCGTCCGGCTGGCAGGGACAACTGTAAAACGTGCATCTCTTCACAATGCAGACATCATATCAGGTTTAGGCCTGCACATCAACGATCTTGTTACTGTTGAAAAAGGCGGAGAGATTATTCCCAAAATTACCGGTGTAGTATTGGAAGAACGTCCTTCCAATAGTCGTCCGATCGAATTCATAAAAAATTGTCCCGAATGCGGAGCTCCACTGATGCGTCTCGAAGGAGAAGCCGCGCATTATTGTCCCAACTCAGCCAGTTGTCCGCCGCAAATCAAAGGGAAACTAGAACATTTCATTTCGCGCGGCGCTATGAATATAGACGGACTGGGCAGCGAAACCATCAATCTGCTTTTCAACCATGGCCTGGTAAAAACCATTCCCGATCTTTATCGCCTGGAAACTTCTCAACTTGTCAACCTGGAACGCCTGGGAGAAAAGTCCGCACGTAACATTATCAATAGTATAAAAAAATCAATAGAAGTTCCCTGGCCCCGTGTTCTTTACGCTCTTGGCATCCGTTTTGTCGGCGAAACGGTGGCCAAAAAACTGGCCGCTGCTTTTCCTTCGATAGATAAGCTGGCTACTGCCACCAAAGAAGAGTTAACAGCCGTTGATGAGATAGGCGAAAAAATCGCTCAAAGCATTATCGCTTTCTTTAAGTCGGAAGCCAATCGCAAAATGATTGAAGAACTAAAACAGTATGGCCTTAAACTGGAAGGAAAAGAAGAAAACAATCTTGAATCGCGGAAACTGGCAGGAAAATCCATTGTCATCAGTGGTACTTTTACAAAATTTTCGCGCGACGAACTAAAACAAATGATTGAAAGACATGGCGGGAAAAATACGGGATCGGTCACAGGCAAAACAGATTACCTGATAGCCGGTGAAAACATGGGCCCTGCTAAACTTGAGAAAGCTAAAAAACATGGGGTTACAATATTAAACGAAGACCAATTTTTAAGCCTGATTAATTCCTGAGAGCGATTGTCAGGCTGTTAGATTGTTAGATTGTTAGATTGTTTGGGTTGTTAGATTGTTTGGGCTGTTTGGGCTGTTTGGGCCTTATCTCTAATTTTGTTGTATTTTTTGGCAAAATATTTATAAAACGGCTGCGCCATTTGTTGTTTGGATCACCGAATTTGCGCGAATTAACACGAATTTAGTCGCATCTTTGATGCAACAGTTATTCGTGTCATTGACAACATCATAATTGATTTTTTAAGGTGTTTTCGAACTCCTTCCAGTCGTTTCATCCGTATAAAATTTAATTATTAAGGTCGGATGGAACTCGCATGCAAGAACTTATACATGTTCTGTTGTGACAAACCTTGTCATGCACGTTTCATCCGTATAAAATTTATCTAAGTTATTGGCCTGATGGAACTCGCATGATTGAGTTTTATACATGTTCTTTTGTGACAATCTTTGTCATGCTCGTTTCATCAGTATAAAATTAGTCTAAGTTATTGGTCTGATGGAACTCGCATGTAAGAGTTTTATACATGTTCTATTGTGACAATCTTTGCCATGCTCGTTTTGTTGACAACAAAAAATAATTGCGTAGCAATTAGCTAATCCGACAAATTATGACTTAAGCTTTTTAGTTATTTTTGGCTCTGGCTTGTCCAGGTTAGGCGTTTTAAATTTTGTACCGGAGTTAACTTATTGTTAATGAGGATGCAAAAATTTAAAACAACAACGAGTTTGGCAACAAAGATGCTTTTTAGACTGGACTCTACAATCAATTACAATACACGGCAAAGCATTGCTTATACCAAGTAGTTTTTGGCAGCAAATTTATTCGTAGAAAAAATTAGCACTCGTGATACCATTCAGAAAACAAAGAGAAACAATCGGAAATTTTTTGTTGCAACGTCAACTAAAAAAGCAGCATCGCCATGTCCGGATGAAGAAGATTGGCGATTTAAAAAAAGCCGGCATATTTTTTGATGCCCATTCAGAACGGTGCCGAAAAACTGTAAAGGCCTTTATTAAAAAGTTGCAGTCACAAGGTACAGAAGTGCGGGCATTGGGTTACTTCAATACAATAAACCCGGAAGAAAATTTCATCAGTGACAAAACAGTCTGTTTTTCGACGTTGAAAGATTTTTCATATTTCTTTTTGCCAAAGAGCGAAGAAGTTATTGAATTTACATCGGCTAAACCTGATGCGCTGTTTGTATTTTCAACCTGCAAAGATTTTGCAGCGGCGGCCGTTCTTAAACTCTCTAAGGCCGGGTTGAAAATTGGTTTTGCCGGCATTAATGACGATGCATTGGATTTGACATTTGAATTGCCCGGTTATGAGCCGGAAAAACTTATTGAACAAATAGAACGATACCTGGGAAATTAATAAATACCAGATGGAAGATATTTAGATTCATCCATATTATAGATATCTGACTTTCCACAGGCAAATGTCTATATCATTTATCCATTTATGTTTCAGAACTTAAACTTAATAAATATGAAAACACCCATTTATTTTCTCTCTTTGCTTGCCTTTGTGGCTATATTGCAAAGTTGCGCAACCAGGAAGGTTGAACGTGTCGGTACCGAAGAAATAATAGACCTCAGCGGACGCTGGAATGATACTGATTCCCGAATGGTAGCAGAAGCCATGGTTGAACAAATTTTAGATGCACAATGGCTCCCGAATTTCCAGGAAAAGCATGACGGGAAAAGACCGGTTGTAATCGTCGGACTGGTTTACAACAAATCACATGAACACATTGAAGCAGAGACTTTCATCAAAGATGTGGAAAGAGCATTTATCAACTCCGGGAAAGTTCGCCTGGTTCAGGCCGGTGATAAACGTGAAGAACTTCGTCGCGAACGTGCAGCCCAGCAGGAATTTGCTTCGCCCGAAACTGTTAAAGCCTGGGGCAAAGAACTGGGTGCAGACTTTATCCTGAACGGCGACATTTCCTCCATCGTTGATACCTATAAAAAAGAAAAGGTCAACTACTATCAGGTCAATCTGGAGCTTACCGATATTGAAACCAGTGAAATTGTCTGGATCGGGGAAAAGAAAATCAGAAAGTATATAAAGAATTAGATGCCGAATGCTGTTCCAGGTATTGATTGATTGGTAATTAAGATAATTGTAAAGATTCTTCGTCGTTCCTTCTCAGAATGACAAAAAAGACCTTCCTGTCATTCTGAGTGAAGCGAAGAATCTCATCCAGTGATTGATTAATTGGTAATTGAACAAAGTTCCATAGTAAATCTGTGTCATCAGTGGTGAATTCTCAACCTGAACCTCAACCTTAACCTGATTTGCTCATTGATAACAGGAAAGATTCTTCGTCGTTCCTCCTCAGAATGACCAAAGAGACCTTCCTGTCATTCTGAGCGAAGCGAAGAATCTCATCCCGGGTGATGGTCAAATGGTTAATTGGTTAGTTGGATAGTAGTTGATTGATAATTTATAATCGTCCTTTATGAATCGTTATCTGAAGGTTTTGTTCACAATAGCACTGGCGGCAGCAATTGCCGCCTGTGCTACATTTTATCAAAAAACCTATCAGGTACAGTCGAGCATAGCAAGAGGTCAGTTCGAAAAAGCTGACCGGATGATGAGCAACGACACAAATTGGTCGCAAAACAACAACAGGGTTCTCTATTACATGAATCGTGGTGTTGTTGCCTACATGATGGGAGATTACCGAAAAAGTATTGATTTCCTGAATCAGGCCGATTATTATATTGAAGATTATTCGAAACAATTTGGCTGGGAGGCTTTGTCGCTGGTCTCCAATCCCATGGTAAAACCTTATCGTCCCGAAGATTTTGAAGTCATTATGGTCCATTTTTACAAAGCGCTTGGCTTTATCGCTTTGAATGACCTGGAAGGAGCACTGGTGGAAGCCCGTCGCATCAACATACGTCTGCAACAGATCAACGACAAATACAAAGACCACAAAAACAAATATCAGCGCGATGCTTTTGCCCATAACCTGATGGGGATGATATACGATGCCGCCAAAGATTACAATAATGCATTTATTGCCTACCGCAATGCTTTGGAAGTGTATGAAGATGATTATTCAGAATTATTCGGCATGAGTGCTCCGGAACAGCTAAAAAAAGACCTCCTTCGCACGGCAAAACTTACAGGTTTCGCTGACGAAGTGATTCGATACGAGAATCAATTCAACATGAAAGCCCCGGAATTACCCGGAAAGAACCATGGTGAACTTCTTCTTTTCTGGCTTAACGGTATGGGACCGGTGAAGTCGGAATGGAACATTACCATTACCAACTACGGCTTTAACAACGGGTTTGTCACACTCGGAAACCCGGAACTCGGGCTTAACTATTCTTATCATTCCTCTAACCTTTCTTCAAAAGAAAGAGCTGCCTTTGAAGACCTTTCTTTTTTCAGCGTTGCGTTTCCCAGATATGTGGAACGCAAGCCTTTGTTTTCGAGAGGCATGGTTTTATATAATGACACAACCATTACTTTTGAAAAAGCTGAGGACATCAATAAAATAGCCTTTCAGTGTTTGCACGATCGCATGCTGCGTGAACTGGGAAATGCCTTATTGCGTGTTGCTACCAAAAAAGCAATGGAGAAATTAGCCAACAACGAAAACGAAAATCTCGGTACCATTGTCAGCATTGTTAATACACTCACCGAAAGAGCTGATACACGCAACTGGCAATCTTTACCACATTCGGTATATTATGCCCGTATATCTCTGCCGGCGGGAAAACATTCTGTCGATTTGCAATTTACAGGCAAAAATTCCGACAGAGCCGCTATTCAAGTGGAAATTGAACCTGAACAAACCACGTTTTACTCTTTCCATACGATGAACAGTACGGAAATGTACTGACAAATTCCTATTTCCATAACCTGTTCTACTCTTTTCCCAAAACTAAATTTGATTTCTGCTTTTTTTATTATTAACTTAATTGCCTGACATATATCTTAGTGTCTACAATTTCTTGTTCTCAAATTAATCTAAAACTTCACTTCTTATGAAAACACTTTTACCAAACAAAAAAAAAATTGGAATGCTGGTAATTGCCGGCATATTGACAACACAAAGTTTTGCCCAGACTCCCATAAACAACGGTGACTTTGAAAACTGGGAAGATGTTCCCGTTGCGTTTGTTCCCGATAGCTGGGAAGTAGAAAAAGACTATGAAGCAGCCGACCTGGTTAATACCCGTGTGCAAGAAGCTACCAATGGCACCTACTCTCTTAAATTGACTACCATTGAGGACCCGGAGGATCCAGAACCTTACATGGGCTTTGCCATATTAGGCGAAGTTGATGAGTCAGGACCTTCAGGAGGTATTCCCTGGACAGAGGCTGTTGACCAGCTACAGTTTGATGCAAAGTATGATATTCAAAGTGGAGATACGGGATATGCCATGGTTGAGGTCTATGATGATGGCGGAAACGCTATTGGAGGAGGATTGCTGGATTTTTCCGGTACTCAAACAACAACTCTGGCCACTCAGACATTACCAATATCATACACCGGCACTCCTGCCGGGATCATGATAGGATTCGTCAGCAGCGACTTTGAAAATCCCGCCAATGTTGCAGTCGGTAGTTGGATACAGGTCGACAATGTCCGGCTTTTCAACGGAGGATCGGAGGTAAGCACCTCAATTCCCAATTTCAGTTTTGAAAACTGGTCGGACTACACTATTAACGACCCGGAATACTGGACTTCTACAAATATGGAATTATCGGAAGATGGTGTGGCGAACGTTTCATCTTCAACCGATTTCTACAATGGTTCTTTGGCTGCGAAATTAACCAATATCGAGAGGGACGGAGAAGTAATGACTGGAGCCCTATGCTATGGAGACGACCTCTGGGATAATGCAAGAGTTGATTATACAGATGAACCTGATTTCCTTACAGGAGCTATTAATTATACACCATCTGGAACCGATAATGCCCACATTTATGCCACTTTTAAAGACAACATGTCGGGATGGGTAGGCGGAGGAGCAGCCGATTTTTTTGAAACATCGGGATACCAGGAATTTGTAATGCCACTATATTATAATGACTATACCCCCGCCACGGTCAACATGTGTATTTTTGCCGGAGAAGAAAATCCTCATGCAGGTTCTGTTCTGCTTGTAGACAACCTTCAGTTCGTCAATGGTTATGACATTACAATTTATGTACATGACAATGCTACACCGGCTAATGGCATTGCCTACGCACAAATTGAAATTCCAAAACGAACCGGAGATGAAGGAACAACTGATGGAAATGGAAATGGTTATTTCAAACTCCCCGATGGTACCTACAATTTAAAGGTAACACATGAGAGTTACGAAGATTATAATGGAAGTTTTACCGTCAATGGAGAAGGAACGACCGTTGATGTGCAAATGTCTGTAGCTACCGCCCTGCCAAACATTAATGATGATAATTTCAGGATTTATCCAAATCCAGTTAAGGAGATTATCTATATTGAGACCTCAGAGAAAATTGAAAGGGCTGACCTGATCGATATGAAAGGGATTGTAGTGAAATCCGTGAAGAACAACGGGGATTTTTCCAAAATTAACGTTGCAGGCATCTCACCAGGCAATTATATTCTAAAACTGTTTACGGATAAAAAAACAATTACGAAGCAAATTGTAATTGCTCCTTAGCAGATTATCAAAGAAGCCCGTTCAGAAAAAGCGCTTTATCCACTAAAGCAACGCATAAAAAAGAGAAGTGGGCATCTACTTTAAAAAACAATCCCCTGCAATTTCTGATTGCAGGGGATTTTATGTCCTCATATTTAATCTCTATGGCTATGAAAAAAGAGGACCTAAACTATACTTTTCACAAAATGAAACGAGTATGGCAAAGTTTGCTACGATAAGAGTATGTATAAGTTCCTGCATGCGAGTTCCATCCGACCTTAATAAATAAATTCTATACGGATGAAAGGACAAAATTAATACAATATTTATAACAACCTTAGGACACAAAGGTTTAAATCACGCTTACTTCACAAAAAATTTTCCGATATGCACATTACCTTGATTATTAGAAAGTTTCAAAAAGTACAATCCGCTACTTAATCCGGGAAGGCGGATTTTTTCCTGAAAATTATTTAATGTTCCCCCGGAAACAATTTTCCCGCTCAGATTGTATATTTGCCACCGGTCAAACCATTCATTGTTTTGTTCGAAAAAGATATATTCCTTCACAGGATTGGGCCAGCAAGCGGAGAGCCTTCCGGAACACTTCCACTACCCGATTTTGATCGGGAATTTAGGTTTTAGTATTTTATTCTGAAAATTAAAAGTTGAATTGACTTTTAATTTACGAAAAATTTCCCTATTCCATATTTATTGTCAGCTAAAGCCAATAACAAATAAAACCCGGATTTCAGATCAGAAATATCAATCAATAGCTGATGAATGCATTTTTCATCCCACTTTTTTACCAACTGACCATTATTATTATAGGCTTGTAAAACGACATCCTCACCTTGTGTGAAAGGCAAATGAAGTTTCAGGAAATTTTTTGCCGGATTTGGATAAATCGAAATTTCAGTTTCATACCCAATGTCTAAAACTGAAGAAACAACTGATAATCGAAACCAATTCAAATTATATTCAGAGTGCAAAGTTTTAAGCCGGATTTTATAGCGTCCCGCGGGCAAAGTCACCTTTCCTGATTGAGTTTCCCAGTTTTGCCATCCCCCTGTAGCATCAAAAGTTATTGTATCTAAATTCACAAAACCATCCTCTTTTGCAACTTGAAACACAAGTTTTGCATCTGACCGGGGTGTAGCAACTCTGTACTCTACCTTAAAATCATTTTCTTTTTCAACATTGATGGCAAACTCTACAAAATCGCCCGGATTAGCATACCCTGTATTTTGCCCGCCACCGGTATCCTGACAATTTTCCAGCTGAAATCCGTTATTTATTAAAAAATCCTCTGCTTCAATTTTTCCCGGAATATTAAAAATTTGTGGAAGATAATTAACAGACACCATCCGAGAAAATGGCTTCAGAATATCTTGGCCAGCCATAACAGATGTTCCATTATATGAAATCAATACATCCTCCTCATAACCAATAAAATTATCTATTGACAATTTCAGGATTCTGCCATTTGAAGGATCGGTAACAATATTGTTGATTGTATAAACTTTACCATTACCTGATTCAATATTAAAATCTGAAATAGTGTATTCGTCTAACGCTGTAGTAATTTCTTTATTAACAACAAGGGTTACAATATCTCCGGGAAAATCTACAAATGCCATTAAGGCCTTACATTCAGCATTATCAATCATCTGCGGATTCATAAAACTAAAATAGTTCAAATTTACACCTCCCGAATTAATGACAAATTTAAAGTTGATCGTGCCTTGTGGAATAATAACATCGTTAATATGAATCGTTTCCCAATTTTGCCATCCTCCTGTAGATGGAAAAGAAATATTTTTAGTGACAGGAATACCATCTATTTCCAGATGCACCTTCGCGCCTGACTGATTGGAAGCATATCTGATATTAAACTGCCCGGCAACTGCAGAATCCGAAGTAACAGTATATTGCATCCATTCACCATCTTCAGTCCAACCAACATTATACCCATTTGTATGACCGGTTTCATCAGAACAAGCTTCTATATCGACCCCGTCGTTCCGGTAAGACCATCCCTGATTCCAGTTGGTATATTCACCATCCTGATTCAAATGATAGTTGGCTGTATCATTATCATAATAAGCATATTTCACTCGTCCTAAGTCATAATCGGCAAAATAGATTCTTTCCCCAATTTTGTGTTCTTTAAAGGGTAAAGTAGCGGTTGTATGCGGTTGTCTGATCATTGCATCAACAACATCTTTTTGAAAGATACAATTTTCAATTTTATGGTTTTCGGCAAATTGAAGTACTGCCTGAAAAGCTTCATCTTCAGTTAACTCAGGTCCTTCTCCTCTCCAAAAATCAAGTAACCGGGAATAACTATCATTAACGATGACTCTGAGTGGATTGTTGATACCGGGCTTTTTTACAGGCCAGAACGACCATCCGACATGGTGTTGTTCACACAAAGCAACAAGATTTGTAAACCAGGTATTAGAGTTTTCACCTGTCTCCCCAAGCCAGACAGGAATATTGTAAGTATCACGCATCGATAAAACCCAATCCAGAGCATTCGGTGTGTTATAGTTCCAGTATTTGTGGAAACTGTAAACCATATTGTCATCCCATGGCGGAGTTAGTCCGGAAAAATCATTGGCAAAGGCATTACCTTCTATAAAAAGAATATGATTAGAATCGACAGCCCTGATTGTATCAGTAATTCTTTCATATAAATCACGAAGTTGAGAATTATTTCCTTCAGGGAATGTCCAATTGGTTTCGTTTATCAAATCATATCCTCCAATCCACCTTTCATTTGCATATCGCTCAGCCAGTTTTCGCCAAAGAGCTACCGTTTTGGCCTTATTCAATTCACTTTCCCACAAGGATGGTTTAGATGGATCATAATCAGAAATATTGGAATCTTTTCCCTGTCCGCCAGGGGCACCATGTAAATCCAGGATAAGATACATTTGATTATCTTCGCACCAGCCTAATAAAGAATCCAAAATATCAAACCCTTTCCGTATCCATGTTATTTCTCCTTCAACAGGTTCTTCCTCTATCGGAGGAGTAAACCATTTATAATGCATAGCAACTCTAACAGCATTAAATCCCCATGATCTCATAGAATCAACATCAGTCTTGGTAAAATGATATTGTAACCAGGCATTGTAAAAACTATCGGTTTTTGCTTCTCCTATAGTTTCAATCAGGCGATTTCTAAATGCATGCTGAGTACCACCCAGGTCGGCTGTCTGCATCATATAGCCTTCCTGCAACATCCAGTTACCGGTACCTAAGCCCCGTACTAATCACCTCCTCTCCTTCTCCATTATAGATATATTTTCCTTCTACGTGCAAAAATCCCTGAGCCGTAGCGGAGAGATAGAACAATAAAAAAATAAAAATCAAAATAATCCTGTTTATCATAAAGGTAAGTTTTCATCTTCAGTGTAAAATACAAAAGGGGATAGAGTTAACAAAAATCATTGCATCTCCATCCCCCAACCAAAAGCGTTTAAGCAGCTTTAAGACACTATATATCATTGATAAATCCGCACATAATCGATTTTCATCTCCGCCGGAAAAATGGAATCATCAACACCGTGCAAACCGCCCCAATTGCCTCCCACGGCAACATTTAATATCAAATGGAATCTTTTATCAAAAGGCCATTCGCGGGGCCCCTTCTTTGAATTATTGAAAGTAAAGACCTTTTTTTTATCAATAAAAAAATCGATCTTTTCCTTGTTCCATTCAATGGCGTAAACGTGAAATTCATCCTCGCAATCAGGTACATAAGTGGCATCGCCAACCTGGGTTCCCTGCCTATGGTTAAAAGCCCCGGTATGCACGGTTGTATATACAGAATCAGGCTCATAACCTACATGCTCCATAATATCTATTTCTCCGCTTTCGGGCCACCCGCCATATTCCCAATCGGTTGGAAGCATCCAGATTGCAGGCCAGATGCCTCTTCCACCGGGTAATTTAGCCCTTATTTCCATTCTTCCGTACAACCAGTCACCTTTTTCCTTGGTAGTAAGTCGTGCCGAAGTAAAATTAAAATCGTTCCATGGCTCCCGAATTGCAGTAATTGTCAGGTATTCACCATCGACCCATGCATTCTCTTCCCTTTCAACGATATAGTATTGAAGTTCATTATTACCCCAGCCATAGGAATTTCCAATTGTATCGTAATTCCATTTGGTACCATCGGGCAAACCTTCGTAATCGAATTCATCACTCCAAACCAGTTCATGACCATTGTTTTCAGTCACCGCACATCCAAAATTCAATAAACTCATTGAAAATAAAAAAACCGGGAGCGGATTTTTCAAGAACTTCATATCGAAAATAATTAAAATTATACCTACTACTCAAAACTACTCCAGAACAAACCCTGCTATTAGTCCATCTGCAGCATTGGGAGCAATCCATACATTAAATTCGCCGGGCTCTACAACAAATTCGCCGTCAGGATGATAAAACCCAAGTTGTTCGGTCGTTAAAGTAAAACTCACCTTCTTACTTTCTCCCGGCTGGATGGTTACTCGCTTAAAGTCCTTCAGTTCTCTGACAGGACGGGTATAAGAACCAACCAGATCGCGGGTATATAACTGAACAATTTCAGTAGCGGCTACATCTCCTGTATTGGTGACAACAGCAGAAACTTCCAATGCGTCACCTTCCTGAATTTTTTCTGATGAAAGCGATATATCGGTATATTCAAATGTTGTGTATGACAAACCATAGCCAAAAGGATACAAAGGGGTAAAACCATAATCCAGAGTATGTGAGGTATTCCCCAGAGAGAGCTGCTCTGCTTTCACTTTGATATCGTCGATATATGTCCAGGCTGAAGAATCGGCCGGACGACCGGTCATTTTGTGTGCATAATAGATGGGGATTTGTCCTTCACCTTTGGGGAAAGTAACAGGCAATTTACCAGATGGAACACTTTCACCAAAAAATAAGATTGGTTAATGCCGGGCCGGCCATCGTCCCCGGATGCCAGGCATACATGATGGCATCGGCCAGATGTTGTGTTTTGTATAAACCGGCAGGACGACCAGACATAACAACCATTACCACGGGTTTCCCTTTTGATGCCGCCAGCTCAAGCAATTCCTTTTGCGCACCTACCATCTCAAGTTCTGCCAGACATCTGGCTTCGCCCGAAAGAATAGACTCCTCACCCACAACTGCCACGACAACATCCGATTTAGCAATCGCACGCTCTACCTCATCAAAACCATCGGTAGATTTATCACGGGTATATTCCAAACCTTCAGCAAAAAAGGTATTTGATGAACCGTTGTATTCCACAAATGCCTCCAGAACAGATTTTGAATCTTTCTCATTACTGTCAAAATCCCACGTTCCAAGCTGTTCGTAAGGTTGGTCAGCCATTGGTCCAATCAGAGCTACTTTTGTTCCTTTCTTCAACGGAAGTAATTGCTTATCATTTTTCAGTAGTACCACGCTCTCCTCGGCCAATTTCCGGGCCACTTCGAGATGCCGGGGATGAAGCAGTAAAGAATCTGCCAATGATTCATCCACATAAGGATGATCGAACAAACCAAGACGGAATTTCACACGCAGGATACGGGCAACCGCATCATCAATCCATTCCATTTTTATTTTTCCTTCATCCAGTAATTCTTTCGCATAATTGGCATAATGCCGGCTAGCCATCTCCATATCAACACCGGCTTTGATCGCCAATTCGGCTGCATGTTTCCCGTCTTTTGCAAAGCCGTGAGAAATCATCTCCTCAACAGAAGCCCAATCGCTAACGACAAACCCGTCAAAACCTATGTCTTGTTTTAAAATTTCGCGTATGTTTCGTTTATTCCCCGTTCCGGGAATTCCGTTAATCTCATTAAAAGAACTCATTACGGTAGCAACGCCGGCCCTGACAGCCGCACGAAACGGAGGCAGATAAACATTATAAAGATAAATATCAGGTATCAGCGTAGTATTGTAATCCCTGCCTCCCTCGGCTGCACCATATCCGATATAGTGTTTGGCACATGCCGCAATGGTCATCGGATCGGAAAGATCATCACCCTGATAGCCGTTTACCATGGCACGGGCCATCATGGCATTGAGCAAAGGATCCTCTCCTCCACTCTCCGCAATACGTCCCCATCGCGGGTCGCGACTAACATCTATCATAGGTGAAAAAGTCCAGTTAACGCCCATTGATACGGCTTCTTTTGCAGCTATGGAAGCAGATTCACGAACCAGTTCTTCATCCCATGAAGCGGCCATACCCAACGGTATAGGAAATATGGTTCGGAAACCGTGAATAACATCGCGCCCGATAATAAGCGGGATTCCCAAACGGCTTTCCTCCACGGCCACCCGTTGTATCTCATTCACTTCTCTGGCGCCTACCAGGTTCAAAACAGAACCGATCTGACCGTTGCGAACAGCTTCCTTCACACTCCCAATGCCCCCGAAAACTCCGGGATCTACCTGAGACATTTGTCCTATTTTTTCTTCCAAAGTCATTTCAGACAAAAGCGCTTGTACTTTCTGGTCAATGTCTCCGGAAGGTTGATTTTGAACAGCCTTACTTTTGCACCCAAATAAAACAGGCGTTAACAAAAACGCCAAAAATATCCATTTCTTTATATCCATATCCCTTAAAATCAGAAAATTAAAAAGGGAGGTGGGAGTATCCCCCCACGCTCCCATATTCACAGGTTTTATAGTTGTGCAGATTTAATTCCTTCAATATGCGGACCCGAAAGCTCGTCGAAATAGAACTCATGAGTCCCCTCTCCTACACCAGGATTACACATTATCCGTATCACATTATAATACCCGTTGTTGTAAGGTGAATTTGTAACATCAGGCGTTCCATCAGCAGCACCAGCACCGGCAAAGTCATATTCAACAACTTCCCAGATATTACTTTCCTGGATGGTATATCTCAGTTCAACACCAGTCGTCCATGCATTTCCACCGAGGTCAGTATTCTCCAGCTTCAAAAGAATTTCCTGACCGGCTTCACCATAAACCATTACCTTAAAGGTACTTCGCTGACGCAAATCGAAGCGGTAACCGGCAGGTAATTGCATATAGGCATTGGCCCATTGCTGATCGGTTTTTGAATATTTGGCAACCATCGACGATTTGTTGGGATAAACCCTGTCGGGGTTGCTCTCAATAGTAACACCGCAGTCCTGACCTTCAACCGGGAACGTCATAATTTCACTGAAATCGTTGTAAACAATCATTGCATCGAGCAGGAACGGCTCATAATCGGGATGATTTTGCTCCACATTAATAGTGGTTGGTGATGTCAACGTTTCGTTCGATGCTACAACAGTGATGTTAACAGTGTAAGGCGCAGCACGCATGTAAGTTTCCGTGAGGGCTTCTGTATAGTCTGTTGTTTCAAGTACAGTCCCGTTCCCGAAATCAACAATAACTTTATTGATACTGATCCCATCGGGGATAGTGACATTGGTAATTCCAACAGAATATTCATTGGTATTACCGGTTTCAGTGACTTCTACCTCATATTCTACCTGGGGCTTCACGTAACCTTCGGGAATGAATTTGTAATGCCAGGCATTCCCATCTTCACCTTCGGCCACCAGTTCAAGCTTGTTTTCCTGAAGTGTGAGAACTTGATATTTATTGCCGACAGCTCCTACGTCAAAAATAGGAAATATAGGACCATCGGTTGGAACTAAAGTCAAGTACCAGGTTCCGTCAATCTCTTCCAGATTCCATGAAGCCGGTTGAGGATCAAAATCAACTTTGTAATCCGCATCTCTTTGCTCAGGATTGGTATATGCCGGGTTGTCGCTCCTGAAATCCTTCACATAACTCTCGCCATGGTTCTCGTAAATAAACTCAAAACCAATCAGTTTAAAAGTCATGCGATCATCATACAGAACTCCTGTTCCCTGCTTTGCAAGCGGTACGGCTGCCCACCATTCCAATCCTTCAGAACCGGCAGGGCCAACACCAAGGTGTCCTGCAGCAAGGCTGTCAAGAACCCATGTTTTACCTTCAAGTGCATCAGCACCTCCCGAAAGAAGTGTCAATTCCTCACTAGCGAGGAATGCATAGTCGGTTTCTTCAGTAGTCAGAACTTTGGTAACCGTCGTAGAGCCTCCCTGGGTTGCAAGGTTCAGTGTAATTTGATGGTCACCCGGAAGCGGAAATCTCTGTGTTACTTTATTTCCGACTTTTCTGGTACCTGCAATATTCCAGGATGCAACTCCCGTTACTGAAGATGTATTTTCGAAGATGTATTTAAACTCATCCTGAGAATCCTGCGTTATGGTAAAATCCACCTGGCTTTCGTCAGGTGCTTTACCAATATCAAGGGCATCGTCTTCCTGTGGGTCACAGGCAAAAAACAGCAACGATGCCAAGGTTATCATAAAGCCTGTTTTCAATATATTTTTCATTTTGATTGTCTTTTAGAAATAATAAAACTTAAACCAGAAACATCATTCGTTTAATTATATCCGGGATTTTGCTGCAGTTTAAAATCACCCTCGGTCCGGTCTATTTCAGATTGCGGAATGGGCAGATATTTTTTATACGGTTCCCAGCTTCTTTGAGTCGAAAATTCCGGAATATCTTCAGTTAATATTTCAGCATCGCCCCAACGGACAAGGTCCCAGAAACGCATTCCTTCGCCGATAAATTCACGACGACGTTCAAGTTTTATATTCTCCTCGTTTGCAGGTATAGAAACAAAATTATCATTCAATGACCGCTTTCTGACTTCATCCAGACACCATTGTGCCGTAATACCCTCAACCGGAGTTACACCATGCATAGCCATCAATTCGGCGGCATTCAGCAATGTCTCAGCGTAACGGAAAATCCGAAGATTATTTTCGTAGTTGAGATCAACAGTATAAGGTGCTTCGTTGTACCCTTCACGGGCAGCATATTTGGCCATAAACAATCCTGTATCCTGAAAACGCTTGGTGTAAGTTCCCTCTTCGAATTGGTTCACCGATGCAGCCAGCCGCTCATCACCGGTTTCGAAAATGCCTGGAATTTCAGGACGAACCGGTCCAAATCCCCATCCGCCTTTGTAAATATCCAGTCCACTCAAAAGGTCTACGCCATTCAACTCATTAGGCGAGATAAAGGCCGGAAGGTTTGTTCCGTACCCCTGCCAGGCAGCACCCCAGTCTTTGCCTTCGGGTAAATGATTAACTTCGAAGATTGACTCGTCGCAAAACTCACCTTCTCGCGGCCAGAGAGAGGCATAATTATCCATCAGATCATAAGCTCCGCTATTAATGATTTTTGCCATATCGGCCAGAACTTCATCGTAGCGTTCCTGATCCTGTTGATACATCACAACACGTGCTTTTAGCATCATTGCTGCAGCCCGGGTAGCCCGCCCTTCTTCGGCAGCATCTACGCTCATTGGTAATTTTTCACCTTCAATGGCATAATCTAGGTCTTCAATCAGCTCAGTATAAATTTGATCTGCTGTATATTGAGGAGCCATATATGGGTCTTCCAGGTCTTCCTCAAAATAGGGAATATTACCCCAGAATTTCCAAAGCCAGTGAACGTAGTATGCACGAAGAAAATGTGCCTCGGCACTCAAACGGTTCAAATCTTCTTCATTCACATCTACAGCATTTTCACAAGCTATAATGGCATTATTGGCCCGGCTCAAACCACTGTAATAAATGTTCCATAATCCGCCGGGTAGTTCCCTGGGAGAAGCATCCAGCTGAGAAAGTCGATATAACTGAGCCTGGTCACCGGCGTCACCTCCTCCTTTAAATATGTCGTCGGAACGTAAATCAGACATCAATACAATACTGTTATACTGATAATCGGCATAACTATCGAAAAGAAGAATCTGGTAGGCCGATGCCACGTTAGCCTCGATAGCACCTTTGGTGGCCTCTCCGCCTGCCTCTTGCGACGCAGTAGGATATGCAGTCAGAAAATCTTCGCCACATGATGTAAGTCCTATCAGTGCGGCAAAAGCTACTGTTTTGATATATTTTATCATAACTATATTCTTTTAAATGTTAGAATGTAATATTTGCTCCTACCGAGATGGTTCGTGCCTGCGGATAGATACCGCGGTCGACACCAATAGTGGTATAATCGCCTGATGCAATTTCAGGATCGAATCCATCGTAGTCTGTCAGAGTAAAAAGATTCTCAGCAGAAACATACAATCTCAAACGCTGTATGGAAGCACCTCTCAAAATATTCTGAGGTAAAGAATATCCAAGTTGAATATTTTTCAGCCGAACAAAAGAGCCGTCTTTGATGTAAAGTTCGGAAGACCGCCAGTTGCTGTTCGGATTCTCACGGGTTACACGTGGAATCCAATTGGAAGTTCCTTCACCAACCCAGCGTTCAAGCACCCATGACGGACGGTTCATGGCAGGAATATCACCACGTTGCGAATAATCGAAAATATCGTTGCCATAGCTGCCCTGGAAGAACATAGAGAGATCAAAGTTTCTCCACTCTGCATTTATATTAAGACCAAAGGTCCAGTCGGGCATTCCCTTTCCAATCTTGGTGCGGTCTGCATCATTAATCTGATCATCGTTTATTTATGTCAAGGAATCTGACGTCTCCTGGTTTTGCATTTTGCCCGTAAGTCTCATTATATTCTGCAGCCTCAGCTTCATTCTGAAGAATGCCTCCCACTTTGTATCCATAAAAGTATGGGAAAACTTCACCGTTTTTACCTTTTACAAAGTCTCCAACTCCGGTAGCACCAGCACTCTGGTAGATTTGCTCACCCGACTCATTACCCATATCAATGAGTTCGTTTTGCAGATATGAGGCGTTTCCGCTGACAGTATATTTAAAATCACCAACACGTCCGTTGTATGTCAACTCAAATTCGAGACCACTGTTTTCCATTTCTCCGGCATTGGCAATGGGTGCACCTTTCCCCACATAAGCAGGAATAGGCTGATCCATCAACATTCCGTCGGTGGTCTTTTTGAAATAATCGAACCCAAAAATCAGAGCACTATCGAAAAAACGTGAATCAAATCCAATGTCAATTTGTTCGGACTCTTCCCACTTAAGATCCGGATTGGCAATACGGGCAGGGCTGGCACCATATTGCATGGCTGAATAATCACCTGAACCGAAATAGTAGTTTTGGTTTCCGTTCATCAAAGAGGTATAGGCAAAGTTACCAATCCTCTCATTCCCGTTTTTACCCCAGCTAGCACGTAATTTCAGGTAGGTAAACCAACCGGGACGGCCATCCAAGAACGACTCGTTGGTAACATTCCAGCCAACAGAAAATGAAGGAAAAACAGCCCACTTATTGTCAGAACCAAAATGAGAGGAACCATCACGACGAACCGTTGCCTGGAACATATATTTCTCATTGAAGTTATAATCGACACGACCAAAATAGGATGCCAGTGTTTCAGAAGAGAAACCGCCAGTTCCACCTGCTACACGCTCATCATCGCGATCGGCTATGGCGTAATCGATAACTGCCTTATCAGGGTTGTTCTCCAACAGGTCATAATCGTCACCATACAATTCCCTGAGTTTATATTCTTGTGCCGACTGGCCAAGCAATACGGTAAGGTTATGAATTCCGTTAAAGCTTTTCGAATAGGTAAGTGTATTTTCTAACTGCCATTTGAAGCCACGGTGCATATTGGAATATACATGACTTCGGGTAAAGTCTTTTCCCTGGGTAGCCAGAAAATGTTCAAAAGTGTACCCGTCATTGCCCCAGAAAGCAAGATCAACGCCATAACTTGATTTAAACTTCAGGCCTTCAACAACGTCGAGTTCGCCCCAAAAAGATGAAACAAACTTGTCGGAATTGCCCTGGCTTCCCGTAGGCGCGTCAAGCATGGCCACCGGGTTGGCAATCTCTTGAAATCCTGAAGGAGGGATGGAATATACCCTTCCCTGATCATCTGTGACGGCAGTAGGATGGTCTGCCAATACCTGTTCCGGATTCGTTGAATAAACAGGAATTGTCGGGTTAAATGCCAATGCACTTCCCAACACAGAACCATATTCCGAGTTGGTCTCGATACCCGATGACTTTATCCTTGAGTAACCGGCATTTACACCCACTTTCAGATTGTTCAGGAACCAGCGATCGGCTTCAAAAACATTATACGTGTTATTGGTCCGTATACTATAACGCTTATAATTAGAGCGATCGTAGTTACCCCCAACAATACCTTCCTGATTAAAATACCCGAAAGAAACAAAATAAGTTGCCCTGTCGTTACCACCACTCACACTAATTTGATGATTCTGAACAGGTGCATCGTAATTGAAGGTTTCATCCTGCCAGTCGGTTCCTTCTCCGACATTGGCTATTTCCTCCTGTGTATAACGAGGTGCATTGCCATCATTCAGCAATGACTCATTCATTATCACCATATATTCACGGGCATTCAGGACAGAACGCTTTTTCCATGGATTCTGCCAGCCATAAGAAAAGTCATAATTAATACGGGCGTCTCCGCTTTTCCCCGACTTTGTAGTAATCAGGATAACACCATTAGCTGCACGTGTTCCGTATACTGCAGCTGAAGCAGCATCTTTCAGGACTTCTACCGATTCAATATCGGTCGGATTCAGAAAATCGATACCACCATCAACGGCCATCCCGTCAACAATATAAAGAGGTTCGCTGTTATTAATTGTGCCAACACCTCTGATGCGCACTTTAGAATCAGAACCGGGTTGTCCCGAACTCTGAGTGATCTGAACTCCCGAAACTTTTCCTTTCAGGACATCTTCAATCCGCGATGGAGTTGTCTTCTCAAGGTCTTCAGAAGAAACACTACTAATAGCAGCGGTTACAACACTCTTCTTCTGAACACCGTAACCTACTACCACAACTTCATCCAGACCGGTTACTTCTTCTTCCATCCGTACATTGATGGTCGATTGGTCTGCGACAACTTCAACGGTCCTCATACCTATAAAAGAGAAAACCATCGTTGCTCCTTCCTGAAGCGTCAACGAATAGTTCCCGTCTACATTGGTAATCGTACCGTTGGTTGTACCTTTCTCTACGACGCTCACTCCCGGAATGGGGGAGCCGTCTGATGCGGAGGTTACCTTTCCTGTAACGGTAATCTCCTGTGCGAACAATACTGTTGTCCACATCAATAAAAACAAAATTCCTAATGTTTTTCTCATAACAAAACTGATTTGGAAATTTTAGTAAAACATGTTGCAAACTTATACCCGAATGTTAACTACTCATAAATTTTTACCTCATAAAAAACTCATCGTTATACATTTTTTAACTCATAAAAAACTCACCTATTTTATTTCTTTTAATTGTATATCAACTTTTTATATTTTACACTTAGTATTCACTTATTTTGTGAATAAAACTCACATTTCTTTTATCAATAATAATTAGATGAATAATGTTTGTTAACATTTCGAAGGAAATTACCAATTATAAATGCACAATAACAGGAAGAGATTAATGCTCAAAGCAAGTTAAGGTTGAGGTTAAGGTTGAGGTTAAGGTTAAGGTTAAGGTTGAGGTTGAGGTTGAGGTTGAGGTTAAGAATTCATCACAGAGGACACAGATAACACAGATTTGATTTGGATCATTGTTGAATTATCAATTACCTGCATATCAAACGACAGACAAGCCATTGCATCTGTAGCCTTACAAAAGAAATAAGTATGCATCGAGGTTTAACGAAATATTGCATTTGATTTGACAGACAGAATTGCTATTTTCAGCCCAAAAAAGAATATGGCTTTAAGATTAATGGAGGTCGTTGTTCCGAACCAAAGAAAGCAGGAACTATATGGTTTAATCAGGGGAGAATCACTGATTGAAAGCTGGTACCAGATAATAGATGAAAAACGATATAAGTTATCTTTGTTATTACCGGTTGAAGAGAGCGAAAAACTGATTACCAAACTTGAACGACATTTCTCGGATACCGGAACATTCAGGATTGTTCTTTATCCGGTAGAAGCAACCATTCCCCGACCAAAAGAACCGGAGCCGGCAGAAGGCCGCGGCTCAACCTCCACGAAGGCAGAAAAGACAAAACAGGGACGGATCAGCAGAGAAGAGCTGTATCACGATCTGGTAGATTCCACCAGACTTACCTGGGTATTTGTTGTTTTGATGCTCGCGTCAACCATTGTTGCTGCAACCGGAATACTTCGTAATAGCGAAGCCATCATAATTGGCTCCATGGTAATTGCACCATTCCTGGGACCCAATGTAGCATTATCGCTTGCCACCACCCTGGCCGATTTTCGGTTGGCAAAAAACGCATTGCGTGTTACGGCAACCGGCATTGTTATCTCTTTGATATTTTCTGTTTTTTTGGGCATGATCATTAAAATAGATCCTGGCATTCAGCAGATTGCCTCCAGAACCCAACCCAATCTTGGAGATATAGGCCTTTCTCTGGCTTCGGGCGTTGCAGGAGCACTGGCATTTACGACAGGCGTTGCTACTGCCTTGGTAGGTGTAATGGTCGCAGTAGCCATATTGCCTCCCCTTGTTGTATTTGGATTGCTTATCGGAGCCGGCCTCTGGGGAAATGCTACAGGCGCTCTCCTGCTTCTTCTTATCAATATTATTTGTATCAATCTGGCAGGTGTAATAACATTTGTTGTACAAGGCATTAAGCCGGCAAACTGGCATGAAGAGGGAAAAGCCAGAAACACTTCAAAAATTGCTATAACAATATGGGCTGTTTTATTGCTGCTTCTTACCTTCTTTTTGTATTACAGCCACATAAATTTCGACTTTTTGTAAATGATTTACTATTGAGTGCGGTATAAAAAGCATATTTTTGTCAAAATCAAGGCGTTTTAAATTTTTGTACCGGAGTTAACTTGCTGTTAATGAGGATGCAAAATTTAAAACAACAACGAGTTTGGCAACAAAGATGCTTTTTAGACCGGCCTCAATATTGAGTGCTTTATGAATAGCATATTTTGTCAAAATCAAGACATTTTAAATGCTTGTAACGAGTTTAAAATGTTGTTAATGAGGATTTAATAATTTAAAAACAACAATAAATTCAGCAACAAAGATGCTTTTTAGACCAGACTCACTATTAAAAATAAAAACTCAAAGAAATGGAAAATGTTAAGAACTGGTTCAGTAATCCTGAACTGATTATGACATTTGTCATAAAATATGGAGGACAACTTTTGTTTGCCATCATAACACTTATTATCGGACTGTGGATAATAAGTCTGCTAATGAAAGGAATGAAAAAAATGTTTATTGCCAGAGACGTTGAACCCGGCCTTCAATCATTCCTATTAAGTGTTAGTAGGATCGCACTTAAAATAATGCTGTTCATCAGCGTTATATCCATGCTGGGCATCCGGATGACTTCGTTTATCGCCGTTTTAGGTGCTGCCGGCCTGGCCATTGGTATGGCTCTGAGCGGTTCACTTCAAAACTTTGCGGGTGGCGTTATGATTCTTATTTTCAAACCCTTTAAAGTGGGTGATTACATCACCGCACAGGGAGAGTCGGGAACTGTCAAAGAAATTCAGATTTTTCACACCATTTTAAATTCGCCTGACAAAAAGACCATTATCTTGCCCAACGGAGCACTCTCGACCGGTTCTCTTACCAATTATTCCACCGAACCCCGGCGACGGGTTGACTTTACTTTCAGTATCGGTTACGGCGATGATATCGACAAAGCTAAAGAGGTAATAATGGGGATTATTAACCGGGATGAACGGATACTTAAAGAACCAGAACCATTTATCGGCGTAATCAATCTTGGCAACAGTTCGGTTGACCTTGTCGTAAGGGTATGGGCTAATGCCACCGATTACTGGGGAATATTTTTCGATATGCAGGAAACTGTGAAAAAAGAATTTGACAAACAAGGCATTTCAATTCCATTCCCCCAACAGGATGTGCATCTTTATCAGACCAGGCAGTAAGCCTACAATTGTTTGACAGGCAGACACGAATTAATTTCAAATTCTGATATCATAAATTTTTGCCATTTTTGAAGCCAGGATACATAAAACCGGATTTTTTTATGGACAGACAAAACCGGAAAAACAGAATTTTACCCGCTGAATGGGAATCTCAGGATGCCGTATTACTGGCCTGGCCGCATGAGGAAACCGACTGGGAACCGATGCTGCAGGAAACCCGCGATTGCTTCCGGAAAATCATTGATACAATAACCCGGTTTGAAGATGTTGTATTATTAGTTGATGATAACGACCAAAATCCATCATCCCGGTTCAGATTCCCGGAGCGGTTGCAAATTGTCAAAGTTCCGGTAAATGATACCTGGGCAAGGGATTTCGGTCCTCTTTTGGTTAAAGAAAACAGAAAATACATCGCCGTTGATTTTAAATTCAACGGATGGGGACTTAAATTCGCAGCCGATAAGGACAATCTCATCACACAGCGTCTTTTTGAAAATCGCATCTTTTCGCAAGATGTTGTCAGAGAAAACCGGTTGAATTTCGTGCTGGAAGGCGGCAGCATAGAATCAGACGGGAAAGGAACGGTACTTACAACCAGCCGGTGCCTTTTGTCACCCAACCGCAACGGCAGATACTCAAAAAATGAAATTGAAGACAGGCTCAAACAATTCCTTGGCGCAAATAACATTTTATGGCTTGAGAACGGGTATCTGGCAGGCGACGATACCGACAGCCACATAGATACCCTTGCCCGGTTTTGTGATCCCGGAACAATTGTTTATATTAAAACGGACAACCCGGAGGATGAACATTTCGAAGCACTGAACAAAATGGAAAATCAACTCCGAAAATTCAAAACCACCGAAGGAAAATCTTACAACCTTATCCCGCTGCCAATGGCCGACCCGGTTTATCACAACAACCAGTGTCTGCCGGCTACCTATGCAAATTTCCTCATCATTAACCATGCTGTCCTGGTCCCATTTTACAACAGCCCTAAAGACATAGAGGCCAAAAAAATATTTGAAAAAATTTTCCCAAATCGTGAAGTAATCGGAATTGATTGCCGTCCGTTAATAAAACAGAACGGATCGTTGCACTGCGTGACCATGCAATTGCCACAGGGGAGTTTAAGAAAGCAGGTCTGAAGGTTGATTCGTTAATTGACAGGTTGTCAAACAGTTTAGTAAATTAGTAAATCGACAGATTGTCAGGTCATTCGTTGAATAGAATAAAAATACCATTCATGCTTAGAACAGGAATCATACAACAAAGCAATACAGCCAATATTCAGGACAACATAGAACGTCTGGAAAAGAGCATCCGGCAGCTTGCCAAAAAGGGTGCTCAGTTGGTTGTGTTACAGGAGTTACACAACAGTCTCTATTTTTGTCAGACTGAAGAGACCGGTTTATTTGATTTGGCTGAACCTATTCCCGGGCCTTCAACCGACCGATTCGGGCAGCTGGCCGATGAATTGAATATAGTCATTGTCACCTCTCTTTTCGAAAAACGGGCGCCCGGCATTTATCATAACACCGCCGTTGTACTGGAAAAAAATGGGAGCATAGCCGGCAAATACAGGAAAATGCACATTCCTGATGACCCGGCCTATTACGAAAAGTTTTATTTTACGCCCGGCGACACAGGGTTTGAGCCGGTGAATACCAGTGTCGGGCGACTGGGCGTGCTGGTCTGCTGGGACCAGTGGTATCCCGAGGCAGCCAGACTGATGGCCCTGAAAGGTGCTGAATTACTCATCTATCCCACTGCTATCGGTTGGGAATCGTCCGACAGCAATGAAGAAAAAAGACGACAAAAAGAGGCTTGGACAATTTCTCAACGCGGACATGCAGTTGCCAACGGACTATCCGTTGTTTCGGTAAACCGTGTGGGATACGAACCCGATCCGTCCAATGTAACCGGAGGAATACAGTTCTGGGGCAACAGTTTTGCTGCGGGGCCACAGGGAGAAATTCTGATTGAAGCTCCGACAGATGCCGAAAGTAATCTCATTATTGACATCGATTTAAAACGTTCGGAAGAAGTAAGAAGAATATGGCCGTTTTTCCGCGACCATTTGTCATAAAATATGGAGGACAACTTTTGTTTGCCAT
>NZ_AEWI01000007.1 GCF_000191885.1 Anaerophaga thermohalophila DSM 12881
TTTTCTTCAAAATGGTTGTCATTGTTGCCCTTCAGCTTTTTCGATAGTGTTTTTTGAGGAAACTCCAGTTATAAAAAAGGCTTATTTAAAATGATTCAAGGTTGTGCTTTTTAGAAATTTAAACCGGAAATGCATATTAGTGATTTGTTTATAGTAGTAAACGTTGTTTAAACATACCCGACCCAAGGCTTGTTCACAGTCTTTCATTAAAACCATCCCTGGGATGACGTTTAAGTTTTTGGTATGATAGCTTGCTCCGATTTATTGGGGGAACTTGCATGAATGATTTTATGCATTTACTTTTCTGACCATATTTGTTATTGTCCGTTTCAGAAAAATTCATTTCTTCTGTCTTCTACCTGTATAGCTTACCACCTTCCTATTCTTACTATCACCCTTCTTACCTTTCTACCTCTGGCCCGTGCTCTCTGCTCTCTGCCCTCTGCTTTATCGTTATTGTCTGCGTGATTTGTTAAAACCGTCGATGGCCTTTTTAACAGAGCCATAACGGATGAGCAGGTCCTGGGCAGTTTCCTGGTCCAGATTAAGCTCTTCCATGAGCATGTGGGTTCCGCGTTTGATGAGCTTCTGGTTGTTGAGCTGCATATTGACCATCTTGTTCCCCTTCACTTTCCCGAGTTTGATCATCAGTGTAGTCGTAATCATGTTAAGGATCATTTTCTGGGCGGTACCGGCTTTAAGACGAGTACTTCCGGTAATGAATTCCGGCCCTACTATTGCCTCGATGGGAAATTCGGCAACCTTAGCAATATCGGAATCCGGGTTGCAGGTTATACAACCTGTGAGGATGCCGTTTTTTCTGGCTTTGCGTATCCCGCCGATGACATAGGGCGTCGTTCCTGAAGCAGCTATGCCTATTACTGTATCGAGTTTGCTGATGTTGTATTTTTTCAATTCTTCCCACGCCATGTGGGGATCGTCTTCTGCATCTTCTACGGCTTTTCTGAGAGCAACGTCGCCTCCTGCAATGAGTCCGATAACCAACGTATCGGGGACCCCGAAAGTAGGCGGTAATTCCGAAGCATCGAGGACCCCGAGACGACCACTGGTTCCTGCTCCAAGATAGAAAAGGCGTCCTCCCTGCTTCATCCTGTCTATGATGCGTACTATTAATTGTTCGATTTGAGGAAGTGCCTCCCTTACTGCGATATGCACTTTGGCATCCTCTTCATTCATGCTTCTTATCAGGTCGGCTACTTCCATTTTTTCCAGGTCTTTGAATCTTGACGGTGATTCAGTAATGTTAAGCGTGAATTTGTTCTTATCAGACATTTTATTGTTGTTTTATTAAAGTCAAAAATTGTACTTTGGCCCTATTGCCGGACGTGATAATCTATCAGGCCGGGCATCGGATCTTTAATGATCTTTCCGGGTGTAAGGTTTCTGAATTTCAGACTTTCTTTCAATATCTTATGAAAGTAAAAGGCAATACTTCCGGTGAAATGTACCGGCAGGGACCGGGCTTTTTTATATTGTAAAACATTTCGTACCAGGAATTCATCAAAAGCATTCCTAACCAGTGCATAGAGAGAGGGATGTGAGATGTGATCGGAAATGAATTTGGTAAAGCCGGCCGCGTACCGGTTAGGGAAAGGTTGTTTGTATATATGATCCAGAATTTCGGTAGCACTGGTCTTAAAAGTGTCAAAGAACAGCTGGGTTATATCGCCTGGAAGTTGATTCTTCAGGATATCTGACAGCAACTTTTTCCCGATTACTGCTCCGCTGCCTTCATCTCCGAGGATGAATCCCAGGGGCGGTACACTTTCTATAATACGTGTGCCATCATAATGACAAGAATTGGAACCGGTGCCCAGAATACACGCTATTCCTTCGTTGTCCGCGCAAAGCGCGTGGGCGGCAGCCATCAGGTCACTCTGCACTTCGGGATGACCGGTTTCAAAAAACCGGACTAATGCATTACGGGCTGTCTTGTTGATCTCGGGGTTGGCACAACCCGCGCTGTAAAAGAAGATTGAATCAAACTTACGTCGGTTATCATTAAATTCTTCCTTTAATGTTCTGATTATGGTCTCTTCGTCTTGATAATACGGGTTGATCCCCCTGGTTTGGATAAATTTCTTTTCTCCATTCTCCTTGTCGAGAAGACACCACGTGGTTTTTGTCGATCCGCTGTCGGCAATTAGTATCATAATGCGAAAGATATATTATACTTTTGAATGGCAAAGGTACTAAAAAATGTTTAGTTTTTCATATCATATAAGATGTATTACAAATTTTTGTTTCTTTAAAAATTGTTTCTAATTTTGAACTCCGATTAAAGATCTAATTTAACCTGATATATTCATAAATTTTCGTAATGCGCAACGTAATAGAAATTTCATGAATAGACCGGGGTAGTCTTTTTTAAAAAAGAATCAGGCATGCGAAGTGGTTTAGTTTCTAAAGTGTTGTTGATGTTTTTTGTTTTCTTCCCTGGAATTGAAAACATTGCTTTTTCACAATTGAACCCAAAGGAGAAGAGAATGGCCGAAAAGGTGATGGAGGACATTTCTCCCTCCTCCGATTTGTTTAGAGGATGGAACTATCTGGGCCGAATGGAGGTTGATTCTGTTGCGGTTGACCAGGACAATGAACGTGTGGAGATTTATTTCTCGCCGCATGTTGTAAGAATTCCGGTCAGGCATGTCTGGCTTAACCATCTTAAGTATAACATACGGAACAATCTGAGAAGGCGTTTCAGGGATTACAGCATTGAATTTTATTGCAACGGGCGTCCCATGGAAGATTATATCCCGTTGTATTATTATAATGGTGTCCCCGACTCGTTGCGGATGAAATCACACTCTCTTCGCCAGCCTCTGGCAGAGAAAATATCAGAACCGGATTTTCCGGCAGGACTGAGCAACAATAACATTGCTTTGTGGGCCAGCCATGGTTATTATTACGAGGCCAAACTCGACCGCTGGGAATGGCAACGGGCCCGTTTGTTCGGAACGGTCGAAGATATTTATCCTTTTATGTTTACAAGGAATTTTCTTGTCCCAATGCTTGAAGATGCGGGCGCTACTGTTTTTCTTTCCCGTGAGCGTGATATACAGGTGAATGAAGTAATTGTTGATAATGACCGCTCTACGGGTGACAGTGAATTAGTGGTGAACGATGGAAATGGTCAATGGATTGAGAGCGACCGAACGGGGTTTGCTCCAAAGGATACACTCTTTCCCGGGGAAAATCCTTTTACCTCGGGCGCTTACCTGAAAATGGAGGTATCGCGCGAGGCAAGTGGAACTTTGCAATATATCCCCGAAATTCCTGAAAAGGGTGAATATGCCGTTTATATTTCCTGGGGAAAAGAAGCAAACGCTCTGACCAATGTTCCCTGTATTGTGAATCATTCCGGCGGACAGACCCGTTTTTCTTTGAATCAACAGATGGGATACGCCACCTGGGTCTATCTGGGTACATTTCATTTTCAGGCCGGAAGGAATCCCGGTCGGGGTTCTGTAACAATCGTTACGCCTAAAAACTCCATAGGTGTGGTTTCGGCCGATGCTGTTCGTTTTGGTGGAGGCATGGGCAATGTAGCCCGCCGGCCTGCAGGGGCTTATATTCCGAGGCAGTGGTCGCTGAAAGACGGACAAACCGATTCTCACAGGGTTGAGATTAAAGACTTCGTAAGATATACATACAAATTGAGCGGCAAGCCCCGCTGGATGGAAGCCGGCCGATATCAGCTTCAGTACGCGGGAATGCCCGACTCCATTGTTTATAGTCTTAACGACAATGAAAACGACTACAACGATGATTACCAATCACGTGGCGAATGGGTCAACTACCTGATGGGGCGTCCCAATGGCCCTACTGGTACAGGAGAAGAAGTAGAGGGTCTGAATATTCCCGTTGATCTGGCTTTTGCCTTTCATACCGATGCAGGCACTACACCAGGTGACTCTGTTATTGGTACCCTCGGAATATACAGTAGTGAACGCGATGACGGAATGTTTCCGGATGGCACTTCCAGACTCGCCAGCCGCGATCTGACCGATATGATTCAGTCACAAATTGTATCCGACGTCAGGCTGGGTTTTAAGGCCGACTGGACCCGACGTGCCATGTGGGACAGACAATATTCGGAGGCGTGGCGACCCAATGTTCCAACTATGTTGCTGGAACTCTTGTCGCATCAAAATCCGGCCGATATGAAATACGGTCTTGACCCGCGTTTTCAGTTTGCCGTTGCCAGAGCCATCTATAAGGGTATGGCTCGTTTTCTGGCAGCACGAGAGGGCAGACAGGTGATTATAAAACCGCTTCCGCCCGATAATATGGCACTGGAAATTGTGGATGGCAAAAAAATTAAAATCAGCTGGAGTCCGGTCAAAGACCCATTGGAGCCTTCGGCTGTCCCAAGCGGATACAAAGTTTACCAAAGAATTGACAACAACGGCTTTGATAATGGTATTTATACTACCGATACATCACTGGTAATAGAGGTGGATGAATATGAAACCATTTACAGTTTTAAAGTAAGCGCTTTGAATGAAGGTGGTCAGAGCTTCCCCGGCGAAACCCTTGCTGTTTCTTTAAACCAGAATTCCGATGATCCGGTTCTTATTGTCAATGGTTTCGACAGGGTGGCACCTCCTGCATTTGCCGATGGTAATATAACAGGTGTTGCCTGGTGGGAAGACGAAGGTGTGCCCTGGCACAGGGATATGAGTCATGTTGGCCGGCAATACGACTACGACCGTTCCTCTCCATGGCTCGACGATGACAGCCCCGGCAATGGTGCCAGCTATGCTGATATGGAAGGTAAAGTTATTCCCGGAAATAATTTTGATTTTGTTTTTTGTCACGGACAAGCCATCCGGGATGCCGGATATTCTTTCGTTTCCGTTAGCGATGAGGTGTTCGCCAAAAGCGACTTTAATGTTACTCCCTATTTTGCAGTCGATTTGATCTATGGTGAAGAACGAGGAACGCCGGCCTTGTTTAACCGGCAGCATAAAGATTACCGGGTCTTAACTCCCGGTGTTCAGGAAAATCTGGAAAGGTTTGTCTCCAAAGGTGGGAACGTTCTGATTTCGGGTGCTTACATCGGTACCGACGCGGTTGAAAACAACGATACTGTGGCCATCGGTTTTGCCGAAGCATATCTGCATTACCGCTGGATGACCAATCATGCCGACAATACAGGTGAACTGATGGTGACAGACAAAGCCTCAGCTCTTTTCATGCCATCTCTCAGCTATAATGCCGGATATCATCCTCATATTTACAAGGTGGAAGCACCAGATGGCATTGAACCGGCGGGCGATGGTGCATTCCGGATATTCAGGTATACCGCCGGTAAAGTAAGTGCCGGTGTGGCTTATTCGGGAAGCTACCGGAGCGTTGCCCTGGGGTTCCCGTTTGAGGCAGTGCCCGACAAAGAAGAACGAAACAAATTGATGAAGGATATATTGAAATTTTTCCAAAGGGATTAATTCGTGCCTGTCTGTAAAGTCGGGAAAAGTTGTATCAAATCTGTCTGTTCAGAAAGTACCGGTTGCATGGCTTGCGCGGGAAGATAGGTTTAAGCGGACCAGACCTTTTTGGTTCTTTTTGGGGCAATGCCAAAAAGAACAATGGAAAATAAATTTGAAACCGGCTGCTGACTTTTTCAGCAGCCACTACTTTTATCGTAAATGAGTATTTTGGCGGTAACCGTAACACAGCAAATGGTATTTTATGGACAGACACTAATGCACAACAGATTGTTAGACGGCAATTGGCTGGTCGGTCGATTGGTCCTTTTTCAGAGTTCGTAAGTACTACCCGACATTTTGATTGATAAAAAAAACAACCAGATTATATGAGCAAAATTGCATGTTTTTTACCGGTGGCCGAAAAGGCTGATCTGAAACAAACCATTAATGAACTGAAAGCTTCTGATGAGGTTTCGGAAATTAATGTAATGATAACTCCCGAAAACCGTGAAGTTGTTCTGCCTGACGGGGTGAAGTCCATTGAAATACCCGCCCTTAATTCGACTGCCATGGTAGGGGAGATTGCAGGCCACAGCAATAATGCAGATTTTATTTTATTGTACACCAAATCTTTACCCCTGAAAATTGGCGATTTTTCGTTGGCACGCATGGTTCAGGCAGCTGAATATACCCGGGCCGGGATGGTTTATTCCGACTATTATGCGCTGAAAGAGGGAAAAATGATCAATCACCCTGTGATTGATTATCAGGATGGGAGTTTACGCGATGATTTCAATTTCGGCTCTCTTCTTCTTTTTTCTGCTCCGGCGGTCAAAGAAGCAGTCGGGAGGATGAACGAAGACTTTAGATTTGCCGGTCTTTATGACCTGCGGCTGAAAATATCACAAAATCATAAACTCTTCCGTTTGCCGGAATTTTTGTATACCGAAATGGAAACCGATACCCGCCGTTCCGGTGAAAAGATTTTTGATTACGTGGACCCCAAAAACAGGGAAGTCCAGGTAGAGATGGAGAAAGCCTGTACGCTGCACCTGAAGGAGATTGGCGGATACCTTGAACCTCGGTTTGAAGCGGTGAAATTCGAAGAAGCTGATTTCCCGGTCGAGGCCTCGGTGATTATTCCCGTGCGAAACAGGGCGAAAACCATTGAGGACGCGGTTCGATCTGTTTTCAGGCAAAAAGCTGCCTTCAGCTTTAACTTAATTATTGTGGATAACCATTCGGACGACGGGACTACCGATATCCTCAAAAAGCTCTCAGGAGAGGACGCCCGTTTGTTACATCTGATTCCGGAAAGTAAAGACCTTGGTATCGGTGGATGCTGGAATATGGCGATTATGCATGAATCGTGCGGTAAATTTGCCATCCAGCTCGACAGTGATGACCTTTATGCCGATGATAAAGTAATACAAACCATTGTGGATGCCTTTTATGAGCAAAACTGTGCAATGGTGATCGGGTCTTACCAAATGGTTAACTTCAAGCTGGAAGAGATACCTCCCGGACTTATCGACCATAAGGAATGGACGCCCGAAAACGGACGTAACAATGCGCTGCGAATTAACGGACTGGGAGCGCCCCGGGCCTTTTATACACCCGTATTGCGAAAGATAAAAGTGCCTAATGTAAGCTATGGGGAAGATTATGCAGTGGGTCTGGCAGTGTCGCGCGATTATCAGATTGGACGAATATACAAAACGCTTTACTTATGTCGGCGCTGGGAAGATAATTCCGATGCATCACTTGATATTGTAAAGATGAATAATCACAATTTTTATAAAGACAGAGTGAGAACAATGGAATTGTGGGCGCGAATAGAAAAAACCAAAAACGAACATGATCAACCAAATAACTGAAAACAAGACGTTACAGGAAAAGGTAAATGATTTGATTGATGATCAGCTTGTTAACTGGCCGTTGGCTCGTGACAATTATGCCGGTTTAAAGGAGGTAAAAACCCGGACGCTGCACATGCGTCCTTCAACGGAAATGCGGGTACAGTTCAATCCGGGACGTATCCGATCTTCGGCGGCTAAAGTGGATCCAAAATCAATCAAAGAACGGAAATGTTTTTTATGTTCCGGAAATTTGCCTGCCGAACAAAAAGGCGTTGATGTCGGGGATTATAAGGTTCTGGTTAATCCTTACCCTATTTTTTCGAGGCATCTGACCATCCCTCACAGGGAACATATTGACCAGCGAATTGAAGGACGACTTGGTGATATGTTGATAATTGCCCGTGAGCTTCCAGACTTTGTGCTGTTTTACAATGGACCGAGGTGCGGAGCGAGTGCCCCTGATCACCTTCATTTTCAGGCCGGCAATAAAGGGTTCCTTCCCATTGAAGAGGAATATCGTTTGCACCCCGGGAAATCGTTGCTGTTGGACAGAAAAGACATTAAAGTACACAGCGTGGAGAATTATTTCAGAAAGACGCTTGTTATTGAAAGCAACAATGAAAAACTGCTGGAAAACTGGTTTTTGAGAGTTTTCCGCTTTTTAGGGAAACTTCAAAAATATGAACAGGAACCTATGCTGAACATTCTTTGCTCATGGGAACATGATTTTTGGAGGGTTATTGTTTTCCCGCGCAGAGAACATCGTCCCCGTCAGTTTTATGCCAAAGGCGCAGAACAGGTATTGTTAAGTCCGGCATCAGTCGATTTTGGAGGCGTACTGATCACTCCACGAGAAGAAGATTTTGAAAAACTGAATAACGATTTAGTCGCCGATATTTTCCATCAGGTTACGCTGGATGAGGAGTCGTGGCACCTGGTGAAACTCATTTTTAATACCTGATACTATGCAACCAAATATTGAAGTAGGGGTGTTGTTTGCCCCCGAATTTTCGTTTCAGCTTGAAGGCCCGTTCCGTTTAAGGGCTTCCGGTGAAATATATGAAGGTAAAGGTCATGCTTCCTGCCACAACGGGGAGCTCAGGATTTTGATCAACAACCGGAATATCAGCGCCGAACTACCTGTTGAACTGGAACCTGTTGATTACGAAAAGAGCAGTTTCGAACTGAAGGATGTGGTCATAGGCATTAATTTCCATTGGGAGCGTAAAGAAGACCAGCGTTTTAAAGGAACATTGCGCATCATCAGAGAAGAGGGTCATCTCACAGCCGTTAATCGCCTGCCTTTGGAAGATTATCTGGTGAGTGTCATATCTTCCGAGATGAGTGCAACTTCGTCGCCTCAGTTGCTGAGAGCCCACGCGGTAATATCGCGCAGCTGGCTGATAGCGCAGAAAGAGAAGGAACAAAAGCTGAAAGAAACGGGCAATTATGAAACTGTTATGGAGAGTCCGGGTGAGCGGATAAAATGGTACGACCGTGAAGACCATCTTAACTTTGATGTGTGTGCCGACGATCATTGTCAGCGCTATCAGGGCATTACACGGGCATCGACCAAAGAAGTGGAGGCGGCTGTTGCCGATACTTTTGGTGAAGTGCTGGTTTACAATAACGCAATATGTGATGCCCGGTTCTCCAAGGCCTGTGGCGGTATTTCCGAATTGTTCGAAAATGTGTGGGAACCGGTAAATCATCCGTATCTGACCAAAGTGATTGACAATGATGTGCCCCCGGAAGGTTACAAACTCGATTTGAAGGATGAAGAAGCTGCGCGGGAGTGGATTACCGGTAACCCGCCTGCATTCTGTAATACCCGGGACAAAGATGTGCTTTCTCAGGTGTTGAACGATTACGACCAGGAAACGGCCGATTTTTACAGGTGGAAGGTGACGCTTACTCAGCAAAAGGTAAGGGAATTACTGAAGAAGAAAGCGAATATTGACCTTGGGGAAATTCTTAACATGGTGCCTGTTGAACGTGGTGAATCGGGACGTCTTATCCGCCTTAAAATTGTCGGAACAGAAGGAGAACTAACCATTGGTAAAGAGCTGGAGATACGTAAGGCGCTTTCGGAGTCTCACTTGTACAGCTCTGCTTTTATCGTTGAGAAGGAAGGCGAAGAAGGGCAGGTTCCGTCGTCATTCACACTCATCGGAGCAGGCTGGGGACATGGTGTTGGTCTCTGTCAGATTGGCGCCGCCGTTATGGGTGCTAAGGGGTATTCCTATCAGGAAATATTGAAGCATTATTTCAGGGGTGCTCAACTGGAAAAACGTTATTAATTCTACCTGATATGCAAGATAAAAGGTTGAATATGAGGAAACGGAGGGGCTGAACAGCGCTTTGTTATTGTTACATCCCGGCAGGAAAGATAAATTTTACAGCCGCCTTGCTGAAATAATTGACGAACTTCGCAAGCGTGGTTATTGTTTTGAGAAATTATAGAGATGTCGTTTCATCCGTATATAATTTATCTTTTAAGGTCGGATGGAACTCGCATGCAAGAGTTTTATACATGTTCTTTTGTGACAAACTTTGTCATGCTCGTTTCATTCTTTTCTCCCAATGTTGAATTCTAATATCTAATATCTAATCGTCTAATAATCTAATATATGGGTTCAAAAAACCGTTCACCCTGGAGTTGGGTACCGACACTGTACTTTGCAGAAGGCATTCCGTACGTTATTGTGATGACCGTTTCGGTTATTATGTATAAGCGGCTTGGAATATCCAATGCCGATATCGCGCTCTACACCAGTTGGCTCTATTTGCCATGGGTCATAAAGCCACTGTGGAGCCCCGTGGTCGACCTGTTAAAGACCAAACGTTGGTGGATCATAATGATGCAATTGTTGGTTGGTGCCGGTCTGGCAGGTGTCGCTTTCACCATTCCTGTACCCGATTTTTTTCAGTACACCCTGGCATTTTTCTGGTTGCTGGCTTTTAGTTCGGCTACGCATGATATCGCTGCCGATGGATTTTATATGCTGGCGCTCGACGAGCACAAGCAGGCTTACTTTATTGGTATCAGGAGCACTTTTTATCGTGTGGCTATGATTACGGGTCAGGGGTTGCTCATTATTCTGGCAGGCTTTTTCGAAACCTATACCGGTCTCGATCCTGTTGAGTTTAACGTCTATGCACGTCCCGATCTTCCAGCGAAGATAGAGATTCCCGAATTCAAAAGGTCCGTGGAATCCGATGAAATGGCTTTTGTGCTAACAAACGAAGAGATTCATATTCCGACTCAAAAGGTCTCTCCCGAAATAATTGACAGCATTAAACAATGGGCTGTGAATCAAAACCTGAAAAACGGCTTCGTGATTCCCGAAGCAAAGAAAGAGACGAAAGCGGAGACCGGATGGTTTGCAACCCACGTATCAGGGCCTTTGAAAGAAAAGTTGAGGGCAGCCTTTGGGCGCGATGATGTGGTGGAAACATCACTCCGTCCGGGAAATATAGGGCTTGTTGGAGTCCGTCTAACCAGGTCACCTGAGGAAGAAGAGGAAGTTGCTTTGAATACGGGAATCAGAAGAGGTGATGAAAGTATTAAACTGATAGAGGGGGAGCGCATTGTAGTAGATAAATCGAACTGGCAGAAGACAGCCTGGATCGTTATTCAGCTCGATCCAAAACTGGAAGAGCATTCTTCGGCTTATTATGAAGGCCGGTCGGGTAATATTCCGCTGGCCTGGATGATCACCTTTTTTATTCTGGCCGGTTTGTTTCTCATTTTCTTTGTCTACCACCGGTTCATTTTGCCGCGTCCCGACTCCGACAAGGCAGTTGTTCAGGGTGATGGAGAGAATATGTTTACAGAGTTCTTCGCTACTTTTAAATCCTTTTTCGTGAAAGAAAATATAGGTCCGGCACTGGCATTCTTGCTGTTGTTCAGGCTTGGGGAGTCGCAGATAGTGAAGCTGGCCTCGCCATTTATGCTGGATCCCCGCGAAATAGGAGGCCTGGGACTCACAACAGGCGATGTGGGGCTGATTTACGGGACAATAGGCATTCTCGCATTGACGCTGGGCGGAATTTTAGGCGGATTATTGGCTTCAAAACACGGCCTTAAATACTGGATTTGGCCCATGGCTTTTGCCATGAATATTCCCAATGTAGTATTTGTATATCTTTCGTATGTTACCCCCCAAAGTATGTGGCTCATTTCAGGAGCGGTGGCCCTTGAACAGTTTGGCTACGGGTTTGGGTTTACCGCATATATGCTGTATATGATTTACTTTTCCGACGGTAGTCATAAGACAGCTCATTATGCCATTTGTACCGGCTTGATGGCCCTGGGAATGATGATCCCCGGAATGATTTCAGGATGGATTCAGGAAATTGTTGGCTACCAGAATTTCTTTATCTGGGTGTTGATTTGTACCATTCCAGGGTTTATTATTATTAAGTTTCTGAAGATCGATCCTACTTTCGGCATTAAGAAAAAAAATGAAGAGCAATAGAGATTGAGGTTGAGGCTGAGGTTGAGGCTGAGGCTAAGGTTGAGAGGTACCACAGATATGACAAACAAGTATTTAATCATATCTTACTCGGTGAAAACCTGCGCCACTCGGCTCTGTCGCTTGCTTATAAGAATCCGGGGTGAACCTCAATCTCAACCTCAACCTCAACCTCAACCTTTACCTTAGCCTCAACCTCAGCCTCAGCCTCAGCCTTAGCTTTAACTTCAGTCTCAAAAATTAATTGTATGTTACGAAAAATATCCATACTTTCAATTCTGATGCTTCTTGCTGTTTCGATACAGGCAAGAGAGTATCCCAAGCGTGAAATGCGCGCCATCTGGATTGCCACTGTTGCCAATATTGACTGGCCTTCAAAACCCGGTCTGTCGGTGGCTATGCAGCAAGATGAACTGACCGGACTTTTCGACCTGGCCAAAGAGTATAACCTGAACACGGTGATTTTTCAGGTTCGACCGGCCACGGATGCATTTTTCCCTTCTGATTTGGAACCCTGGTCGCAATGGCTGACAGGTGAACAGGGGAAAGCACCCGATCCGTTCTACGATCCTTTGCAATTTGCCATTGATGAGTGTCGCAAGCGGGGCTTGGAACTTCATCTGTGGCTCAATCCTTACCGGGCAGTAGTTGATACAGCCACGGCTTCCATTTCCGATGGTCACCCCGTTAACAAGCATCCCGAATGGTTCGTGACGTACGGCAAAGCCCGTTATTTCAATCCAGGTCTCCCCGAAACAAGAAATCATGTGGCCACTGTAGTGGCTGATCTCCTGAAACGTTATGATGTGGATGCCCTGCATTTCGACGATTATTTTTATCCCTACCGGATTGCTGGTGAGGAATTCCCCGACCAGGAGGCTTTTGAGAAATATCCGCGTGGTTTCGCCGCAGATGAAAAGGACGACTGGCGACGTGAAAATGTCGATATGATCATTAAACAATTGCATGATACCATTGAGGCCGTAAGACCAGCCGTAGCTTTTGGTATCAGTCCTTTTGGCGTCTGGCGTAACCAGTCTGATGATCCGAGCGGATCGGCAACCAGAGCCGGGCAAACCAACTACGACGATTTGTATGCCAATATTCTGAAATGGCAGGAAGAGGGTTGGATTGATTACATTACGCCACAAATTTACTGGCACATCGGGAAGGAAGTAGCCGATTATGCCGTCATTGCCGAGTGGTGGAGTAAAAATGTACTGGGCTGCCGGCTTTATGTCGGTCAGGGTTTTTATCGTATCAGCCGCGATTCAAACGACCGGGAATGGCGGTCATCAAGGCAGATTATTAAGCAAATTAAGCTGAACCGTACCTATCCGAATATTGATGGCAGCATGTTCTTCAGCGGAAAATCTCTCAGTAACAATCCCCGGCGCTTGAAAGAGAAACTGCTCAGGCGTCCCTTCCGTTATGAGGCACTGGCGCCGGTTAATCCGAGAGTCGAACAGATCATGCCCGGTGTGCCCCGGAATCCCGTGATTGAGCTCGATCGAGACTCGATTCGAATGAATTGGGAATCAGGAAGAAATAATGAGGTTTTTGTAATCTACAAATTTAAATATGGTAAAGTTGCCAGTACCGAAAATGCTGAAAATATTTTTGCCGTTACCGGAGAGAACGCACTGACGGTCGAAGTCACCCGTAAAACCAATCCGCGTAAGTATTATTTTGTAATTTCGGCGCTGAGTCCGACCAATATCGAATCGGTGGTTGAATATTTTAAAGATATCAGCCTGGCAGAATGAGGCAGAGGCAGAGGCAGAGGCAGAGGTAAAGGTTGAGGTTGAGGTTGAGGATGAGGTAAAGGTTGAGGTTGAGGCTGAGGCTAAGGTTGAGAGGTACCACAGATATGACAAACAAGTATTTAATCATATCTTACTCGGTGAAAACCTGCGCCACTCGGCTCTGTTGCTTGCTTACAAGAATCCGTGGTGAACCTCAATCTCAACCTCAACCTCAGCCTTAACCTCAACCTTAGCCTCAGCCTTAGCCTCAGCCTTAGCCTTAGCCTCAGCCTCAACCTCAACCTTAATCTTAGCCTCAATCTTTCAGCATGTTCCAAAAAGAAAAATACAGATGAGCACAACTCTTGTATTATTCGTTATTCTCGGTTTTTTTACCGCGCTTTTTCTTATTTCGTGGTTTTCATCACGCAACAGCGACAGCGAAACATTTTTTACCGGCAACCGTCAATCGCCGTGGTACCTGGTGGCGTTCGGGATGATTGGTGCCACAATATCCGGTGTTACATTTATTTCAGTTCCCGGAGAGGTCGGGAACAGCGCATGGAGTTATTTCCAGTTTATTTTGGGAAATTTTGTCGGCTACTGGATTATTGCACTGGTTTTGTTGCCTCTTTATTACAAGCGAAACCTGGTATCCATTTATACTTATCTTGATCAGAGGTTTGGTCTTCGTTCGTACAAAACTGGTTCTTTTTTCTTCATACTTTCCCAGACAATCGGGGCTTCTTTCCGGCTTTACCTCGTTGCCGGGGTACTGCAAATATCATTTTTCGATGCGCTGGGCGTTCCTTTCTGGGTTACCGTGCTTACCACCATAACACTTATATGGCTGTATACTTTTAAAGCAGGAATTAAAACCGTGGTATGGACCGATACTTTGCAGACATTGTTTATACTTGTTTCAGTAATTGTGACGATAGTGGTTGTACTTAACCAGTTGGATATGGGATTTGGCGAGATGGTTGCAACCATTGGCAATCATCCGTATAGTAAAGTGTTCGACTGGGACTGGCAATCGGGAACTAATTTCTTCAAACAGTTTATTGCAGGTATTGGGATCACGATAGTGATGACAGGTCTGGATCAGAACATGATGCAGAAAAATTTGACCTGTAAGAACCAGAAAGAAGCTCAGAAGAATCTTTTTTGGTTTAGTTTCTCTTTTGTAGCTACTAATTTGTTGTTTTTGGGATTAGGTGTATTGCTCTATTATTATGCCGAACAAATGGGAATAAGTATACCGGAACGGTCGGATGACCTGTTCCCGTTGCTGGCCATCAAATATTTCGGAACTGCTGTTGGTGTTACTTTTCTGCTGGGGATCACGGCTGCCGCTTATTCCAGTGCCGATTCGGCATTGACGGCACTGACCACAGCTTTTTGTATCGATTTTCTGAAGGTTGATCCCAAACTGCCTTCCACTGAGAAGACCCGGATAAAGGTGCATATCACTTTTTCTTTCATCATGTTTCTGGTGATTGTTTTGTTCCGCATCATTAATGATGAGAGTGTTGTAAACTCTGTTTTTACTGCGGCGGGTTACACTTACGGCCCCTTGCTGGGGTTGTTCACTTTCGGAATTTTGACAAAGAGAAGCACCCGCGACCGGTACGTTCCTTACATCAGTGTTTTGTCACCGGTTTTGTGTTATATTATCAGCAGCAACTCCGAAAGATGGCTCGGTGGTTACCAGTTTGGATTTGAATTATTACTTTTAAATGGTTTTTTGGTGTTTATGGGATTGTGGGCTTTCTCTAAGAAAAAGGACTAAACGCGGAGTCGCAAAGACGTAGCGATGAGTTTTAATTGATTGTTGAGAAAAAGCTTTTTTCAGAGATGCAGATTTCTCAATCTCACAATCGGGGAGAGTTGGTAAAAGTTAGGATTCAAGGGGTCGATAATAGTACGAGAGTACCGACAGAGTCCGTGATCCCGTATTTTTGTCCGTTTCCGTTTTGTATATTAAATGCAGTATATCAGGATTGTATGAATAATCTTAAATCTAGAAATCTAACGATCTATTAATTGATTTGATTTATGAAAAAATCTGAAAGATACCTGGCACTTGACGTCCTTCGGGGTATGACCATCGCTTTGATGATAACGGTAAATACGCCGGGCAGCTGGCAGTATGTTTATGCACCGCTTCGCCATTCCAGCTGGCACGGGTGCACACCTACCGATCTGGTTTTTCCTTTCTTTCTTTTTGTGGTTGGTGTTTCCATGTTTTTCTCTTTTGCCAAATACGGCAATACGCTCAATAAAGCATCTTTTAACCGTCTGGGAAGACGGACTTTGCTGATTTTTGCCATCGGACTTTTTCTGAATTCATTTCCGCAATGGATGACTGATTACAGTTCGCTCCGTATTATGGGGGTGCTTCAAAGAATAGCCCTGGCTTATGGATTTGCTTCACTGATAGTGCTTTCCATGAAAAGAAAGTACATCCCGTATCTGGGATTAGCCATTTTGCTGGTTTACTGGGGAATTTTGGCCTGGTTTGGCGGCGACGATCCTTATAGTCTGGAAGGCAATGTCACTATTCCGTTCGATGCAGCCATTCTGGGAGAACAGCATCTCTACACCGGATTTGGTATCCCGTTTGACCCGGAGGGACTGCTGAGTACTATCCCCGCCGTTGTTACCGTTTTGCTGGGATATCTGACGGGCGTTTTTATCAGTAATACCGAAAAAGCCAAATTACCTGCAAGGCTTGCATTGTATGGTGTTCTGGTTACCATTATAGGCCGGCTCTGGGGATTTGTATTTCCAATCAATAAGCCGCTCTGGACAAGCTCTTATGTTCTTTATACTGCCGGACTGGCCGCTTTGGTTTTTGCTTTGTTGATATTCATTATCGATGTTAAAGGGTACAAAAAGTGGACGTCCTTCTTTGTGGTTTTCGGGATGAACCCGCTGTTTATTTATGCCCTGTCAGGACTGTGGGCGCGTACATTGGGCATGCTCATTAAATTTGAAACCGCCGACGGTACGGTGGTAAGAGGCAGTACCTGGCTCTACCAGCATATTTTTGTCCCCCTGGCAGGTAATATGAACGGTTCATTGCTGTATGCCTTGACGCATGTCTTTTTCTTCTGGCTCATTGGATATATCCTGTATAAAAAACGAATCTTCATTAAAGTATAAATGAAACGAGCATGGCAAGGTTTGCTACAAAAAAACTTGTATAAAACTCATTGCCTAATACAAAAACCCAAACAACCACAACGGTATCTTATGCAAGTGCCCGATTTCTATTTCATCGGCTGCGACAAAGGCGTTTTCAAGATGCTTAACCTGTTTATTTGTTTTTCCACGACCACCTATCTCAAATACATAATCGGCAAATGCGAAATCGCCTTTGGAAGTATATTTAATAGGGCCCAAAATTCCCAGCTGATTAATAAAAAAGCTCTCTCTGACATTTCCGATATTGGGGTTTTCATCAGCTAAAGCATATTGCAGATTGGGGTGGTGCATATAGATTTTCTCTGGCTTTTGCAATGCTCCGATGCCTTTGGTATTTGCATACAGGCATTTGATGACACGGATGTCTTCCAGGTAACGAATGAAATGCACCAGACTGTTCCGACTAATGCCAATGCGTTCACTCAATTTGGAAATATTGGGTTTGAAGGGAGCCGATTCCGATATAATATGTAGCAGCAATCGGATATTCTCCACACTGCCAAAACTGATATCATACGATGAAGGCAAATCAATGTTTAATGCCAGAGAAATGGTTTCGGACAACTTTTGCGGGTAAAGAGTAGGCGCTTCTTTGAAATAGGGGTAGTAACCATGTTCCAGAAACTTCCGGAAATGTGCAAGGGGACGGATAGAATCAGCAATTTCCAGGGCATATCGGGTATGCGAATCAATCAATGCTTTAAAATCGATCGGTTCAAATGTTGTTCCCTGTGTGAAATTCAGAAATTCCCGGTAGGATAAACCGTAAAGCTCATACATCACAGCCCGCCGGCTTAGATCTCCTTTGGCCTGATTCAAATGAACAAGTGATGAGCCGGTAAAAATGATCTTCAAATCGGGCTGATCATCATAAATGTTTTTCAATTCCTGCGACCAGTTTTGATAGCGGTGGACTTCATCCAAAAGCAGATACTTCCCGCCTTGAATGACAAATTGCTCTGCAAAGTCGACAAGGTTGTTTTCCGTAAAAAACAAATCATCCAGGCTCACATAAAGCGTTTGATTGTCCTGGGGGAGATGTTCTTTGGCATATTGAAGCAATAGCGTGGTTTTTCCGGCTCCACGGGCCCCTTTTATGCCGATCAGGCGACTGTTCCAGTCAATTTTTTCAGCAAGGTACCGCTTGAATTGAGTTGGTACCTGATGCAGTTTCTGATATGATTTTTGAAAAAGCTTTTCCAATTTTTTTGCTCTAATTGCTCAACAAATATAATAAATTTTGCTTTCTATAAAAAGCATATAGAGGTTGATGGTTTTTTACTATTTAATTCTTTTCAAAATTTCAGAGAATCCAATTTCCGAAACTCTTCATAAATGAGTACGGTATAAAAAGCATATTTTTTTCAAAATCATGGCGTTTTAAATTTTTGTATCAGAGTTAACTTATTGTTAATGAGGATTCATTCGTATAAAATTTATTTATTAAGGTCGAATGGAACTCGCATGATTAATTTTATACATGTTCTTTTGTGACAACCCTTGTCATGCTCGTTTCATCAGTATAAAAAAAGTCTAAGTCATTGGTCTGATTGAACTCGCTATGAATCGCGGGATCGGCGTCAGCCAATTTCATTCATGTCTTTTTGAAAATTTGGTCATCCAAAATCCATGTTCGTTTCAAAAATTTAAAACGGAACTTCCTATCTTAAAGAAAATAAATATCCCTTAAACCCCTTTTCTGTCAAGGGATGCGCCATATTATCAGGCTGATTCCTTCTTAGCTACATTTAGTTTTATATCCAGTGCATCCAATATTTCTTTTTGATGATTCGATAAGTTATGTGGGCGTACTTTTATTTTGGTTCCTTTAAAATCATATTCTATATATTGTATTTTATCAAGGCTTTCAATAGCAAATTTTCGGGTATAGTTTAAACTGGCTATTTTATCTGAAATATATTTGGTTATCATATACGCCAGCATCACAACAAATACGTGGCCCTTTGTCCTATCCTCTTTTCTTACAAATATTGGTCTAAGCTCTTCAATTGTGGTCTTCATGGTCCTAAATGCAAATTCAACCAATCCTAAATCTTTGTATCTATCATGGGCCTCTTTTGTGTTTAGTTCTTCTTTTGGGACTCCCGTTTTAACCACATAACAGCCATCTAACTCCCCTTGTTTTTCTTTTGCTTCCTCATCTATAGATATAGAGAACCCTCTTTCGTTCACATCTACCGTGACGATGTTTTTTAGTTTTAATTTTACCAGCTCATTGTTTATATCTCTTTGCGCAACATTAATTTGTGCTTTTGGATGTTCTTTTAAGTATTTGTTTTTATTAGTCACAAAATCCATCAACCTTTTAATTCGGTCTTCTCTATTTCGTTTTAATTCTATTGCCCTATACTTGTTTTTCCGCAATATGTACCTCACATTATTTTCGCCAGCTACTTCTACCAATTCGTCTTCAAATAAAGATAGCTGCAATACCCCTTTATTTATTAATGATTTAATCTGCTCTTTGGTAATTGTTGTGAGATAATCCCATTTATACTGGTTTGATATGATTTCATCAATCTGGCTTGATTTTATCATTCCTTTATCCCCAACAAAAATAACTCGCTCTACACCAAATACTTCTTTGAGTTTTTTAAGTTGTGACGAAACTGTTTTTGTGTCACCGGTATTCCCTTTGAATACCTCTATGGTAATTGGGTATCCATAGCTGTCGAGCATCAGCCCTACAACTATTTGCATCTTGCCTTTTTTCTTGTCCCTATTATATCCGTATGTGGCCAGTTCGTTTTTTGTCCCCTCCAAATAGGATGAAGTTACATCGTATAAAAATATATTCTTTATTTTTTCTGTTTGATAACGGTGTCTGAAAATTTTCTTTTCTATTTTTTCCTGATTAGCGCTTAACCAATCCAGGTTATCGTATAAGCTATCTTCATTGAAACTGGACACATTGTAAACATTCTCAATATCCTGATTAATCACCCATTCGTTGGCAATGTAATTCCTTGACTGTTGCGTAATTATACGCCCTGCAATTTGCACCATTGCCAGTTTTGCTTGTTTAGAACTGCCTAAGGCCTGATATATTCCCAGTCGGTTGGCCACTTGTTTGATTACTTCAATTGCACCGAATGATTTGCCATTAGAAAGATTCAAGTCCTCTATTGCCGTAATAGCTTTACCTTTAATTAATTTTTCCAAATCATTTACAAGATGTTCTGGCCATTTTGTTAAAGAGGTAATGCTTCTATGTTTAACTTTTTCACCCTCCCTATAATTTTCCATCAGAACAACTGATTGGTAAACCTTATTTTTTGTCTTACGGTATGTTCTTTGAATAAACATATAGCTAAATTTATGTCTTAGCCACAAATATAATAATTTAAAAAATTATATGCAAATGTTTTATAGAATTTTTGTATTAATTCTTTCTTAGCCACACATATTTGAGCAAAAAAAACTCTTAAACTTAGCCTGGCAGTGGGAGTGCTGTGATTTGCCGATAAAATTAGACAGGAAGTTCCGGTAAAAAGGCCAATTTACTGTTTCAGGGGATTTCCTCCAAAATGGAAGATTTCCGGGCCCGTCGTATTACGGCTTTTTTAGATATGTTGGATACGGGTGTCCGATCTCGTATCGAAAATATGAAAAATTCCCTTTCGCGCAAAAGCGATGAAATTGACCACTATTTTGATTTGTTGCCTGAAACTTCTACGGCCCGGCAAACTTATTTTTATCTGAAAGAAAATGCCAATTTTCGTGATTTGAAAAAGTGGGTAAACGACAATTTGTATCCCGGTCATATTGATGTCAATATTATGACCAAACTCGATAAAGAGAATTTTGCCGGCGGAGAGCAGTTGCCCGTTGAATTTAACGATGCCCATGCGGCCTTACGGGGATTTGCTAAAAGTAAATTGCAATCATCACTGGTTTTATCGGCAGGGATGAACACAAGGCTGTTTTCTTACCTGGAAAATTGGGACGATTTTTATCCCGATTCTGAAGGGAATCTGAAGAAGAAAATTACCATAAAAGTTAGCGATTACCGGTCGGCCGTAGTTCAGGGAAAACTGCTGGCCAAAAAGGGTATCTGGGTATCGGAATTCCGCATCGAATCGGGACTTAATTGCGGCGGTCATGCTTTTGCTTCGCAAGGGAACCTAATAGGGCCTGTCCTTGAAGAATTTAAAAATAACAGGGGAAAGCTAATTGCCGATCAGTTTGAGGTGTTTCAGACTGCCTTGAATCAAAAAGGACGCGTTTATCCATCAGAAGCTCCAACGGTTAGAATTTCTGCGCAGGGAGGGATAGGCACTGCTGCAGAGCATGACTTTTTGCTTAATTATTATCAGCTTGACTCAGTTGGTTGGGGGACTCCTTTTCTGCTTGTGCCGGAAGCTGTAAGCATTGACGATGACACCATTTATCGCCTTTCGATGGCACGAGAGAATGATTTGTATTTAAGCAATATTTCTCCATTGGGTGTTCCCTTCAATAATTTGAGAAATAATACCAAAGATGCTGAAAGAGACCTGAAAATCAATCAAAATAAACCGGGGAGTGGCTGTGTTAAACAATATTGCTCCCTTAGCAAAGAATTTGAAGGTCGTCCTCAATGTACTGCTTCTCGTAGTTATCAGAGAAAAAAAATCCTGACTTTGGAGGCGTCTTCAAATGATCGTGATTCTCTTAAAAAAGCCATTGCCGATGTAACAGAGAAATCGTGCATTTGTACTGGTCTTGGAACTTCCGCTTTGTTGGCTAACGATATTTCCACCGAAGCAGAAGGCCCAGGCGTTTCTGTTTGTCCCGGACCCAATATGGCTTATTTCAGCAAAAAATCCTCCCTTAAAGAGATGATTGGACATATTTATGGCCAAAACAATCTAATGGAACGGAACGACAGGCCCGATTTATTTGTTAAAGAGTTGTCCTTAAATCTGGATTACTATATTAAGGAAACAGAAACTTCAACGGTTGGCAATGAAAGAGCCGAAAATCAAAACAAAAAAATTCATGCTGCTCTCGAAAAAGGAATTGAATATTATCGTCAGCTTTTTTCATTGCACCATCAACAATTAAAAATTTCATTGAACGACTCTCTTAATCAGCTCGATAAGCTGGAAAATCGACTAAATGTGGGGAGTTTTGTTTGATGTAATAATAAGGATGTTTCCAACTCTGCCCGTTTTTCACTTTTCAGACACCCTCCGTGTCTTCATAAAAACATAAAAATCTTTGTGCCTTTGCGTCTCCGCGTTTAAGTATTCCTTAATACAAAAAGCTCTTTTCAGCCTTTTTTCTGAACGCTTCAACATCTTTTGTCCAGATACCGATCATATCATCTACGCGGAAATTTTGGCTGAAAGCCTTTCGTACCTTGTCGGTTCCGCAAACTTTATCGAACATATCCAGCCGGTCAGGATTACACAATTCAAACACATTTTTGTCTGGATTCATCCGGTAAGCCTCCTGCAGAACGTAAAACTGAATTAACGAAAGTGGTGCTTTTTCAATGTCGGTCAGGTGAACCTGAACCCCTTCAATTTCTTCGCCTTTGTAAGTGCTGTAGTATGGCTTAAAAAAAACCGGCCGGAAGATGACACCCGGCAGTTCGAGTTTGTTCAGGTGCTTTGCCAGTTGGTCTGCGTTGAGCCAGTCGGTCCCGAATAGCTGAAACGGTAAAGTATATCCAACACCTATATTATAAACATACAATTCGCCCAGGATACCGGACACCGGGTAGTAGTAGGCCGAATGTGCATGAGGAATATGAGGTGACGACGGAACCCAGGGCAGTCCGGTTTCTTCAAAGTTCATGTCGCGCTTCCAGCCTTCCATCTTAACCACGGATAGCTCGCATTGCAGTCCGCCGGGCAGCAGATTATTGTTGTTGATGTAAGTGGCCAGCTCACCAACGGTGAAGCCATGAACATAAGTAATGGGAAACTGACTGACAAATGATGTGAATTCCGGCTCGGTCAGAGGGCCTTCAAATTTATTACCTCCCAGAGGATTTGGGCGATCCAGAACGACCAATTCAGTGTTGTTTTCGGCAGCAGCTTCCATGGCCAGCCCGAGCGTGCTAATGTAGGTATAGGAACGGGAGCCTATATCCTGAATGTCATATACCAGCACATCAATGTCTTTCAGCATTTCCGGGGTTGGTTTTCTTGTTTTTCCGTACAGGCTGAAAACCGGTATTCCTGTTGCCGGGTCGGTCAGATTATCAATCTTTTCTCCGGCAGCCACATTGCCTCTCACGCCGTGTTCGGGGCCGTACAGGGCCACCAGATCAACCTGAGGTGCATTAAAGAGAATGTCAATGGTAGAGTTGAGCCGGGCATCCACTCCTGTCGGGTTTGTGATCAGTCCGACCTTCTTTCCGGCCAATGATTCGAAATTTTGATTTTTTAAAACTTCAATACCTGTTTTTACCTGGGCATGGGTGATTGAAAACAGGGTTACAAAAATAATTAGTGTTATTTTTTTCATTGTTGATATCTTTTTGCAGGGGGTGATTTGCAAAAAAATGAATTTTTACTCAAAAATGATGTTAAAAATACCCCCTTTGTTTAATTTGATGTTGTGTTTGTAAAAAACGAATTGTAAGTTTGTAAGATGTAATACAAGAACAAATGTAAACAAGTTTTTATAAAATATCATTTTTTGTCGGATGATAATATGTAATATAATTGAGTGCAGTCTAAAAAGCATCTCTGTTGTCAAAATCAAGGCGTTTTAAATTTTTTGTACCGGAGTTAACTTGTTGTTAATGAGGATTCAAAGATCTAAAACAACAACGAGTTTGGCAACAAAGATGCTTTTTAGACTGGGCTCATAATTAAAAAGGTAAGTTACTGGGGACTATTTCTTATGGTGTGTGTTTCATGCAATAATAATAAAAAATCTGATGAAGTGCTAATCTGCCATCTAAGCAGATTATATAATGCCCGTGAATTTTCGGAACTCAAGGAAGCGATTGCGCAAGTCAGAGAGAGCCTGTTGCGCCGGAGATCAGATATTTTGTTGGCAGTCTGATAGATTACATGAGACGATGCCAAAGCGAGTATTTCCCTGCCAAGAATGATATTGCTGAAAGGCTTGAGCGTGAAGGTATTCCCCGCACGCTGGCAAAGCGTATGGATGCTGCATCCCGGACATGTAAACCTGCACGACTGGGGCCAGGTATGGTACGACGCAGTAGGATGGGTGCTCGTGGATGTTTCTTTTAAGCTGCAAAAAAGCGATGATCAGCGTATCAGGAAATTTTACATATCAGGAATTGATGCATACCGGTTTATCAGATTACGGCCTCCGGTTTTGTTGCCTGAAACGATGGTACCGGAGCGAACCATGGGACTTTCAGAGAGGCGAGGCAGAGTGGAAAAACGGAAACCTGTACTTTGGTGTCTGGACATACAATATGGATGTTAAAGGTTTGTAAGTAGGCGATTTGATTTTTAGTCAAAAAAAGGAGCATGGGGCAAAGGGAGAGAATTTGGTTAATAGTCGGGTAGTAATATAGCCGCGGAGCTGCAACAGTGTTCCTCATCTGAAAGAGGTTATTAGAACGTAGCCTGAAAGGCGCCTGTATTTATAGCATATATGCACAAAATAAACATTGACGCCGAAGGTGACGCACATTATTAATTAAAGGCGTAAAATACAGAATTATAGAATCGATCAATTGTATCCGGGAGAATCAATATTTGTATCTGTGGATTGTAAAAAAAATATTTTTTTTCTCGCCATTTAAAATTTAACATTTACAATTAAATATCTGTAAAATAGCTTTTTAATATGATTGTTTTTTCAATTTTCACATGTAATACATGTTATATGATATAAAACAATTAAAAAATGTTTGTGCTTTAAAAATTTAACATTAATTTTGAACTCGGTAAGATGTAATACAAAAATACGCTTGTTATTAAAAAAATAGTATGAAGGCATTCATTTTTGGCATAATAATCTCTTTGTCAGTGCTTTTTTTGGGGTGTGCAGGCGACCGGAAGATAGATGAAGTTATTTCCCGGTTTCAGGATGAAAATGTGGGAGACTTACGGGAGAATGTTTTTGATATTTCCTTCGAACGTGTTGGAGGTAAAACATTTATCCTGTCAGGGGAAATTGATGACCGGACCCTGAAATCAGCGTTGATGGACACTTTGATTGCAAACGGATTTTATATACAGGACAGTGTCGTGGTTTTGCCACATAATGTATCTGCACCCTTTGGTATTATCGATCTGAGTGTGGCCACCATGCGCTCATCAGCTTCTCATACAGCCTCCATGGTAAGCCAGGCTTTGATGGGAATGCCGGTCAGAGTGCTTAAAGAAAAAGGAGGGTGGGTCTACATTCAGACCCCCGACCGGTACCTGGGATGGTGCGAAAGGGCAGCCGTTCAGTTTACCGATTCGGCCGGATGGAAGGCCTGGAAAAAAGTTCCGAAAGTAATGGTAACAAGTCGTTGTTCGGTCATCAGAGATAAAGCGACCGGTGATGTTGTTGGTGATCTGGTTGCCGGCTGTCTGATCGACGCGACCGGCCGGAAAAATGATAAGGTTTTTGTAGCAACGCCTGCCGGTACTACAGGTTTTGTCAATGCATCGGATATTGTACCGTTTGATGAGGTGCATTTTCCCGATTCGGCAGATGTTCAGAAACTAAAAAAAAGGGCATTAAGTCTTCTTAGAACCCCTTATTTATGGGGAGGGATATCTGTTCGTGCCCTTGATTGCAGCGGATTTACCAAAACGGTTTACCGGCTTCAGGGAATTGTTCTGGCAAGGGACGCATCGCTGCAGGCCCGGTATGGAGAAGAAATACCTGTTGATCATGGCCTTGAGGTGTTCAAAACAGGCGATTTGCTCTTTTTTGTTCCCCGCAAAGGAAGTGACCGGATTACGCACGTGGGATTATACATTGGCAATTCGGAGTTTATACATGAGGCCGGAAAAGTGAAGATAAACAGTCTTGACAGTACCAGATTGAATTATAGCCGCTACAGGGCAAACACACTGGTGAAAGCCAGACGGATCAACGGCTGTCGGGAAGCTGAAGGTATCGTTCACTTATTGAAGCATCCCTGGTATGCAGAACCATAAAATTACTGATTATGGGGAAAAACAAGAACAGACGTGATTTTTTGAAAACAGCCGGATTCATCGCCGGGTCTGCATTTCTGGCTACCGGAATGAACGGGTGCAATAGTTTCGGCAACAGAAAAAAAACAACGGTGGGCAAGAAAATGATATTAAAATTCAAACCATACGAATTACAGCTTAAACACGCTTTTACTCTTGCTGCGGGCAGCAGAACCACTACGCCGGTGATGCTTACCGAAATCGAATATGACGGAATAACGGGCTACGGTGAGGCATCTATGCCACCATATCTTGGAGAGAGTCACGAGTCGGTGCGGAAATTCCTCTCGAAAGCAGACCTCAGCCGGTTTAATGACCCCTTCCTGATTGCCGACATTCTCGAATATATAGATGGTTTGGCTCCCGGCAATTATGCTGCCAAAGCATCGGTGGATATTGCTCTGCATGATTTAGTCGGTAAGCTGATGCAACAGCCCTGGTACCGCATTTGGGGATTCAACCCCGAAAATACACCGGATACCTCTTTTACGATAGGCATTGATAAACCTGATGTTGTCAAAGAAAAAACCCGTGAGGCGGCTGCTTATAATATACTGAAGGTAAAACTGGGCGGCGGTAACGATCGCGAAATGATTGAAAATGTGCGGGCTGTTACCGATAAACCAATTTGTGTGGATGTGAATCAGGGATGGAAAGACCGTGAGGAAGCTCTCGAAATGATACACTGGCTCAAGGAGCAAGGTGTTGTGTTTGTGGAGCAACCAATGCCGAAAACGGCAGTTGACGACATTGCCCGGCTTACCCGGGATAGTCCGCTGCCCGTTATTGCCGACGAGGCGGTTCAAACCGTGGACGATATCAGTAAAGTATTCGGCATTTACAGTGGCGTTAATATCAAACTGATGAAATGCGGCGGAATGCGTGCTGCTCATCAAATGGCACTTACCGCTAAAGGACTTGGCATGAAAGTAATGTTTGGCTGTATGACCGAAACATCCTGTGCCGTGACTGCCGCAGCACAGCTTTCACCCCTGGCCGACTGGGCCGATCTGGACGGAAATCTCCTGATCAGCAACGATGTGTTCGACGGGCTGAAAGTGGTCGACGGACGCGTTGTACTGCCCGACAGACCCGGAATAGGGGTGGTGAAGGAGAAAGGGGTGGTAGATATGAAAAAGAAAATAAAGCAATAATAATTTTTAAATGAAATTTTAAATAATTGTGACGAGTCCGGTATAAAAAGCATATTTTTGATAAAATCAAGGCGTTTTAAATTTTTTATGAGGAGTTAACCCGTTGTTAATGAGAATTCAACGTTACAAAATTTGTCTAAATTATTGGTCTGATTGAACTCCCGATGAGATGAATTGTAAGAACGGCGTTAGCCAATTTTGTTCATGCCTTTTTGAAAATTTGGTTTTCCAAAATTCATGTTCGTTAAAAAAAATAAAAACAAAAATGAGTTTAGCAACAAAGATGTTTTTTAGATCGGGCTCTATGACCTTAATAAATAATTGTTTGTCAGTGGTTAAATCAAATTTTTTTTGAGATGAAAGAAAAGCTAAAAAGAATTTCAAGAATGAAAACGATGAATTGGTTTTCGTTGATTTTGTTATTCTGTCTTTTGGGATTTTTTACTCAAGTTCGGGCAGAATCAGCGTTTAATGAGTCGACGATAAAAGAATCATCCGGAAACACGTTGTCGGAAGATTTTTATCGTTTTTCTCAACCTCAAACTATTCAGGTAACAGGAACGGTTACCGATTCCAAAGGAGAGAGCCTTCCTGGTGTGAATATTGTGGAAAAAGGAACCACCAATGGTGTAATAACAGACATGGACGGGAGGTATAGTATAGAGGTTGGCCCCCAGTCTGTATTGGTTTTTTCCTTTATTGGTTTTGCTTCCAAGGAGGTGGAGGTGAATGGCCAGCGGGAAATTAACGTTGTTTTGGAAGAAGAGGCCCTGTTTATTGATGAGGTTGTTGTTACGGCAATGGGTGTGCGGTCCGAGAAAAAACGACTGAATTTTGCTGTACAATCCGTCAATTCAGATGAAATCATCAATGAGCATCAGGCTAGTTTTGTGGATGCTCTTGAAGGAAAAATTTCAGGGTTGAGTGTTTCTTCTACGGGAGGTTCACCTTCTGCTTCATCTCAAATGCTAATCCGTGGGATCTCCTCCATTAATCCGGCGCAAAACAATGAACCTATCTTTATTCTAAACGGGATGCATGTTTCCGGTGGTGCTTCACAAGCATCGGACTTAAATCCCAATGATATTGAAAATATTACTGTGCTAAAGGGAGCTGCAGCTGCAGCACTTTACGGACAGGAAGCTGCCAACGGTGCTATCATCGTCACCACAAAATCAGGGGAAAAAGGTGATGTGAGTGTCACGTTTAGTACCACACTTCAGATGGATGAAGCTGCCAACGTTCCTGAAATCCAGAATATGTATCTTCGAGGGGGACTGGGCGTTTATCGTGAAGAAGCTCTTGGTGGCTGGGGACCTTTAGCTCCCGAAGGAACTACCACCTATGATAATGTGGGAAATTTTCTGCAGACAGGATTTTATCAAAAATATGACTTGTCAGTCTCAGGGGGGAGTGACAAGCTAACAGCCTATGGTTCGGTCACCTATTCAGATCATGAAGGTGTGATTCCCGATGATTACCTGGATAAATGGGGGGTGTTGTTTAAAACTGATTACAACGTAACGGAATCTTTGAAATTGTCCTTTATGGCTGATCTTGTTCAGAGAGAATCAAGAGGGCCAGGATCATCATCTATGTCAAGAGCCTATCAGTGGCCAATTGATGATGATATGTCCAATTATAAAAACCCCGATGGGTCGATCCGATGGTTATATGTTGATTCGAATAACCGCTACAATTCTCCAATGAATCCGTATTGGTGGAGATATGAAGATTCAGGAGTCAGTAAATCTAACAGAAGTTTATTACAGGGAACAGTATCCTGGAATCCATTGGATGGTTTGGAACTAACCGGGCGCGTGGGCTATGATCTCACAAACTCAGAGAGCCAGAGTATTTCTACCCCAAGATGGGAACTTGAAGACGGAAAGCAGCCTACATCTGAGGATTATCCTTACTTAGGTTCTTTTTTCTACAATGATGGAAAAAGTACCGTTCTCAATGGTGGTATAATGGCCCGATATGAAGTAGATTTGTCTGAAGATTTTGGTCTGGCGGCTTTGGCAGGAGCAGATCTGAAAACAGAAGAAGGCAGATCTGTTGGAATGGGGGGATATAATTTTATTGTTCCTGAATTTTATAGCATCAACAACCTTGAGGACATTCGACGTGAGAATGTAACCATGCAGCGACGTGAAAAAAATATTTTTGGTTTTTATGGTGAGTTGAATTTCGATTATAAAAATTTGGCTTATTTGTCCGTAACAGGGCGTAACGACCATTCGTCCACATTACCAAAAGATAATCGTTCATACTTTTATCCCTCTGTTAGTGGTGGATTAATCTTTTCAGAGCTGTTTGGATTAACTTCTTCGACGCTTAATTATGGTAAGCTTCGTGGAAACTGGGCTAAGGTTGGTAAAGATGCACCATTGTACAGATTGAATAAATGGTTTGTCCAAAAACCATTTCCTGATGGAGGATATGGGGTAGATCCTACCCGAAGCAGCAATCCGGAACTTGAACCTGAATTTACAACTTCATGGGAGATTGGTGCCGATGTCAGATTGTTTAATGACATAACGCGTCTGGATGTTGCTTTTTATGGGACAACTGTCGAGAACCAGATTGTAGAGGTTCGGGTTTCTCCTGCCTCCGGAAATATTCTTCAAACCAGAAACGAGGGGACCATCACCAATAAGGGAATTGAAGTATCCTGGGATCAGACATTGATTGAAAGAGGTGGCTTCTCATGGAACATGATTACCAATTTCGGTCGAAATAAAGGAACCGTTGATGATCTGCCAGATGAGTTAGTGGAGGTTTATCATTATGCCGGTCAGGTTGGTGACATCCGTCCAACTGCTTATTTAAATGGGTCTACTATGGCTTTGTCGGGTAAAGATTATTTACGGAATGATGAGGGGAAAATCATTGTTGATGAAGATGGTTTGCCAAAGATCAATGCTTCAAGCTCTCTTCTTATTGGAAACAGGGAACCTGATTTTACAATTGGTTGGCGTCATCAATTTTCATATAAAAATTGGTCTTTTTCGGCTATGCTCAATTTCCGCAAAGGAGGAGATGTTGTTAACGGCACACTGCGAAGTTTGATTAGTGGAGGGCAGGCCGAAATGTTGGAAGATTATCGGAATCGTTTGGTGCTGATTGATGGTGTTGTGGAGCAAACGGATGGTTCTTTTAGAAAAAATGATCAGCCTGTTGTTTTTGACCAGCAATTTTACAACAACTATGTAGGGCCTGTTGGTTCTAATTTTGTTGAAGATGGGTCATTTTTCCGGTTAGGATATGTAACCCTGGGTTATGACATGAGTGATATTGTAAAAAACGTTGGAATTAAAGGGCTTAGATTTTCGTTGACAGGAAGGAATTTGTTTTTGATTTCCAATTATTCAGGATCGGATCCTGTTGTTAATTATACCGGAACTTCTGGCGGAACAGGCACCTATGGTATTGATTATTTGAATGTGCCAAATACACGTTCATTTTCATTCAACCTGACTGCTGATTTTTAGAAAATAACTTTTAAGTTTTCAATTTGATATTAGGAAAGAAAAAAATAATCTCATGAAAAGTATAAAACATATTTTATTGGTAGTTATGCTTTTGAGCTTGCTTCCTGGATGTGAGGATTATCTTAGCGATAATCGTGATCCGGACGCGGTGGATGTAGTACCTCCGGATCAGATAATGCCTGTTGTATTATTTTATTCTGCGCTTCAAAATTATGACCATAGTGAATACGGAACTTATCTGAGTCAGAATATTACAACTGCAGGTAGAAGTCAAACAGGTGCTTATGCTTATAGAAGTGGATGGGAATTTCTGGGTATGAACAGACATCCTCAATGGAGGCGTCATTATTATGACATCGGTTCCAATGCCAATGAACTCATTTCGCTGGCAAAGGAAGAAAATTCTGTTAATTATGTTGCGGTTACCAGATTGATTCGTCTGTTGTCCACTCAAATGACAACCGATGTTTTTGGTGACATGCCTCGCACTGAAGCCTATAAGTCATCTTCTCCAAAATACGATACCCAGGAAAGTATCTATGAATGGATGAATACAGAAGTAGATGACCTTATTGAACTTTTCAACTCGGAGGAGGTTTCTCAGCCAACCAACAGGAATATGGATTTTAGTGTAGACCGGATTTTTGGTGGGGATATGGAGCGTTGGAAACAAGTGGCCTATGCTCTCAAAGCCCGGATTTTGCTTAGACAGATTCCTAATATTACTCAGGAAGCCGGAGTGGCACAAGAAATTTTGAATGCAGCGGAAACTGCCCTTAGCGGATGGCATGATCCGATTTATAATTTCGAAGGGGGGTCAAGTGTTGAAAAAAATTGTATGTGGGGAAGAACAAACAGTCCTATTAATGGCTGGGAAAGTAGAGCAAACGATTTGGGTGGTGCAATTCCTACAAAATTTTTCCTTGAAGAGGTGATGGATTACGATGCTGAAACGGATACATGTCCGGATCCCCGCTTGCCATTTCTGATGGAAAAGAGAGGTGAAGCTTCAGTTGATGAGGTTGATGAGTGGAAAACTCGATACGAAAACCCGGAAAACCCCGAGGACGCTATTGACTATGCTACCTTCAAAACTCTGATTGACGGGGTAGAGGAATGGACTTATATGTCTCTTGAGAGCAATATCGGAATGCCCGCCACTCACAAGATTGAATGGTATCCTAATTTGTATGATAATGTATTGACAACGGATACATCTTCAATTATTTTGATTACTAAAGGAGAACTTCATTTTATTGCTTCTGAGGCTGCCTTTTGGGCTGGCCAAAAACCTCTGGCTGTAACGCACATGAAAGAGGGAATAAGATACCATATGAACCGGATGGGTGTTCCGGCAGATCGGATTCAGGCTTATTTGAATAATCCGAATGTTGTGCCGGGGGATGCTAATATAACATTGAGTGATATCATGATCGAAAAGTATAAGGCCTTGTTTTTACAGCCTGAGTTGTGGAATGATATGAGAAGGTATGGATATAGTAATGATTTAAATAACAGGCGGTATAAGAATACGGTTATTTATCCCGGACTTAGAAGACCCCATAATCTTTATGATGCCTATTGGAGTCAGGAAGGAGAGTGGATTCAAAGGTTAAACTATGATCCTGAAACGGAGGAAAAATATAATCGTGATGAATTGATCCGGTTAGGGGCATTCAGAAATCCTGAGTGGTTAAAGCAACCAATGATCTGGGCACCCCAGAACTAACTTGCTGTTTGTAATAAAAAAGATTGAGATGAAACGAGCATAGCAATGATTGCCACAACAAAAATATGTATAAACCCTTGCATGCGAGTTCCGTTCGAGCTTAATAAATAAATTTTATACGAATGAAAAAGAAAATATTATATAACTTGATCGTCTTGGGTGGAATTATAGGGGCTACTACCTCCTGTGAGACTTATGATTTGGTCGATGAAATCGCTCAAACCGGCCACATTGCACCCAATGTTTATATGGAAGTACCTACCGGAAATGTTACGGCTGGCGATTCTGCCGACTTTTCGGTGCAATATTGGTCCGTGGATCGCTCCTTTACGGATCTTTCCCTTTGGTATGCACTGGATGTTAATTTTAAATTTGAATTGACTTCTGTTTATAATCAGGAGTACTCATTTGTACTGGACTCTGCTGAGCGTGTGAGAGATTTTTATAAAGTATTAACTTATGAACATTCTCAAAGCTACTATGACACCGAGAAGAAAGCCTATGAAATAAATGGGAAAATTCCTGTTAGTTATACTTTATCTTCAAATGAAATCAATTATCCTGATTCTTACGATCAGGAATTGATAGAAAGTCTTATTCCGGCATCTGTTTTTGCCCGGTTTTACGAAGGACTTTTTGAAACTCTGGAATATGAAACATTAAAGGAAATCCTGGTTGTTGATTTTGCTATTTTAGATCAGGAGACTTTTGACTCGTATTTTATTATTACTGTTATAGAACCGGAGGAAGAGGAGGGTGAACCCGAATATATTTATGAAATGAAGGAGGAAACCGCTACTGAATTATTGAGTTACCTTAAGCAGGTGCCTGTTTCTGACTTGATTTTTAATGAAGCAGTTCCGGAATATGGCATAAAGTATTCTAAAGGATATAAAATTACCTCGAAGTTCAGAGTGATAAACGGAGAGGGTATTGAAAATTATTCAGAAGAGAAAATAATAACAGTATTGTAAAAAAAGGAACCATGAATAATACAAAAGTTTTAATAACAGTACTTTGGGGACTTTTTCTTTTGGTCTCTCTTCCCGGTTGTGAAAGTGACGATATTGAGGCGGTTGATTTTGCCCCCGAAGCGGTTGACTTTGTTTACGAGTCACCATCAGTTATTCACTATGTTGTAGGCGAAGAAATTTCGTTCATCAACAAATCTATAGTAGAAGGTCAATGGCATTGGGATTTTGGTGATGGAAGCACTTCTACTGAAAGAGATCCGGTACATAAATACAGTGAACCCGGAACTTACACCGTGATATTATCGGTAAATGAAGGCGAGTTTGTTGTTTCTAAGAAGCTAATGATCAGTGACATTGTGCCTGTTGTTTCTTATTCTTCAGAAGATTCGGTCATTGTCTATCAGCAATCCGAAGTGAAATTTGATGTTTTATTGGAAAATCCCGAGGATAAAGAAGTTTCTTATAAATGGAACTTCCCGTCAGGTGCTTTCGGTGAAGGGATTGATGAAAATGGTGTTTCAACCTTGGCTGAACCAACTGCAACTTTTGGAACCATTGGCAGCCAAAATGTAACTCTGACTATTACTCTTGGGGATAAAACCCTTGCTCCTAAAAGTGTTAATGTTAAAGTTCATTACGATAAACCAGCCAAGACTCTTTACTATGCAGTAAAAGATGGGAATATAATGGCCAAAAAACTGGTTGGGCCTGAGGTTGATCCTTCCATTAACGGGGCTTTTGATCTCGGCTACCGGTCCGGGAAACATCCACTGACTATGGACTTTGTAGGGGACTTACTGTATGTATTTGATGCCGGAACCAGAACTGGTTATGTAGCAGAGTATCAAACTGCAGGTGATGGTGAGATATTTGTCGTTTCGCATGACGGAAGTAGAAGAGAATCGGTTGTAGAAAACTTTGGCGGCGATACATTCCTTGATTTCTATTATGGTTTTGTAGATGAAGAGGAAGGCAATATTTATTGGGCTGATAGAAGAGAAGGAATATTTAAGACTTCAATTGATACCCGAAATCGTAAGTTCTCTCTGGATGAGTTCGATTATTTTGTAAGGAACAGCTGGCTTGGCTATTATGGTAAAGGCATTAGTTGGGGCGCAACAAACGGTCCTATTGCAAAAGTAAATGACATCTTTTGGTGGGCTAAAAACTCAACCAGTTCCGGTTTGTATCGATTTGTGGAAGGAGATATTAATCCGGAGGCTACTCCGGACCAGGAACCGGCTGCCGGATCTTTGTTAAATTCTTATAAGATCAGAGGTATGGCTATTGATGAGGTGAACGGTCATATTTATGTTGCAGAACAAAACTATAAAATGATACTGCAATTTGATATGGAAGGAACTCTTATTGCCGCAGTAGACAGACCTCGTACAGATGACGGAGAAGGTGGAGAGGCTGAATCTTTGTTTGTTACCGGAATGGATATAGATGTTGATGAAAATGGCGATGGCTATTTGTACTGGGCTTATCGGAATAATCCCGGTGAGGAACCTGCCTCCGGAATAAAAAGATTTAAACTCAATGACCCGGCTGCAGAGGCCGAATACTTTATTGAAGGTGTTCAGGCTTATGGTGTAGCTGTTGACAGTTCTTTAAGATAGTGCTTCTCATTTGATGCCCGGGCATACTGATTTTTCAGATGTCCGGGTGTTTTTAACTTACCGATATGAGAAAAATATACACCTTAATTTTTGTATTTTTTGCTTGCCACTTTGCGCTTAGTGCTCAGGATAGTCTGCTTATCCAGGGTGTTAAATACAAAGTTGATACTACAGTTAGCAGGCATGATATTGGATTGGGAGCTTTGTTTACCAAATTTGAGCTTCCCGATTTTCCTTTAAAAGTATCGGTACTCAAAGCGGACCTTGGTAATCCCTATCTTAAGGTGATGACTGTTTTGAGTAACGACTCTTTAAGAGGGTTGGAACAACCTTCTAAAATGGCGCTTCGAAAATCTAATTCAGAACAAACTGTAATTGCCGGAATTAATGGTGACTTCTATATTACCTCCGGTTATGATAAAGGATTGCCTGTAAACGGACAGGTTTTGGAAGGTCAATTGGCCAAAGTTCCCGCTCCCAGTCGTCCTTTAATTGCTTTTGATAATAATAAAAATCCTTTTATGGGTTTAATGACTTATCAGGGAACGCTGACCATTGGTCAGAATTCTTATCCAATTGATGGAGTTAACGTATCCCGGGGAACTGACGATCTAATATTGTTTAATCAATTTCACGGTACTACAACCCGAACCAACCAATATGGTACTGAGGTTATTTTGAGTCTTACAGAAGGGCAGTGGGTGACTAACAGCACCCTGACTTGTGTGGTTGAAGATATTCAATCCGGTGAAGGAAGTGCATGGATTGAACCCGGTAAAATTATCCTCTCAGGACATGGATCATCTGCTCAGTTGCTTAACGGGCTAATGATAGGTGACAATATTCAACTGGAGATAAATGTTTCTATAAATGATGGGGCACTACAACCGGAAATAGTGGAAATGATAGGAGGTGACCGGATCATTTTGAGTGAAGGGCAGGTTCAAAATAATAACTGGCCAGAGCAGCATCCACGGACAGTAATTGGTTTTTCACAGGATAGGGATTCTCTTATTCTTGCCGTTGTTGATGGAAGAAGTGAAGAATCTGCCGGAGTGAGTACCAAACAGCTTGCCGACCTGATGAAGCTCTCAGGTTCGTGGTGGGCACTCAACCTCGATGGCGGGGGTTCTTCTGTAATGATTGTAAATCAGCAAATAATGAATGACCCTTCGGATGGCTATGAGAGAAGCGTTGCCAATGGGTTTTTTCTGGCTTCAACAGCTCCCGCAGGATCCCCTGTCACCTTTAAGCTCAACGCTGACAGTTTTAAAATTCCATTTGGTAAAAAAGTATCTGTAAAGGCAAGTACTTTTGATGAATATGGTGATGTGGTCGATTATTTGACAGCATCAGGTGTCAGTTATCAGGTTGTTGGAGGAATTGGAAGTATTGATGAAAATGGCTTGTTTTCAGCCACCAGCCAAGGCTCAGGAATGATTATTGGAACCTGGGAAGGCCAAAATGACACTGTTTTTGTGGAGGTGGAACCTACTCTGGATTTGGTTCTGACTATACAGGAACTGACTATTGACCATTTGAATACCTACCAGTTAGAAGTGTATGGTAAAGGTCCCGACGATAGTTATTATCTTTTAGATAATAGTCTGTTAGATTTTTCTACTTCTGATTCTGATATTGGGGAGGTAGATGCCAATGGTATCTTTTCAGGTAAATCTGACGGGACAGTTACGGTTACAGCATTTATAGAAGGTACAGAACTACAGGATCAATGTATTATCCATGTGGAGATAGGAAGAGATTATCAGTTACTTGATGATTTTTCGGATCCTTCCTCCTGGTCTGTAACGAAAAGTTTTGTGGATCAGGTTGATATTTCACTTGATGTTTTTCCCGGAACCAATTATGAAGTAATGAGAGTAGATTATTCTATGACTTATGCCGGCCGAACCGGGAATATTATTTTAAGCAAAGCTATCGATATTTATGGTATGCCGGATTCATTGCTGATTGAAGCAGCAGGAAGTGAATACAACAACTCTTTTATTTTAGCTATTGATCACCCTCAGGGGCTTTGTGTTGTTCCCACATTCCAAAATACCGAAATGAGGACTTATTTGGCATCAATAAATACTGATCTGATAAAGCAGGAAGATTATCCGCTTTCATTCAAGAGTTTAAGAATTAGTTTGGGTGCTGATCCATCGTACATAGAAGGGGAGACTTATCAGGGCACAATTTTTCTTAAGTCCCTGAAAGCTGTTTATCCTGAAAAATCTGTTCCTGATTATATAAAAAGTCCTGTAGCAGATGAAAAGGTATGTGAAGTATACCCCAATCCTGCCAGGCAATATTTTTATCTGCGCTTTGGGGAGAAAGTAGTGAGCAGGCTCCAAATTTCAATTACATCCATGTCAGGTAATGTTTTGAAAAAGATTTGGCTTAATGATTTATCAGAAGGAAAGGTATTTCCTGTTTCTTTATCATCCATTCCGAAAGGGATGGTTATTTTAAATGTAAGGGATGATAGGGGAATGCTTTTACAATCAGAAAAAATACTTATTCAGGAATGAGAGATTTTGAGAATTATGTTTCACTAATGTTTGATACGTTGTGATGAAAAACAGGAGATTGATTACAGTTTTAGTTTTGTTGTTTTTATACTTAACTAATGGTTTTGGACAGGAAATTCCCAAAAGGGAGATGCGCGCTGCCTGGGTAGCCACAGTTTGGGGATTGGACTGGCCTGCAGTGAAGATTAATACCACTGGCAGTCCTTACTATATACAGGCGCAAAAAGATGAGTTTATTGGATTATTAGACCAGTTAAAAGCTGCCAATATGAATGCTGTCTTTTTTCAGGTAAGATCGGAATGTGATGCGATGTATCAATCTTCCTATGAGCCATGGTCTGCTTATCTTGTTGCCGAAAGAGGGATGGAACCGGGTTATGATCCGCTTCAGTTTATTGTTGAGGAGTGCCATAAAAGAGGGATGGAGATACATGCCTGGTTAAATCCATATAGATTTGAGTCTGTTGCCGGGAAATATGATGGTCAACCCGGTGATTATCGTCTGACCCATCCGGAATGGGTTCTTGAATATCCTGATGGTGGCCCGGCAATTTTGGATCCCGGAAATCCTGCTGTACGTCAGCTGATTGCAGATATTGTTGGCGAAATTATTACCAATTACGATGTTGACGGAATTGTTTTCGATGATTATTTCTATGCATATGGAGGAACATCATCTTTACTGGATGCCTATTCTCAGAGTAATTATAAACCTTCCGATATGAGTCTTGATGACTGGAGAAGGTGGAATATAAACCAAATGGTAAATGGGGTATATGAAAAAATTAATTCGATAAAGCCGTGGATTACTTTTGGTATTTCTCCTTTTGGCATTTGGACTACAGATCCCAATGTCGCAGAGTCCGCAGGACTTGAGTTGCCTTCAGGCATTACGGGAATGAATGCATACAGTACAATTTACTGCGATCCGGTTGCCTGGTTACAGGAAGGGACGGTAGACTATATTTCTCCTCAGCTTTACTGGCCTACTACCAGCACTGGTCAGGACTATGATGTGCTGGCTCCCTGGTGGTCGGATGTTTGTAACTTATTTGGAAAGCACTTGTATGTTAGTCATTCCCTTTCTGATCTTACGGATTCCAATTATGCTCCGGTTTTTGATGATAGTAACCTGAAGTCGGGAGAGGCCGATTCACTAACCGTTGATCTTAAAGGGCTTTCTATGCTTGAGTATTATTCCCGGATGGATGAATATATGCTTAAAGCCAGTTTAGATCCTTCCGAGTTTGGTAATCAGGTTCAGGTAAATCGCACGGCCGATAAAAACGGAGCTCCCGGAAGTGTCTTTTTCCGGGCAGCGATGTTCTATAAAGCCGGGTTTGTTAATTATTTGTCGGATTATGAATTTGCCAATCTTTCATTGCCGCCGGCTATTAACTGGAAGCCTCATCAGGAAAGAGGAATCCCCTATAATGTTGCTGTTAACTCGAATCTTCTGAGTTGGGATAGTGATGAAAGTAATGTGCGTTATGCCGTTTATGCAGTGCCCAATGCCATGTTGGGTGAACCGGGGGTCTTTTCTTCTTCTGATTATTTGATAGGGATTTCTTATGATAAGTCTTTTGATATTACAGATTTTTCAGACTTGACAGATACGCATAGTTTTGCTGTGAGTGTGTTGGATCGGTTTGGGAATGAGTTTCCTCCAGCGGTAATGGGCTATACTCCAGGCGCTAATCAGGCAGCTACGTTGTCTTTCCCGGGGAATGGGGATAATGTATTTAAGCCGTTCTCTTTCCTGTGGAATGCTGTGAGTGGTGCTGATTCTTATGTTATTGAAGTCGCTCAGGATGATTTGTTTGCCAATGTGGTTTATTCACGGCAGGTAGATGGAACAGAGTTTTCTGCGGAAAATATTTCAATGAATACAGGGCAAACTTATTACTGGAGAATACGAACCCGGATGGCAGGTGTTGAAGATGCTGTCTCATCGGTGTTTACATTTAACTTAATTCCACAACCAAGTCCGGAAATACTGAGCCCGCTGAATAATGCCACAGGCGTGGCGTTGACTCCTGTCATTGAGTGGGCCGACTTTGGTGACGGATTTACCTACAATTTGCAAATCTCTCGAAATAATGATTTCTCTTCAATTGTTTTTTCAGAGGATCAAATTAATGGCGTTTCAATACAGGTTCCTGAGAAAACGTTGACGGCCTGGTCAGATTACTATGTAAGGGTAAGAGCTGAAAATGGCGAAACTGTTTCTGCCTGGTCGCCTGTTGTGATGTTTTCGACGTTAGAGCAGGTTCCGGGAATTCCGGAAATTATTTCTCCCACCCAAGGAAGTTCTGTTGGAGTGGATAATGTGCTTATACAAATAGCGGATGAACCTTATGCTAATGGATTCACCGTTCACGTATCCTCACAATCCACCTTCCCCTGGACCGACCGCTCAGTTTATGTTATGGATGCATTTCAAACTGAGTTGTTGATCGACAACATCGGAGAAGGTCCGCGCTTTATCAGGGTAAGGGCTGAATATTCAAATGGCTTATATACCGATTGGTCAGAAACTGTTTCTTTTAATGTGGTTCCAACTTCGATTTCTGATGTTAATAAAGAAGATTTACAACTGGTATGTGAGAATCCTATGGTATCAGAAAGAGTTGCGTTGAATCTTGTATTACCTGAAAGTGGAAATGTTTCAATTTCGTTGTCGGATATTACAGGTCGTGTTGTTAAAGTAGTTAAGAAGGGATTTTTAAGCCGGGGTGAACATACTATATATATGAATACCGCCGATTTAAAGCCGGGGTTATATTTTCTTTCAGTACAAACAGAGAATGCCAGGAAAATCCTGAAGCTGATAAAATAAGTTTTAATTAGTGCCCGCCTGTAAAGTCGGGATAAGTTGTACCAAATCATGTGTCTGTTCAGAAAGTGTCGGTTGCAAAGCATGCGAAGCCGCCAAAAACGGAGTTTACTTTTCATCAGTATAAAATTAGTCTAAGTTATTGGTCTGATGGAACTCGCATGAATGAGTTTATACATGTCCTTTTGTGACAACCTTTGTCATGCTCGTTTCATCCGTATAAAATTTATTTATTAAGGTCGGATGGAACTCGCATGCAAGAACTTATACATATTCTGATTGTGGCAAAATTTGCCATGATCGTTTCGTAAATGAGTATCTTGGCGGCAAGCATAACACTGCAAATGGTACTTTCTGGAGAGATACTAAATATACTTTGCCATGTTATTAAAAAAATTTGTTATTGCCATATTTTTATTTTCCATTTCTATCGTGGAAGGTGTTTCTCAGATCATTGAGTTCGATTCGGTCCATAAAATCGATATTCCGGGTGACAGAGGTTATTTTTTTCCTGTTTTAAGCCCTGATGGAGATAAAATTGCTGTAACGTCTTCCAACAAAAGTGGATTATGGCTATTTGATATAAATTCCCGAACTCTCGATGAAATATCTAAAGCGGCAGGAGCCGGAAAGGGTGTGGTTTTTTCTCCTGACGGGTCTGCGATTTTTTATTCAGAAGATTTCTATGTGAATCACCGGCGTCAATCGGTATTAATGTACTATGACTTGCTTCAGGGCATCTGTCAGCCTGTTGTTTCCTTCTCTGTTGTTAATCCCTCCTTATGGGGTCAATCAGAAAGTGAAAAAAGAGGTTTTTCCACAAAAGGTGTACCCTCATTTGGTGGATTGAATATTGAAGCCTTGTTGCTGGGATTTTGGGATTTTCCATTTGCCTACAGCCAGGGGGGAAAACTGTTTTTAAGAACCTTTAAACAGAGGAAAGAGCTGACGCCTTTGGGTGAGAGCCGGTATATATGGGGTTCGCTTTCTCCTGATCAAAAAAAAGTTTTAGGATATGCCATCGGACAGGGCAGTTTTATTTGCGATTTGAAAGAAAACATCATTTATCAGGATCAAAAGGTAGAAGCGCCGGTATGGATGGCCGATGAGATTGTCCTCGCAAATGAGATATCTGAGGATGGTCATATTTTAAAAGATGTGAAAACCTGGGTAATTAATGTTACAACCGGCAAAAAGGAGGTTTGCACTGGCCTTATGAATGGAATTATGTATCCACATGTGTTGATTTCTAAAAGGTTGATTTGCGGACATTTATCTGATGGTGGTATTGTTATTGCCAGATTTCGCGATTGATTATTTCGAATATATTCCTCCTCTTCAATCGATTTTTAACGCCGGGAAGGGGAAATTTTAATTAGTGCTCGTCTATAAACTCGCAAAAGTTTTCACAATATGTGTGTCTGTTCAGAAAGTGCCGGTTGCAAGGCTTGCGAAGCCGCCAAAAACGGAGTTTACTTTAAGTAAATGTGTATTTTGGCGGCAAGCGTAACACAGCAAATGGTACTTAATGGACAGACACTAATTACAAAAGTCTCATTTAAAAATTATTCTCTATGAAAAAAATTACACTTTTCGCACTGTTTTTAAGTATGGGAGGCTCCCTTTTGGCACAGCCAAAAGCTGCAGGTTCACCAGAAAAAATCATTTTTGAGGAAGGTAAGTTTTATATGAATCCTGAGTGGTCTCCTATGGGTGACAGAATAGCTTTCTCTTCTGAGAAGTTTAATGGATTATGGGTATCTGATGCTTCCGGGCAAAATGTGAAGCAAGTTACATTAGATGCCGGAGCAGGCTTCGGTTTTAGATGGTCCTCTGATGGTAACACCATATTGGCACGACCTGTTGTTTTAGAAAATGGAAGAACGTTCCATCAGGTAAAACTATATGATTTGAATTCCGGTGAAGAAAATGTGCTGGTTCATAAAACCCGCTCTTTGCAAGGTCTGCCAGTCTGGACTAACGGCGACCAGAAGATTGCTGTAAAGGTGGGTGACAGGAGGGAAGAGTTTCTTACCGGAAAGCGGAACCTGAAAGGAGTTTCGAGCCGGGAAAAAACAGTTGATTTTGGGGGTACTCTAAGCAGTGTTTCGGCCGAAGATCAGTCCCTTGAAAATGTTTCCTTTCCTGAGTTTGAAGGGCGTTATATTTTTAATAAAACCGTTTCTCCAAATGGAGAAAAAATTGTTTTTGAGGTTAGCGGTAAGGGACTTTATGTTTCAAATGTTGATGGTTCAGATTTGAAACATATCGGAAAAGGAGAGCATCCGTCATGGATGCCTGATAACCGATATGTGGTTGTAGTCAAAGTGAAAGATGACGGGTATGTTATTACGCAGGGTGATTTGTTTGTCGTTGATACTTACACAGGCGAATATTCCCCTCTTTATTCTCAGAGCGATGTTATTGCCTTAAAACCTTCTGTTTCCCCCGATGGAACCAAAGTGTTGTTTAATAACCCTAAAGATGGATCGATTTATCTTCTGGAAATAAAAAATTAAAATCCTCAGATCAAAGAACTTGAAAAAACTACAGTCATGAATAAGAAAAAAATATACCCTGTTTCCATCTTACTGATTCTTTTTTTACTTGTAAGCGGTTATGTCTCTGCTCAAGTTACGGGACTTTCAGGATGGAAGTTATTTATTGATCCCGGTCACTCCCAAACAGAAAATATGGGTCTGTACAATTACTCTGAAGCTGAAAAAAACCTCAGGGTGGCTTTAGCGTTGAAAAATATACTGGAAAGTCAAACCGATATTGGAGAAATCTATTTGAGTCGAACTACTGATGAAGACTATATTTCGCTGGAGGGCAGGACTACCCTGGCCAATGAGATGGGGGTTGATTTTTATTATTCCATACACAGTGATGCTGGTTCTCCTTCAGTCAATAGTGTGCTTACGCTATATGGGGGTTGGCGAAGCAACGGGGTAACGGTTGAAAAAACACCTGAAGGAGGAGCTGCTTTTGGAGATATTCTGAATGTAGATCTTTCAGGGGCTATGAGGATACCCACACGGGGAAACTGGGCTGATCGAAACTTTTATGATGGAATTGTAGATAACCACACCAATCAATGGCCTTACCTTTATGTTAACAGGACCACAAATATGGCATCTCTTTTGAGTGAAGCCGGTTTTCATACCAATCCCGGGCAACAGCAATTGAACCTGAATGCTGAATGGAAAAAACTTGAAGCTTTCTCTGCCTTTCGTTCTTTGCTTGAGTTCCTTGAAATCGACCGGCCGGACATTGCTGTTATTACCGGTATTATCAGCGATTCGGAAACAGGATTACCGGCAAATGGTGTGAACGTTACCATTGGAGATAAACAATATACGACCGATTCTTATGAATCTTTATTCAATCAATATTCTGCTGACCCTGATGAGTTACACAACGGATTCTATTGGATTGAAGGATTAACCCCTGGAGAAGAGGTGAATATTATGGTAAATTCTGATGAATTTCAATCCAAAACCGTTACCCATACAGTTTCAACCAATCCTAATGGAAGAACTTCTGAGAACCTGAATTTTGTGGATATTGAACTGGTAAGTGTAGTTCCTGCTGTAATAACTGGCATCGAGCCTTCAGACCAGCTAAATGCTTTGATTCCGGGAACGGATGTCGTTTTGGAGTTTAGCCGGAAAATGGATCAAACTTCCGTCGAACAGTCCGTTTCGATTTCTCCCGGGGTGAATCTTTCTTTCACCTGGCCTGATGAGTTTACACTTGTCGTAAATACAGATAACCTTGAGTTTGATACTCAGTATAGCGTTACCCTTGACGGAGAGGTGGCCATGAACTCTGTCACCGGTCAGCTTTTTGATGGAGATGCCGATGGTATTGCAGGCGGTAACTATCAATTTGATATAAAAACCTCTCCAGCCGATGTTACACCGCCTCAACTTGTTGATTATTCTCCTTCTGCGGGTAGCCCTGCCGAATCTACTAATCCCTTTATCAGACTTGTTTTTGATGAAGAGCTGAAAGAGAGTTCTGTTGATGCAGTTGACCTGAATTTAACTGTCGATGGAAGTGATGAACTCATACCCGGAACGGTTAAGCATTGTGTCGTAAAAGAGCAGAGTGTAATTCATTTCTTCCCGACTGACAATTTAATGGATAACACTGATTATACGCTACAGGTAGGTGCCGGACTGCAGGATATTTTTGGAAACACTGCTGAAGCATTTACGGTTAACTTTTCGGTAAGTGCGAAGAATATTTCATCTTCTACGATGATTGATAGTTTTGATTCCGGAATTTTTGAATGGTGGAATCCGCAGTCTTCAGGGTCCACCTCAGGTATTAACACAGAACTTACCAGCCGTACCCATGAGGTTGAAAGAGTTGTGCTTACAGAAGGAAGCACTGGTAGTATGAAGTTAAGTTACGGATGGGATGAATTTGCTACCAATCCGTATATAAGACTTTACCTGCCTCCGGGCTCTTCTCAAAACACTAACCGTTTTGGACCGGATGATGTCCTTGAAGTCTTCCTGTTTGGAGATGGATCCGGTAACGAATTCCGCTTTATGATAAAAGACGGAAACAGTACCTATGAAGCCAGTCCATGGTACACCGTTGACTGGAAAGGTTGGAAGAAGGTTTCATGGGATCTGGCCAATGATCCTGCAATTGCCTGGGTAAACGGGAATGGCGTGATTGATGGAGATGGCGGTTTCTATCTTGATGGTTTTCATTTCCGCCGTGGTAGTAATGGTGATTTGGAGGGTACTTTCTTTTTTGATGAATTAAAGTTTGTGAAATATGGTGAAGCTACCGGATTGGAAAACCTCAAAGAAACCGGCGAAGTGGTTGTTTTTCCTAATCCGGTTAAAAATGAATTACACATCAAGGCCCCGTGGGATATCACTGAAGTTCAGATATTCAGCCTTAACGGACAGCTTGTTGAAATGTGGAACGTAAAAGGACAAACAGTATCAGAAGATTTGAGCAATTTGACTCCCGGATATTATATAATTAAAGTATCCGGAAAGCATACCTCACATGTGCAAAAGATTGTTGTCATACAATAATAACAAAGGAGAACTGTCCTGATTTTTTAACATTGGACAGTTCTCCTTTTTCTATTCATCACAATATCAGTATTTATTATTTTTTTAATAAATAAAGACAATTTGACTTGATATTTGTGTTTTTATTTTGTAATTTTCGTTGATGTAATGTTGTCATACAACAATACGTGTGTTCAATAATTTATTTGTTAAGCTTAAAATTTATAACTATGAAAAGGTTTACTACATTAATGATGGTTTTGTTTTTCTTTACTGCAGCTTTTGCTCAGACAGAAGTTGTGGTTGAAGAACTTTGGAATGACTCTAAATACGCCAATGGCGGAGAGGATCCTCTCCTAGGTGTATGGGCGGATGGGGATGCACCATCCTGGATGGGGAGTACAACTGAGCGGGGAATGGCTCAGATTGATGATAAGATTTACATCCCTTCACGTAATGGAGGAAGTTTTATTGTTGTGCTTGATGCTCTTACAGGAAGCCAGTTGGGGACAATTACGTTACCGACAGATCCCGTTTCAGGAGGTACTTTTCCAATCAATTCTATTGCCAAAACCGCCTCAGGTAATTTGTTGATTTGTAATTTGGCTGCAAATACACAGGCGGTTGAGGATCCTGAAGCTGATCCGGTTGTGCCAACCGGGCAATTTAAAGTATATCATATTGAGTTGAATGCTGCCGGAGATAATTATACTAATATCACCACTGTGGTGAACTGGCACAATTATGGGGATACTGAGCATCCGGCTTTCCGACTTGGTGACGGCATTGCTTTTTATGGTGATGTAGCCGATGGTTCAAAGGGATATCTTATTACTGCTGCCGCTAGTAGTGACTTTGTTCTGCGCTGGGATGTTACCAATGGTACTTTCGAAACTGATCCAACTATTTTCCAGTTGGCCGATTCCAATCCTCCGCCTGCAGACGGTGATCCTGTGAATTTGGGTACTGCACCTCAGTGTTTCGCGTATTCTGATAACCTGGTCATTATTGATGGGAAAGATCTTTTTCCTGCCGTTTATGATATGACGGGTCAGATGATTGCTACTTTCGGTGAGCAGACTCCTATACAGGGTAATGGAAATGGTGTGGCTTATTTTACGCTCGAAGGTCGTTCTTTTGTGGTTTGTTCAAGTACGGTTTGGACAACTACTCCTAGTAATGCGTTCCAGCTTTTTGAATTGGTGAATGGCAACTGGGAGGAGGCTGTTTCAATTGCTATGCTACCGGCAGAAGGATTATCATCTTCAGGAGTTAGTAATTCATCTTTCATTTATCCTGTGGCTGTTGATGTAGTTGGTTCCGAGGCTTATGTTTATGTTATGGCTGCTAATTCCGGAATAGCTGGTTTTAAAGTTACATTAGCTGAAGGTACTGCTATTGGTGACAAACCAATGAGTGATATTTCTTTGTATCCAAATCCCGCAACAGAGGTTATTCATTTTTCTGAGGAAATGGTTTCTGTCAAGGTTTACGATATGACAGGAAAATTGGTTAAAGAGGTCTTGAATACCAATCGTTTGGAAGTTTCCGAACTGAAGGGAATTTATTTAATTAATGCCGTAGATAATAAGGGTAATATCCTTCGTAATAAGGTAGTAATTCAATAAGAAGTAATTCTTCTTTTATTGTGTAAGAGGGGCGTTCTGAGGAATGCCCCTTTTTTGTAATGGTTGGTGTTATGTGATATTCGCAGTGTTTTTAATCATTATTATGTTGTGGAAGCTTTTAGTTAGTGCCTGTCCATAAAGGTTTTTAACCCAACAAAAGACAAATGCTGGATTCCGTTTCTGGCGCGTTTGCACACCAGCAATGATATCGGGGCAGGCATTGCATCTGACACCTCTGATGAGGCACATGATTGATTTGTTACAACTTTTTCTGACTTTACAGACGGCTGGTTAGTTTTTGGGGTGCATTTTTATGAGTATTGTCTTTGTGGATGGAGAATAAATACAATATTCCCTTTTTTGTGATGTATAATAATGTTTCTATGATTATTTTTATGTTTTTAAACCAGCTTGGATCATTAAGGTACAAGAGATCATATTTAAGTCTTTCTTTCATCTCTTCAATATTGCTTGCATAACCATATTTAATCATTCCAAGGGAAGTAAGCCCGGGTTTTGTGGTTAGTAAAATATTATATTCGGGAGCTTCTTTTCTGAGTTTTTCTGCAAAATAAGGTCTTTCTGGTCGTGGTCCAACAAGAGACATGTCCCCTTTCAATACATTCCAGAACTGGGGTAGTTCATCCAGATGCAGGTGCCTCAAAATATGCCCTGCTTTTGTGATTCGATCGTCCGTTGCATGTGAAAGTGTAGGACCGTTTTTTTCAGCATGCTGGATCATGGTCCTGAATTTGTAGAGTATGAAGGGCTTTCCATTTTTTCCAAGTCTCGTTTGTTTATAAATGATTGGTCCCTTTGAACTGTGTTTAATTAATATTGAAATGAGAGGCAATAACAGTACTGTTATTGACAGCCCGATTATCGCTCCAACTTTATCAAGTAAGAAATTCGAAGCTTTCCATATAATTGACCTTTTGTGAGTTTCTTGAATTGCTGACATTTTAAAGTACCTGGATTTAAGTTCTTTAAAGAGCCGGTCTAAAAAGCATCATTGTTGTTTTAAATTTTTGAAACGAACATGAATTTTGGATGACCAAATTTTCAAAAAGGCATAAACAAAATTGGCTGATGCCGATCTTCTGATTCATCGTGCGTTCCATCAGACCAATAATTTATACAAATTTTGTGCTGATGAATCCTCATTAACAATGGGTTAACTCCGGAACAATAATTTTAAACGCCTTGATTTTGACAAAAATATGCTTCTTATGCCACGCTCTTTAATAAATATTTTCATAAACTATCTTGAAGGAATTTATGTGCTTTGTTGGTAAATGTTCTTGGAACCTGAATTAGGAGGGTTTTACAAACATGCAAACAAATCTCTTTCTCTTTTTTACTTTTATTTTGTAAAATTCATAACTTGTTGTATCTCTCGAAAGATAACATGTATTACAAACATACAACATATTGGTTCCAATTACAAAAAATGCTGCATAAAACAGCACTTCCCTATGTTAATACCTCTATTGATCGATTGGTAATAAAAAACAAAAATATGCTTTTTATATCATATTTTAAATAAAACAGAATAGTCTTTCTCTTTTTAGATGTAATGCATCTTATATGATGTAAAATAATTAAAAGATGTTTGTGCTTTTAAAATTTAACATTAATTTTGAATTCTGTAATATGTAATACAAAAATATGCTTTTTATATCGCACTCACTAATGAAATGAGCATGACATGGTTTCTCCCAATAAGAATATGTATAAACACCATCTAACCTCTAATCATCAAAGAAACCAAAAACAGTGAACAGATTCTTTGTCGTTACCTCCTCAGAATGACATTAGACAGTCTGTCATTCTGAGCGGAGCGAAAAATCTCATAAGTGGCAAAGAGTCTTTGAATGATAAAAAACGACGAAAGGAACGTGTTGTAACAAGAGAAAGATTCTTCGTCGTGCCTCCTCAGAATGACACTGAGCGCTCTGTCATTCTGAGCGGAGTTAAGAATCTAACATCAATTAAAGTATGATAAATTGCATCAGACCAATAACTTATGCTAATTTTATACGGATAAAAATGTTAGGATTGTTAGGATTGTTAAATTGTTAGTTAATGTAATAAAACTTAGAGCAGTCTAACAACTAACACATTAACAACTAACACATTAACAATATTAACAACTTTAACAATTCTAACAGCCGTAACAATTTATTAAAAGTAAGATAAAACAAGCATGACAACGTTTTGCCACAACAAGAAGATGTATAAAATCAAGCATGCGAGTTCCATCAGACCAATAACTTAGACTAATTTTATACTGATGAAAGTAAAACCCATAAATAAATTACAAAAGTCAATGAGAGAACTGTTTTCTTTCTTATTATTTATTGCCATAGCTTTTTCAGCCTGCAATTCTGATTCTGAAACGTTGCGAATTGCTCATCTTACCGACATTCACGTATCTCCAGGGTCGGAGGCAGAGAAAAATCTTGATCTGGTAGTGGATGATATTAATGCACTGCAACCTGACTTTGTAGTGGTAACCGGTGATTTGACCAATACCGGTTCCAATGCGGAGCTTCTGGCTGTAAAAAAAGTGTTGGACAGGCTTACTGTGCCTTATTATACAATACCTGGAAATCATGAAACCAATTGGTCGGAATCGGCCGGATTGATGTTTAATGAGCTCTGGAGGAAGGACAGATTTGTTTTCAGCACCGATGATTACTTGTTTGTTGGATTCAATACCGGTCCTTACATGAAGATGGGCGACGGACATGTGAAACAGGAAGACCTGAAATGGCTTGAAAGAGTGCTCAATAGTGATGAGAACAAGGATAAAGTTCTGATTGCTATGGCACATTATCCGTTGGCCGATGGTTTGGACAATTGGCCTGATGTTGTGGATATTCTTAAAAAACATGATTGTAAACTTGATTTATGTGGCCATGGGCACAGACTTAAACTCTTGAACTTTGAGGGAATTCCCGGCATTATGGGACGCTCTCTCGTTACTTCTCAATTCGACGATCCCGGATTCACCTTGTTAGAACTATGGAATGACAGTGTTTTTGTTTTTAATAAAGAGCCTGGGGAAAGTAAAAGAGAGCCCTTTTTCGCTTTCAACTTGTTATCTCCCGATACATTGGAGACAATTCCCGTGTCAACACGTCCCGATTATTCTGTTAATTCAAAATATCCTGATGTACAAGTAGAATTTGAATTAAAAGATACCGCTTCCATCTTCACCGGGCCCTGTCTGATTAATGACTCAATACTGGTTTATGGCAACTCCCTTGGATATATCAAAGGTTTAAGAATTGCTGATAAAAAGGTGATTTGGGAGCACCGATACAGCGGCGCACTTTATTCGACGCCGGTTACCAATGGTGAAGTGGTGGCTTTCGGGAATGTCGAAGGCGAGATTGTCGGGCTGAACGTATCTGATGGTAGCGAAGTATGGAGCGTTAATGCAGGGACTCCTGTACTTGCCGAAGGTATTGTTGAAAACGATGCGCTTTATATCGGAGGTGGTCATTCCGGGTTCTTCAAAATAGATATATCGGATGGTTCTGTTCTCTGGAAATACAACGATATAGACGGACTGGTACAGGGTAAACCGGCACTGGGCAACAAGGAAGTGGTGTTTGGCGCCTGGGACAGGCATCTTTACAGCCTCGATAAAGAAACAGGGTCGTTGAGATGGAAATGGAACAATGGCACTTCCGTGAAACTTTATTCTCCCGGCAATATAAATCCTGTTATTTCTAACGGGAAAGTTTTCATTGTTGCCCCCGACCGGTACATGACGGCCATCGATCTGGAAACAGGGAAGCAGTTATGGCGAACAAACGAGCATCAGGTACGAGAGTCCATGGGTATTAGTTCCGACGGAACGCAGGTTTATGCCAAACTGATGAACGATTCCATCATAGCCGTGTCCTCCCTGACAGCTATTCCAAAGACATTGTGGACCATCGACGCGGGTATTGGCTACGACCATAATCCGTGTCCGCTTGTCGCCGGCCACAAGTGGGTTGCCGGGGCTACCAAAAACGGACTGGTCACGGTTGTCTCGTCCGATGGAGAACAGGTTTTATGGAAATACAAAGCCGGCAATTCTTCGATAAACAAAATAGTGACTGACGATGAGGGGAACCTCTGGATAACCTTAATGGAAGGCAAGGTCATGAAACTTCGACATCCCATGAATATGAGATAGAGAGAGTTAATTTATTTTTAAAAAACAGTTAAATTATGACATACTGAGAGAAATAAATGGATATAATTACTGAGCCCAGTCTAAAAAGCATCTTTGTTGCCAAACTCGTTGGTGTCTTAAATTTTTTCATCCTCATTAACAATACGTTAACTCCGGCACAAAAATTTAAAACGCCTGGATTTTGACAAAAGCATGCTTTTTATACTACACTCATTACTAAAGCAGAATTTCGGATGGAAATCAGAATAGTATCATTCAGTACTATTTTTATTATTATCGCAAAAGGCCTCTTCGGTTGACCTTTTTGTGATTTTTGTCGTTTGTATTTGTAAATTACTAAGATGAAACGAGCATGACAAGGTTTGTCACAACATAAAATATGTACAAATTCTCGAATTAAAATATTGAGCTATGAGCAATATTAAAATGATTTTGGTAATGATTCTTTTTCTGGGTTGTACTACCTCCCACGCCCAAAAAGTAATCGTGGGAGCCGAGCGCACATCGGAATATTTTCCGCTTTTGGAAAATCAACGGATTGCTGTGTTTTCCAATCATACCGGACTGGTTGGAGATAAACACCTGGTCGATTTTTTGTTGGAAAACAATTTTGATGTCATTGGTATATTTGCTCCCGAACATGGTTTTAGGGGGACGGCAGATGCCGGTGAACATGTGGCCAATTCGGTGGATGAAAAAACGGGCCTTCCCATTTTTTCACTGTATGGCGGAAACAAAGAAGGAATTGATGCGAAAATTCTGAATGGTTTTGATGTTTTGCTGGTCGATATTCAGGATGTGGGCGTGAGGTTTTATACTTATTATATTACCATGGTTAAGTTGATGGATGTTTGTGCACTGAATGATAAGAAGATGATCATTCTTGACCGCCCGAATCCCAACGGGCATTACGTCGACGGGCCGATACTTGATATGAAACATAAGTCGGGGGTCGGCTGGCTTCCTATTCCGGTTGTTCACGGTATGACGCTTGGTGAACTGGCAAATATGGTGAACGGTGAAGGATGGCTGCCGGATGGTCGGAAATGCGATCTTGAGGTCATTACCTGTGATAATTATGCACACCAGACATTGTATACTGTTCCTGTACCGCCCTCACCCAATCTTCCGAACATGAAGTCGATCTACCTCTATCCCTCAACCTGTTATTTCGAGGCTACCCCGGTAAGTCTCGGACGAGGAACCTCAAAGCCTTTCCAGGTTTACGGGCATCCCAATATGAAAGGCTATGATTTTAGCTTTACCCCAAGGAGTATGCCGGGCGCCAAAAATCCGCCTCAACTGAATAAAAAATGTTACGGTGTTGATCTTTCTGATATTCCAAATGAGAAGATTTTTGAAGAAGGCATTGACTTGTCTTATGTGATTGATGCATACAATAATTTAAATATGGGAAATCATTTTTTCCGGCCATTCTTTGAAAAACTGATCGGTGTCGATTATGTCCGTGAAATGATTATTCAGGGTAAACCGGCCGAAGAGATAGAAGCCATGTGGATTGATGATGTTGAGAAGTTTAAGAAACAAAGAAGACCTTATTTACTTTATGAGGAATAGAAGCTGATGGCTTGAAATTTTGAATGGATTAATAATTGAGAAAAAAAGAGTGCGGGACAAGTTGTGACAACCTTTGTCATGCTCGTTTCATCAGTATAAAATTAGTCTGAGTTATTGGTCTGATGGAACTCGCATGATTGATTATATACATGAGTGCAGTATAAAAAGCCTTCAAACTGCTGATTTTTACCATTTTTACCCTGACCCCTAAAGGGGAACTGCTAAAAATCAGCAGTTTAAAAAAGTCCCCTTTAGGGGATTTAGGGGTCAAAAGGCTTTTTAGACTGCACTCATACATGTTCTTTTGTGCTAAACCTTTCATTCATCAAATTTTTTCTTTGTGTTTATAGCACTTCTTTAATGTTGCGTTCTCAGCGTAGAATAAAAATTGACAAAACTCATAACACCTCGAAGTCGTATTTAAACGCATTCTCCCTCAGCTTTAAATCCAAAAAATAAAGGCTTATATTTGTATAATACGTCAGAAGTATTATATCTTTGAATATTGAATGTTATTCAATTTATAAAAATGGAATACAGAAAAAACATCACTCAAGAATTCAAAAAGGACATAAAAAAGATATTACCGCAGTCCCGCATTTATACCGATCCTCTTTACACGCTTACCAAAGGTACCGATGCCGGGTTTTACCGCCTGGTGCCCCAAATGGTTTTGCGGGTAGAGACAGAGAATGAGATGAGAGAGGTTTTAAAGGTTTGTCATCGGCATAAGACGCCGGTTACATTCAAAGCCGGAGGGACAAGCCTTAGCGGCCAGACCATAACCGATTCTGTCCTGATTGAAACAGGTGCGGGTTTCTCGGATTTTAGTATATCGGGAGACGGAGAGCTGGCGACCTTTCAAAGTGGAATTACAGGAGGATTGGCCAATGTACGTTTGGCCCCCTATGGCCGTAAGTTAGGCCCCAGTCCTGCCTCTGTCAATTCAGCACGTATTGGAGGCATCGTCTCCAATAATGCCAGTGGTTCCAGCTACGGGATACGGCATAATAGTTACAATACCATTGAGGGAATGCGTATGATTCTCAGCGATGGCACTGTGCTCGATACGCGTGACGAAGCCTCAAGGGAGGCATTTCGCCAAAGCCACTCCGAAATGGTCGGACAACTTTCCGGTCTGGCCGGGCAGGTTAAGGAATCTGAAAGGGTAAGAACTAAAATCAACCACAAATTTGAGCTGAAAAATACCTGCGGATACGGGGTTAATTCACTGGTCGATTTTGAGGATCCTGTTGATATTCTTCAGCACCTGATGGTGGGTTCTGAGGGAACGTTGGGGTTCATTTCAGAGGTCACTTTCCGGACTGTAACAGATTATCGGCTTAAGGCCACATCTATGGCTTTCTTTCATGACATAAAATCGGCCTGCGATGCTATTATTCCGTTGCGCGAGTGCGACGTGAGTGCGGCCGAACTGATGGACCGCAATGCTCTTCGTTCCGTTGAGAATAAGCCTGGAATGCCACCCGTGTTAAAAGAGTTGGACAATGATGTGGTAGCATTATTAATCGAAACATCTGCGGACGATGACAAGACACTGACGGCCAGGACAGAAGCCATTGAGTTCGCTCTTGCCGGATTCAATACGGTTTACCCGGTCGTTTTTACAACAAATTCTGATGAGTATAACCGGCTTTGGCGTGTGCGAAAAGGTTTGTTTACCTCTGCCGCTGCTTCCCGTCCTAAAGGAACGGCCTGTATTATAGAGGATATCGCTTTCAGGGCAGAGGTGCTGGGCGATGCACTGGTTGAACTCAAAAAATTACTTGAGGCCTATAGCTACGACGGGTATGTGATTTGGGGGCATTTGCTGGATGGTAATATCCATTTTGTTATAATGCCCGATTTTAATGATTCCTCAGGGCTTGATAAATACCGCAGGTTTATGGACGATCTCGTTCAACTTGTGATTGATCGGTTTGACGGCAGCCTGAAAGCCGAGCATGGCACCGGTCGCAACATGGCTCCGTTTGTCCGAAAAGAGTGGGGAGCCGAAATTTATGATGTCATGAAAAGGATCAAAGATATTGTTGATCCTTTACATTTGCTTAATCCAGGTGTTATTATAAACGATGATCCACAGGTTCATCTGAAAAACCTGAAACCATTGCCGGTTGCGCACGATCTTATTGATTCCTGCATTGAATGCGGGTTCTGTGAGATTAATTGTCCCTCGCGCGACATTACGCTCACACCACGCCAGCGCATTGTTGCTTACAGAGAGATGTATCGCCTTTCTGCAAAAGGGAACGATGTTAAACGATTGACGCAGTTAAAGCAAGCGTACAATTACCATGGCGAAGCAACCTGCGCTACCGACGGACTGTGCGAGCTCGCCTGCCCGGTTGATATAAATACCGGCAAACTCATTAAGGATTTGCGTTTCAATATGCATTCGCCAGCAGGTAACAAAGTAGCATGGTGGGTAGCAAGAAATATGGTTTTCGTTACAAAGGGTGCACGGATTGCCTTGAATGTTGTAGCATTCATGCACAGGTTGGCAGGCACAAAGACCATGTCAGCCTTATCAACACTTTTATTTAAGGCTACAGGCGGTCGCATTCCTCTTTGGAATCCCCGAATGCCTCATGGCGGACCCCCGGAGAAAAGTTATGTCAGCAACCAGATGGATGATCAGCGTGATACTGTTGTCTATTTTCCAACCTGCATCAATCGCACGATGGGGAAATCTGCCGATTACGGCAGGGAAATGACAGTGGTAGAAAAAACAAGGTCGTTGCTCGAAAAAGCAGGTTTCAGAGTTGTTTTTCCCGAGGGATTAAAAAATTTATGTTGCGGCATGGCCTTCGACAGCAAGGGATTTAAAGAACAGGGGATGCGTAAGGCTCGGGAGTTGGACCAGGCGCTTCAAAAGGCTTCGCTCAACGGAAAATATCCTGTCTATTGTGACATGAGTCCCTGCCTGCTGAGGATGAGAGAAACACTCTCTTCTAATCTCAAATTATATGAACCTGTGGAATTTATTTTGGAATATTTCCCCGGCAGGCTTCAGTTTAATCCGGTCGATCGCAGGGTTACCATTCATACCACCTGTAGCAGCACCAAAATGGAATTGGGCGATAAGTTCAGGCAGCTGGCCGAAATGTGCGCCGCCGAAGTGATTGTTCCCGATGAGGTAGGCTGTTGCGGCTGGGCCGGCGATCGCGGGTTTACTCATCCCGAACTGAATGCATCGGCCCTGAAACCTTTAAAGAGGCAGCTCCCCGAAGATGTCCGTGAGGGTTACAGCACCAGTCGTACCTGCGAGATAGGCCTCTCCCTTCACAGCGGTATTACCTACAAATCTATCGTTTATCTGGTGGATGAGGCAACCGTTTAAATACACTTTTCCGGCCATCAAAAATTTTAGATAAAAAAATTTAAAAATAAATCCCTAAGAATTAAAAAATTTAATTTTAACAATAAAACTAAAGAAACCTGACTTGCATTTTTTTAAGCAGGTCGGGTTTTTGTTTATAAATATTGTATTCATTGTTTTCTGCCGGGTTATCTGCTCCTGTTGGTTTGTTGAAATTTCGACAGTGTATATTCAGGTTCATCAAGAAAAAACGAAAATCATTGTATCTTGTGAGATTTTTTATGCTTGACAGGGCATTATCAGTTGTTTTAAAATATCCATGTAAAAAAACTTTAAAAAAATTTGTTATTAAAAATTTTTAGAAATAGATTTGCATTAAGAAAATAAAATAATAAACAAGTCAATGAATTTTTGAAATATGGTAACCAACATTTTTAATGGATCAAACATTTCAATATTCTTTAATCAGTTTTGTTGAACAGCACAATTAAAAAATTTTATCATGAAAAAGCTGTATTTGTATTGTTGTTTTTTAATGCTCTTTTCTTTGCTTGGTGCTCAGGGGCTGGCAGGCCAGCATCAGGTTTCGGGAAAGGTAGTTGACACAAAAAATGAACCGTTAATAGGTGTCAACATTGTCGAAAAAGGTACCTCGAACGGGGTAATTACTGATATTGATGGTAATTACTCAATCGAAGTAACAGATGGAAATGCCGTACTGGTATTCTCCTTCATTGGATTTGATAATAAAGAGATTCCTGTCAATGGTCAACGTTCCATCAACGTTACGCTTGAAGAATCGTTGGCAGAACTAGACGAAGTGGTTGTAGTCGGGTATGGAACACAGAAAAAAGCAAGTGTTACCGGTGCTGTATCACAAATAGACGGAGAGATGCTACTTAAAGCTCCCGTTGGTAATATTACAAGTAAACTGGGTGGTGTTGTTCCCGGCGTTATCTCTCTGCAACAATCCGGTCAGCCCGGGGCAGATGCTGCCAGTTTGCTGGTACGTGGATCATCTGCCAAATATATTGTTGACGGAATTGAAAGGGATTTTTCTGAAATAGACCCCAATGAAATTGAATCTGTTTCTGTGTTAAAAGATGCTTCTTCAGCCGCGATTTACGGGATGGACGCCAATGCTGTTATTATTGTAACAACAAAAAGAGGTCAGGAAGGGGATTCACAAATTACATTTAATGCGGGATATGGTATTAGTGAAAATACTCAAATGCTGGATTTACTGAACGGCCCTGAATATGCTTACTGGTATAATAAAGCCCGCGAAATGGATGGTGACCAGCCGGTATTTTCGTCGGAGCATGTTGAAATGATGCAAAATGATGACCCGACGGATGGATGGGGAAATACCAACTGGTATGATAAAACTTTTGATATTGGTACCAATAGGAATTTCAATGTCAATGCATCCGGAGGAAATGAAAACATTAAGTATTTTACGTCACTGGGATATTTCGACCAGGAAGGTAATGTCAGCGGATTTAATTTCGACCGGATTAATTTACGTTCCAATATCGATGCCGTGATTGCCGAGAATCTTGATCTGCGGTTTGACATTTCGGCACGTGTTGAAGACAGAAAGCGCCCTGGTTTTTCTGCTAATCCGGGTGATTGGAACAATATACCACAACAGGCCATCCGGGCACATCCATATGCTGTTGAGGAAATTGAAGGTGTTCCTGTGTCTACGCGTACAGCAAGCTCTTATGTTAATCCGATTGCAGCTTCTGAAAAAAGTGGGTATAATAAGGTAAAAACCAATATCATTCAAACGAATCTTTCGTTGAATTATCACATGCCGTTTATTCGGGGATTACAAGCTAAGTTTCTCGTGGCTTATGACATGTCAAATCAAACATCAAAATCTTTCTCTACGCCATATTATACTTATGTCGCAAATCTTCCAACAACTCCTGAGGGAGACATCAATTATTCCTATACATACGATCCCAGGGGTGAAACTGCAAGTCTGGCAGAAGGATCATCAAAGTATACCCATCTGACTACCAATACCAGTCTGAAGTACGATAATCAATTTGGAAAACATAATATCTCTGCTCTTGCTCTGTTAGAAACAATCGAAAGAGAAGGAGATAATTTTGGGGCTTATGGTTATGGTTTCGATATTCTTGAATTGGATGAGCTCGATTTTGCCACACTGCAAGAGAAAACCGATGTCTCCGGTGGCAGCTATAAACAAAGAGAAGTTGGAATTGTAGGCAGGCTTAATTATGATTATGCTTCCAAATATCTTGCAGAACTTTCATTCCGATACGACGGAAGCTATGTATTTGGCGGTATGAACGACCGTTGGGGTGCTTTCCCCGCTGCTTCATTAGGCTGGAGAATTTCTGAGGAAAGCTGGTTTGATAACCTTAATTTTATTAATAATCTAAAGCTCAGAGGTGGTATAGGTTTGACCGGTACAACAGAAATTCCTCCTTACTATTACCTGAACACTCTCTCGTTTCTTAACAATCCGGCTGTAGTTATTGGCGGAGAGCCTAAAAATGGTTTGATAACTTCCCGTCCGGCCAACAAAAACCTGACATGGGCGAAGTCTTTGCAATATAATGCAGGTTTTGATGCTATTTTCTGGAAAGGCAAGTTAGGCGTTGAGTTTGATGTTTTCTATAAATATATTTATGATATGCTCAGCTCTGTAGATGCTACTTACCCTCCATCATTTGGAGGTTATGTTCCGGGATATGCAAACAATAATGAGCAGGACCATAAAGGTTTTGAATTTAATTTATTCCATCGAAACAGGTTGGGTGACTTTTCATATAACATTAACGTGAACGGAACCTATACCAAGAGAAGATGGTTGAGGTATGGAGATTCGCCAAACACGCCTGACTGGCTTAAACTTACAGGAAAAGAAGTTGGTTCACAGGTTGGCTTTATTGCTGAAGGTTTGTTCCAAAGTCAGGAAGAGATCAATAATTCTCCTTTGATTCCGGGGAAAGACGTTCGGGTCGGTGATATTAAATACAAGGACCGCAACGGCGATGGAGTCATTACTTACGAGCAGGATCGCGGATACATCGGGAAATCAGCCTATCCCAAGTTTATCGGAGGATTTTCTTTTTCCGGGGAATGGCGAAACTTTGATGCTTCATTTCTTTTCCAGGGTGCTCTTGGTCGTGATGTAGCCCTTACCGGCGTCTATCCAAGTGGTATAATGGACAATACTTCAATGACAAAGCCATTCTATCATGGAGGAAATTCGCCAAAATATCTGATTGAAAACTCTTGGAGGGAAGACAATCCGGGTGGAGAATTCCCAAGGCTGGCCGTTGTGCCTGCTAGTACCAATAATGGGTATTCCTCATCGTTCTGGTATCGCAATGGTGATTATCTGAGACTTAAGAATTTGCAAATTGGATATACGTTGCCTCAAAGATGGATTGCATCTTTAGGAATGAGTACTTTAAGAATTTATGCTGAGGGTCAGAACCTTTTAACTTTTAGTGGATTGAAAAAGTATAACATCGACCCTGAACAGCCGGGTGTATCTAATGGATACTATCCTCAACAGCGAATTTATTCAATGGGTGTTAAACTGACATTTTAATTTTGAGCACTATGAAAATTATTTATAATATAGCCTTTATTCTGGGTGTTATTGGTTTTGCAGGTTGTGATGATTACCTGGACACAACCCCGACAGACAGGATCTCCGATGAAGTGGTGTGGGCAAATAAAGATAATGTTAACCTTTATGTCAATGCATTTTATCCTTACCTCGACCGTTATGGAAATTTTGGAACTTCACAATTTAATGGGAGTCTGACCGAAGGGATGACCGAAACGTTGAAGTATGGTTCTTATGTTCCCGGAAGTAAAGCGGGCGATGCGAATCTGTATGTTTTTGATCCGGAGATGATCTCTCCATCAGGAAATCTGCTGGATACATGGGGAGAAACCTATGAGAGAATCAGGCGTGTTAATGAATTTCTGGTTGGTTTAGAGCAATATTCTGAGCTTGATGAGGAAACCAATAATCTTTTTGAAGGGCAGGCACGTTTTTTTCGTGCATTTCTTTATTTCCAGCTTGCTAAGCGACATGGCGGGGTTATTCTTTACACGGATATGAATCTTCAAAAGGATAAAGACCGTTCAACAGCTGAAGAAACCTGGAATCTTATCGAGAAAGACCTTGATTTCGCTGCTTCGGTTTTGCCCGTTCAATGGAATGATGCCACAAGTGAACGTGTAACCAAAGGTGCTGCTTATGCTTTCAAATCGAGGGCAATGTTATATGCAGAACGTTGGGAATCTGCAAAAAATGCAGCCGATTCGGTGTTGGCATTGGGAGTTTATAGTTTAACCGACGAGTATGAAGATGCCTGGAAGGGCGGTAATTCTGAGTCTATTCTTGAGTATAATTATTTGCTTACCGGGCCCAATCACACTTTTGATAAAGCTTATGCCACTTATGGTGAGATTGAAAATCAAGGGGGAAGCGGAACACCTACCCAGGAAATGGTTGAAGCTTATGAGAAAGCCGACGGCACTCAGGTAGACTGGTCGCCCTGGCATGTTGAAGGTGGAACTACTACACCTCCTCCTTATGATGAGTTGGAACCGCGTTTTCATGCTACAGTTATATATAATGGTTCTGACTGGATGGGAAAAACCATGGAAAATTCAGTGGATGGCACCAATGGGAGGTACATGGGATACAGAGAAGATACCTACACAAAAGGACGTACAGTTACTGGTTACTATCTTCGCAAATACCGTGATGAAGAACATACCGATCTGGTTACATACAACAGCACCCATCCATGGGTCGAATTACGACTGGCCGAGGTATACCTGAATCGTGCCGAAGCCCATTACAATTTAGGAAATAGCGGAAAAGCTCTGGATGATCTGAACAAGGTCAGAGAAAGGGTTGGTCTTCCTGACAAAACAGGACTGACTGGCGATGAGCTTTTTGAGGCCATCCGTCACGAAAGGAAAATTGAACTCGCCTACGAAGGACATCTTTACTGGGATATGCGTCGTTGGCGACTGGCTCATACAGAATACAACGGTTACAGGGTACATGGAATGAAAATTTCCCAATCTGCTGGAGGTTTTCTCTATGAATATGTTGACTGTGATCTTAAGGATCGTAAATTCCTTGAGAAGACTTATGTTCTGCCCGTTCCTTATAGTGAGCTGGCAAACAATTCAGCAATAGAACAATATGACGAATGGAAATAAAGCGGAAAACTATGAAAAGAAATATAATTTTTGCAATAGCTTTATTACTCACCTTTATTGGTGGGTGTAAAGAACCGGATGAGTTGTTGCCCTCAGTCTCAAGAGAGGGAATAAACAGCATTACAGCAACTTTTCCCGATGGTACAGGTGAGTTCACCGGAACCATTGTAGAAGGAACCAATGAGATCGTGATCCCCATTCCCTACTATTTTCCCGTGAGTAGTAACAACAGGGTTACCGAGGAAATGATTTCAAATATGAGGGTTCGGGCCAACCTTGATGATAACGTTACCGTTTCTCCTCCGCTTCTGTATATGGATTTGTCCAAGGACAATGTTATTACGGTGAATGATCAGCTTGGGGAAGAACACAAATACATTGTTCGGGGTGAAATACGGAAAAGTTCGGAATGCCGGATCAAAGAATTCAGTTTACCGGAACTTGGTCTGACAGGAGTTATTAATGAATCTAAAAAAACAATTTCGCTGGTGGCTATTGGTGAACTTGAACCTGCTCTTGCCGATGTCACATTATCGTATCATGCTACAATTTCTCCGGATCCCCGCGAAGAGGCCCTTGACTATAACGAAGAGGTGGAACTGACTGTCACGGCTCATGACGGAGTGACCCGGAATGTATATACAGTGAAAAAAGAAGTTCCCGAAAAACTTCCCTATGGAATTCGTTCTGGAAGTGCAAAGCTTATGTTTGCTAAGCAATTGAAGGCTGACGTGGGAATTACTGTTGACCATCTGACAGGCGGTATGGCCGTAACAGACGAATACGTTGTTCTTAACACAAGAAACCAGAATAGTATTTATCTGGATGCAAAGAGCGGCGAGAAAGTTGGAGAAATAGAACTTGGTTCTGCAAAAGGGAATTTAACAAACTTTTATAGCACTGCCGATCGTGCTGGAAATATTTTGATCTGCAACCTTGCTCCCAATGATGGGGCATTCAGAATATGGAAAGTAGCTTCAGTCTCAGATACCCCCGAGTTGATGATAGAATGGGATGGTGGTGTTGCCGTAGGCCGGAAAATGTCTGTTCAGGGTGATATTAACGGAGATGCAATTATTACTGCGCCAATTCTTGACTATGGTCAGCAATTTGCCCGTTGGACGATTTCCGGAGGCGTTTTAGCATCCCAGACACCTGAAATTGTAACCATGAGTGGTCTTGAAAAAGGTTGGACGACCAATGTTGATATTGTCCACACTTCAGGTTCTGACGTTAACAGCGACTATTTTGTGGCTTCTTATTCCGACAACACCTTTGCCTGGGTAGACGGAAGCACCAACGAAGTAAGCAGCAAACTGGAGTCGATTAGTGTGAATTATATTCAGAATGCTGTTGATTTTGTTGAGTTCAATAATGCTCAATATACTACTGTCAACTGGGTAAACAGTTTTACCTGGGGTGCAGCAGATATGGTTTGGTTGTTGGATGTTAGTTCCGAAGCCAATTTTACCGGCAATCTTGCATCCGGAACCTGTCCTGCTGTTGTGTGGGAAACACCTCTGAATACTTATGGGCCCAACGCCATTTCTGGAGGCGTTGCTAATGCCAACGGAACCGGAGATGTTGCCCTTAAAGTGTCGGACGATGGTTTCTATCTCTACCTCTATTTCATGTTTACCAATGGTTATGTGGTTGGATACCAGTTCGATTGTATTGATATGTAAAAATTAAATAAGGCGATATTGATATCCGGTATTTCGGATGTCAATATCGCTGTTACTTCAATTATTGGAAATGGAGAATCAAAAGATCAAAATGATAAGGTTGTTTTTCATAATGCTCGTTCCTCTGATGTTGTCTTCTATGTCGTGCGACAAAAATGATGAGACAAAGCCCGGGTGGGAGTGGGATGATAATGAAGAAGATTCCAAACCCAGAGTGTTGTGGATAGATGCTGCTGCCAACTTTATTGATTTTGCTAACAGCAAGGATAATATACTTCGTGATCTTCAATTGGCTAAGGATGCAGGTTTTACAAGTGTCGTGGTTGATGTTCGCCCAACTACTGGTGATGTACTGTTTAACACAGATGTTGTAGAACAGGTTCAATGGCTGGGGGCCTGGCTGACCGAAGGATATTCAAAGGTTGAAAGGACCGCAACGTGGGATTATCTGCAGGCATTTATAGATGCAGGGGATGAAGTGGGGCTGAAAGTTTATGCCGGGATTAATACCATGGTAGGAGGTAACACGACGAGTCTGGGGTCAGAAGGTGTTCTGTTCAGGGATCAGGAGAAAGAAGAATGGGCAACACAGCTGCTGACCGAAACAGGAATTCAAAGCACTATGGAGATTAGTGGAACGGGTGCTAAGTTTTTTAATCCTGCCCGGGAGGATGTGCAAAATTATATCTGCGATATGCTTGAAGATTTAGCTGCTTATGAAGGGCTGGAAGGCATTATTCTTGACAGAGCCCGTTTTGCTGGACTGGATAGTGATTTTTCCTCATATACCAAAGAAAAATTTGAGAACTACCTGGGGTATTCGATCCAAAACTTTCCTGAAGATGTTATGGCCGCCGGTACTACACCCGGTAATCTCCCGTCTTCTACTCCCGAATATTTTAAAAAGTGGCTGGAATTTCGTGTTATGGTGATGCACGATTTTTTCGAAAAGGCAGCAGAAAGAGTGAGATCGGTGAATCCCGATATAAAATTCGGGGTATATGTAGGAGGCTGGTATTCTACCTATTACGGAGTGGGCGTTAATTGGGCAAGTCCTGATTATAACACAGCTTCGGACTATCCTGCATGGGCAACTTCTGAATACGATAATTACGGATATGCGGATATCATGGACATAATACTGATTGGGGCTTATGCTTCGCCAACCAGGGTTTATGGTACAACTGAATGGACGATTCAGGGTTTTTGTTCACAGGCCATGGATAAGATCAAAGGAGATGCCGCTGTTGTTGGAGGGCCTGATGTAGGAAATGGAGAATGGGCCACTGCCGGCGACGAGGTCACTGATAATGCCATCATTGAATCGGTTGATGCTGTTATGGATGTTTGTGATGGTTATTTTCTGTTTGATATGATTCATCTTAAACAAAAGGATCAATGGGATGCAGTAAAAGAGGGAATTGACAATGTAATAAGCAACGAAGAGAATTGATAGTTTTTCATTTAACGACCGGATTTTTCAATTGAGTTAACAATGAAATTGATTGTCTGACATATCAAAATGACCGGTTGTTGTTTAGTGTTTTTACACTCTTTCTTCGAAAATCAGGTTTTTTAAAAAAAGTAGTTAGAAATAATTTTCCGGGTTAATTAAAAAAAACACAACCATGCATTGCGTTATGCCTATTAAGCGACTTTTGCTAATGGTTCTTTTCGGGGTATCCATAGTTGGATGTGGCAGGACCGAAAAAAGAACAGACGCAAAAGATGTGGAGGAGTCTTTGCTCGAAAAGGATTATATAAACACTTATTTTCCATCCGAAGTGAAACCTGCCGCGAGTAAAGAATGTTTTTCCGGTGCTTATTATCGGAAAATTGTGTCATCACACGACTCGTGGGTTGGTATTGAAGGAAAAGTTGTTTTACCGGAGATTGAATTTGATTCGTCCCGGGATAATCCTGAAAAACCAGCACAATTCATGGATAATCCTTCAGTATATGTTGGAGGTAATTCGGAAGGACAAGAAACGGATTTAGGTCTTACCTGGGAAGTTATAATAGATGAAAATGGTAATGTTACAGATGACAGAAGGGCTTTTCGGCCATTTTTAAGGCGTACTGCTTTCAATCCGACAGGACAAAAGGCAATATATGAAAATGCTCCTGCAGTTGACAGTTTTTATTGGTATCCGGGAGATACGGTTACCATTTCTCTACGCCTCATTGAGGATAGAAAACTCTTGTTTGAAGTGGAAGGAAGCAGGAAGACATTTCGAAAAAAGTTTCAATGCGACGGATATAGATATGACGTTCCGGCCGAATACAAGAGGGTTAATGCCATTGACCAGGTAGGGAATGAAGGGAAAGAAGTTTCTCCAACAAGGACTGTGGTAAAAGCCTCAACCTGGCTCTACACTTCCTTATATAGAAACTTTCAGGACGAAATACTTTCTGTCCCCATGCATCAAGGACGATATACTGATATGCGATGTCCTGATGAGACGTATTTTGATATTTCCTGCTCCGGTGATGATATGGAAATCGGTGCTGAAACAATTGTGATTAATGGCGATGGAATTTAGAAACAAAAGAAAAATGAGATTGAATTTTTTTGAGTAAAAAAATCATACTTCATGAATAAAATAATAATTTTAATAATAAGTGTATTTTTTTGTTTAACCTCCTTTGCCCAGCAGAATTATTCAAGAGCATCATTGTGGGATGATGACATTGCTAAGTTTAAGCAAAATGACCTTAATAGCCCTCCTGAGGAGGGAGGTATTCTTTTCATTGGTAGTTCTTCGTTCAGGGCCTGGCGTTCTCTGAATGATGATTTTCCAAAATATAATGTTCTCAACAGGGCTTTCGGTGGATCGCATATGGCCGATCTCATTTATTACTTTGATGATATTGTTGTACCATATAACCCTTGTCAAATCATCGTTTACGAGGGCGATAATGACATTGCTTCCGGAATGAGTCCTGAAGCTTATCTTCAGGATGTCATCACCTTTACCCGGCTGGTAGAAATTTTTCTGCCCGGAACAGAGCTTGCTTTCGTTTCAACAAAACCCAGCCCGGCAAGAGAAAAATGGTCTGATGAATATCAAAAAGCCAACAGTCTGGTAAGAGATTTTTGTATGAGCAAGCCACATTTAAGATTTATCGATGTCAGCCAGTTGATGATCGACAAAAACGGAACAATTAAGGACGATATCTTTCTGGGCGACAAGATACATCTTAATCCTTCAGGATACCGGTTATGGGAAACCCTTGTGCGACCCTACCTGAGCGATTGTGGGAAAAAATGAATCGAGTTTAGGCGTGGTTGATAAATTGTTTTTTATGTAAATAAATTAGAATTATGAAAAAAGTGCCATTATTTATTACAGCTATAATTTCTGTTTTGGTCGCATTTTGCAGTCCTTCAAACAATCAGACTGAAGGAGAAAAGCCGGTTTATATGTGGTTCGATTGCGAAGCCAACTATGAGCGGTTAAGCTATCCCGATTCCATCCGATATTATCTGAAAAAAGTAAAAGATATCGGCGTTACTGATGTAGTGGTTGATGTAAAAGCAATAATGGGAGAAACGTTGTATGATAGCGAGTATGCTCCGTATATGGGGGAATGGGAAGGCGTTGAAAGAAGCAGGGATTATGATATGTTGGGAATATTTATTGAGGAAGGTAAAAAGCTTGGACTTGGTGTGCATGCATCGATGAATGTTTTTGCCGGAGGACACAATTTCCACAACCGGGGAATTATTTACGAAGATCATCCGGAGTGGCAGTCGATCAACTATTGGTGCGATTCTATTGTGCCTATTTCAGAAATGAAATGGCATTACAACGGTATGTTAAATCCTGCACTTCCTGATGTTCAGAAATATCAGCTGAATATTATTGAGGAAGTAGTCAGTAAATATCCGAAACTGGATGGTCTGGTACTTGACAGAGTGAGGTATGACGGTATTACTTCTGATTTTAGTCAGTTTTCGAAAAAAGCTTTTGAAGAATATGCTGGTGTAGAAGTAGAAAATTTTCCAGATGACATCCTTTATTGGGTTCAGGATGAAAATGGAGAGTATGAGTGGAAGCAGGGCAAACATTTCAAAAAATGGATTGAATGGCGAACATCTGTTATCTATAACTTTTTTGAAGACGCGCGGGAAGTTACAAAACAAGCTAATCCTGATATTCAGTTTGGCACCTATACCGGTGCTTGGTATCCGGTTTATTATGAGTTAGGTGTCAATTGGGCCAGTAAAAGGTACGACCCTTCCAAAGATTACGATTGGGCAACCGAAAACTACAGGAATTACGGATATGCAGAACTGCTCGATCTTTACATGACCGGCCTCTACTTTTATGAAGTAACCATTGAGGAAGTTGAAAAACTGAACGAAGTGGCAATGGAGAAAAGAGGAGAAGCTGCCATGGGTGAAGGGAAAGATTACTGGTACTCCGTTGAGGGTAGTGCCCAACTTGCCAACAAGGTGATTAAAGGTGCTGTGCCTGTAACCGGTAGCTTGTACGTTGAACAGTATGAACAGAATACCGGGCAGTTTAAAAAGGCTGTGAAAATGGCTTACAACAAAACTGACGGACTAATGATATTTGATATTGTACACATCATAAATAAAGACTGGTGGCAGGTGCTGGAAAATGCAATTTCTGAAGCCCGGCAAGAAGAATAGAGTGGAATACTTCTCTATTTTTTCAGTACGGGAAAAAAACAATACGGTATCTAACATATAATTCTCGAATAAGAAACTGAATAACATGGAAGTCTGACATTAGAAAGCTTTTTAGCTTGAATCAAGCGATCAGTGTCTGGTCAGGAGTAGCCTTAAAGTATAATAATTTGTTGGAGTTAAGGCCTGTCCAAACGCGTTGCAAGCTTGTGCCGTTAGGCTTTTATTTCTAATTGGCAGACTTCTTTTAATAACAATAAGACTATTTCAATGAACTTATCACTCATCGATATTGGCGTTGTTCTGGCCTATCTGGCGCTGACATTATTCATCGGATTCTGGCTGTCGAAGCGAGCAACAAAAGACCTTCAGGCTTATTTTCTGGGAGGGAACACCATCAAATGGTATTACCTGGGACTTTCCAATGCATCGGGGATGTTCGATATCTCCGGAACCATGTGGACGGTTACCATCGTTTTCGTTTACGGACTGAAAAGTGCGTGGATACCTTGGTTATGGCCTGTCTGGAATCAGATATTTGTGATGGTTTTTCTGGCCATTTGGATGCGGCGTTCCAACACAATGACCGGGGCTCAATGGATTACCTTCCGTTTTGGAGATGGAAGGGGAGGTCGACTTTCACACATAATTGTTGTGGTATTTGCCGTGGTTAGCGTCATTGGCTTCATCGCTTACTTCGTGGAAGGCATCGGCAAATTTGCCACGACCTTCTTTACGTGGGACCTTTCCACAATTATTTTGGGTTTACACCTCACCTCGGAACAGGTATATGCCCTTATCATCATCGCTATAACTACTATTTATACCATGAAAGGCGGGATGTACAGTGTTGTCAGTACCGAAGTGCTTCAGTTCCTGATCATGACCGTGGCGTGTATTTCAATTGGAATAATTGCCTACAACCAGGTGACACCAGAGCAACTCTCTGCCGTTATTCCCGATGGGTGGACCAATCTGTGGCCCGAGTGGCGACTCAGCCTTGATTGGTCGGAAACTTTCCCCGAATTGAATGATAAGATAGGTGCGGATGGTTATGAAATGTTTGGAATGCTGTTAATGATGATGATCCTGAAAGGCATCTTTGCCAGTTTGGCCGGTCCTGTTCCCAGTTACGATATGCAACGAATCCTGAGTACCAGAACACCTGCCGAGGCAGCAAAGATGAGCGGTCTGACTTCCCTGGTTCTTTTTATACCCCGTTACCTGATGATTGGAGGTTTTGCCGTGATGGGACTGGTTTATCTTAAGCCGGAATTAATGAAAATGGGGGCCGATATTGACTTTGAAATGGTTCTTCCTCTGGCTATTCGACAATTTGTGCCTGTCGGCATTAAAGGATTGCTGTTGGCCGGATTGCTGGCTGCCTTTATGGGGACTTTTGCCGCCTTTATTAATGCAGCACCGGCTTACCTGGTCAATGATCTTTATAAAAAATACCTGAATCCTGATGCATCCGATAAAAAGTTGGTTCGCTACAGTTATATGTCTAGCTTTTTGCTGGTACTCATCGGGGTAACCTTTGGATTGTTTGCCAGGTCGCTGAATAGTCTTACATTGTGGATTACATCCTCTCTTTACGGGGGTTATGCCGCAGCCAACGTGTTAAAATGGATTTGGTGGCGTTTTAACGGTATGGGGTATTTCTATGGCATGCTCGGAGGCCTGGTGGCCTCGGTTATTGTACCACCAACTGTAAGAATATTCGTTCCGGGTGCCATTGATATTTATATGTATCCTCTTGTTTTGCTCATTTCTATGGGGGCATCTGTACTGGGGACGCTCCTTACCAAACCGGAAGATATGGAAACCCTTAAAAAGTTTTACAGGCAAACCAAACCATGGGGTTTCTGGGAACCCGTTAAACGTGCAGTGATGAAAGAAGACCCTTCCTTTGTGCCTAATAAAGATTTCAAGCGCGATGCTTTTAATGTGGTAGTGGGAATTACCTGGCAGATGTCAATGGTTGTTTTACCGCTCTATTTCTTATCGGGCGAATATACTTCTGCCTGGGTTTCGCTTGGGGTATTTATCGGAACAACAGTATTGTTGAAGTTTTTCTGGTATGACCATATAAAAAATATTGAATAATGGGTAAGAATATGTTAAACCATCTGAAGCGTTCGAAAACTCTCTGGGGAATAGTTTTTCTTTTTTCTGGTTTGGCGGGTAATGCATCAGGACAGGAGGCAAAAGTTGATACTTCTTATGATAATAATTATTACCTGAATAAACGAACGATGTATGAAACGGTTGAAGTAAAGCCCTGGCATGTTGTTTTTCTGGGCAATAGTATAACGGAACGCGGGCTTTGGAATGAATGGTTCCCCTCGGTTCCTGTTGTAAACAGAGGTATTGGTGGGGATAACTGCTGGGGCGTCTATGCCAGGTTAAATCCGATATTAAAAGGGAAACCGGCTGCCATTTTTATGATGATCGGAATCAATGATCTTGGTCGGGGCCTTTCGGCGGATATGATTGCTTCTAAATATGCACAAATTATTCAGAAGGTGAAAAGTGACAGTCCCGGTACACGCCTGGTACTTCAGACGGTTTTGCCGATTAACGAATCTACTGTAAGATACGACTACATGAAGGGCAAAACTTCTGCCATTAAAACACTGAATGAGCACATCCGTGAATTAGGAAACAGGTATAACCTTCAGGTCATTGATCTTTTCCGTGTTTTTGCAGGAGACGGCGATCAGTTACCGGAAGAATTTTGTGTTGACGGACTCCACCTTAACGAGAAAGGATATCAGATTTGGGTTAAATACTTTAAGGAACATAAGGTGCTCTGTCAATAGAATTTTGAAAAACAGTATTGTTAACGATTTAAGACGATAATTGGATGAGAATCAAAGGAACATTTTTGGACGAGATAAGTCATGATATTCCCCATCAAAACTGGGGGAGAGAAGAATGGAAAAAAGATTTCGGCTACATGAAAAAAGCCGGTATTGATACGGTTATTCTCATTCGTGCGGGTTATGGAAAATGGCAGACATTTCCTTCAGCTGTTTTGACCAGCCATGAAGGGGCCTACCGTCCACCGATCGACCTGGTTCGTATGTTTCTGGAGCTGGCTAGTGAATTCGGGATGGATTTTTATTTCGGATTGTATGATTCGGGAAAATATTGGATCAATGGAAAATTCCAGAAGGAAGTAGATATCAATAAAGAATTCATCGACGAAGTCTGGAATAATTATGGTAAAATGTCGGCTTTTAAAGGATGGTATGTTTCACAGGAAATCAGTCGGAAAACCGGACAGATTATTGATTTGTATGCAGGCCTGGCCAAACATTGCAAGGATGTATCTGACGGACTGCCGGTACTGATTTCTCCTTATATTGATGGGATTAAAAATGTAAGTCAATTTATTACCGATACAACAAAAAGTAACGGCATAACGCTAAAACAGCATGAAAAAGACTGGAGTGAAATTTTTGACGGCATTAAAGGTGCGGTGGATATTGTCGCCTTTCAGGACGGTCATGTGGATTACGATGATTTGACGGGATTCCTTCAGCTCAATAAATCGCTGGCCCATCAATTCGGTCTTGAATGCTGGACCAATTCGGAATCTTTTGACAGGGATATGCCGATCAAGTTTATGCCGATTAAGTGGGAAAAGCTTCGATTGAAACTCGAAATGGCAGCTAAAGCAGGCATTGAAAATGCCATTACTTTTGAGTTTTCGCATTTTATGAGTCCTCAGTCGGCTTATTTGCAGGCAGGTCATTTGTATAACCGCTACATGGAATATTTGAATCAGTTTAAAAGCAAAAAATAATGGACTTCACAAAACTGGCTGTTCAATATAAGGATGAACTTTTAACGAACATAGTTCCTTTTTGGCTCGATAAATCGCGGGATGATGAACATGGCGGGTTTTTTTCGTGTCTCGATCGGGAAGGGAATGTTTACGATACCGACAAATTTGTCTGGATGCAGGCCCGTGAAGTCTGGCTCTTTTCGATGCTTTACAATCGGGTGGAACAAAAATCCGAATGGCTCGAATTTGCACGACAGGGAGGTGACTTTTTAAAAAAATACGGCCACGATGGCTACGGAAACTGGTATTTCAGTCTGACCAAAGAGGGAAAACCACTTGTTCAGCCTTACAACATTTTCTCTTTCACCTTTGCAGCCATGGCTTTTGCCCAGCTCGGACTGGCCACCGGGAACGATGTATATACCGCTCTTGCCCGGCAGACTTACGATCGCATCCTGGAGCGCCAGGATAATCCCAAAGGGAGGTACAACAAAGCTGTTCCCGGAACCAGAAATCTGAAGAATTTTGCCCTCCCAATGATCATGTGCAACCTCAATCTGGAGATGGAGCATCTGCTTGGAAAAGAGTTTGTTGAAGAGTCGGCTGGAAAACTCATAGACGAAGTGATGAATGTCTTTTATCGCCCCGAGTTTGGCCTTATTGTGGAAAATGTGAACCAGGACGGTTCTTTTTCCGATACGTTCGACGGAAGACTACTCAACCCGGGGCATGCTATTGAAGCCATGTGGTTTATCATGGATCTGGCTGAGCGACTTAACAGAAGGGATGTTATTGAGAAAGCACAAGCCATCACCTTGCAAACCCTTGAGCACGGATGGGATCAGGAGTTTGGGGGTATTTTCTGTTTTATGGATGCCAAAAACCGGCCACCTCAACAACTTGAATGGGATATGAAGCTTTGGTGGGTGCATCTGGAAACACTAATTTCCCTGATTAAAGGTTATCGTCTCACCGGTTCGGAAGAGAATCTCCGGTGGTTCGAAAACGTACATGACTATACCTGGAATCATTTTAAAGATATCAGGTATCCTGAGTGGTTTGGTTACCTGAATAGAAGAGGCGAAATTACGCATAACCTTAAAGGCGGAAAATGGAAAGGTTGTTTTCATGTGCCGAGAGGTCTGTTTCAGTGCTGGAAAACACTTGAAAAGATTACCTGGGAACCGGAAATGAAAAAGATGCTCTGAAACAGTTTGGTGGTGGTTAGGCATTGAGCATGGAATAAGGCTATTAGATTATTAGGAGAGTAGAAATATAGACGCTGAGCGGTGAGAGAATGGTAGCACCGATGTCGTTGAATTCATTAAATAAGCTTCGAAGCTGCGACAGTGCTCTTAATCTGAAAAAGGTTATTAGAATGGAGCCTGAAAGGCTGTCATATATATGCGCAAAAAATATCGACGCCGAAGGTGTCGTCCATTCGAGACATAAGATATTATGTTGTTGGATGTTTCAATACATCTAATCCTCATGCGTCAAGGTGTCTATTAATTGAGCGGCTTTATTACGATTTTCATCAGACCAATAACTTTACTGATGAAACGAGCATGACAAGATTTGTCACAAAAGAACATGTATAAACACCATCTAACCTTTAATCATCTGAGAAACCAAAAACAAGGAATAGATTCTTCGTCGTTACCTCCTCAGAATGACATTAGACAGTCTGTCATTCTGAGCGGAGCGAAGAATCTAACATTAATTAAAGTATGATAAGTTGCATCATTACAATAACTTATATAAATTTTATACGGATGAAACGAGCATGACAAAGTTTGTCACAAAAGAACATGTATAAAACACAATCATGCGAGTTCCATCAAACCAATGACTTAGCCTTATTTTATACTGATGAATAACACAAAATACATCATTCTTTTTAGTCTCCTTTTTTCATTCTTTTTTACTTCTTGTACAAAAAGGAATTCTTACGATGTTTTGGTCGTTGGCGGTGGTGCCAGCGGCAGTATGGCCGGTATTCAGTCGGCCCGGATGGGAGCTGAGACTCTCATTGTTGAAGAAGGACCCTGGCTGGGCGGGATGTTAACTTCTGCCGGGGTAAGTGCCATTGATGGTAATTATAATTTGCATTCCGGGCTGTGGGAGGAATTCAGACAAAAACTCTACGACTATTACGGAGGATCTGATTCTGTGAAGACTGGCTGGGTCAGTAATGTTTTGTTTGAGCCATCTGTCGGTGAAAAATTGATCAGAGAAATGGCTATGAATGAACCGAACCTTGATTTGGTTTTTAATACAAAGCTGGATACCCTGGAAAAAACTGATAACGGCTGGCTTTTGCAGCTTGTCGGACCGGATGGAACAATGACCGTGGAAGCTTCGGTCGTTATTGATGGAACAGAACTGGGTGATGTCGCAAAAATGGCCGGAATTCCTTATGATATCGGGATGGATTCACGTTATGAAACAGGGGAGGATATTGCTCCCGAGAAAAGTAATGATATTGTACAGGATATGACTTATGTGGCTGTCCTTCAGGATTTTGGTAAAGATGCTGACAAAACCATTGATCGTCCCGAAAATTACGATCCTTCGCCGTTTTTTTGTACCTGCCGGGGCGTTTGTGATCCCGATACGATCTCGCGTACTCTTTGGCCGTGCGATAAGATGATGGAATACGGCAAACTTCCAAATGACAAATATATGATCAACTGGCCCATTTACGGGAATGATTATTATCTGAACGTTATCGAAATGACTCCTGAAGAACGGGAAGAAGCTTATCAAGAGGCCAAATGGTTTACGCGTTGTTACATATATTATCTGCAAACTGAGTTGGAGTTCAATCACTTGGGAATAGCGGACGATGAATTCCCAACCGAAGATGGTTTTCCGTTAATTCCCTACCATCGTGAGTCACGACGCATAAAAGGGAAGGTCACGTTTACAGTTAATGATCTGGCACGTCCCTTCGATCAGGAGAGGCCTTTATATCGCACCGGAATTGCCGTGGGTGATTATCCAATAGACCACCACCATGCAGCATATCCCGATCAGTCAAAAGTGCCTGACTTGCATTTCTATCCGGTTCCTTCTTATTCTCTGCCTTTGGGAACACTAATTCCTAAATCCACTGAAGATTTTATTGTAGCCGAGAAATCGATTTCCGTTACCAATATTGTCAATGGAACAACACGATTGCAACCTGTTTGTATTCTCATAGGCCAGGCTGCCGGTACTTTGGCTGCACTAGCAGTTAAGGATGATGTTACACCCTCTGAAGTCCCCGTTCGTGAGGTGCAATCCCATCTTCTGAAAGCTGGTGCATATCTGATGCCTTATTCCGATGTTACCCCCGAAGATGCTTTCTGGGAGGACGTTCAGAAAATCGGTGCTACCGGAATTATCCGGGGTGAAGGCAAAAATATAGGATGGTCGAATGTGACGCTTTTTCATCCCGACTCGGTGATGACCGCTGAGGCTTTAAAGATTGGATTAAATGACTTTGTTCCGGAAATGGATTATACTTTCAAAAATGAGACGCTTTCTGTAGAGGAAGGAATTTCAATCGCTTATGAACTGGCAGAATACTTAGGGAAAGAAACTGCCGGCAATGATCAACTGAAAACAGGACAAAATATTTGGAAAGAACTTAATTATGGCACTTTCAATCCCGAAGCTGATCTTACAAGAAGCCAGATGGCTGCTTTGCTGAGCCGTATCGCTGATCCGTTTTCGGTTGATGTAAATATCAAAGGTCGTATTTATTAAAATGCAGTATATTAGGCCTATATGAATCATCTTATATATCTAAAAATCTAACGATCTATTGAGACACGCACTAAATAGTGCTCGTCTATAAACTCGCAAAAAGTTTTCACAATATGTGTGTCTGTTCAGAAAGTCTCATTTACAAGGCTTGCGAAGTCCGAAAATACGGAGTTTACTTTTCGTAAAAGAGTAGTTTTCGGACAAGTGTAACGCAGTAAATGGCATTTTATGGACAGATTGCGCCAAGCTAAGCCCGTGAAAAGGGGATTAGCAAAGTTCTTTGAAACTTTTCATCAGAAACCTGTAGGTAACCAAACCTACCTGGGAAAGCCTAACCAGCACCCGGAACCGAGTGTTGCGTAGTTATCAGAAATGATGGCACGAATCGTACACAGGGAATGCAAAAGCCGTGTGACTGAGCCTCGAAAATAAAGCTAATGTCGTGGTTTTCATGATTCTGTCCATGGGAACGGAAGCACAGTAACCGTTATGGTAAGGAGACTATGCCTGACCGGGGTCGACGAGCAAGGCAAATGCATAAGAGGTTTCTACGGGAACTTGGGAGAGCCTCCCACCTCCATACGAGAGGCGGTCAATAAGGGCAGACCGCACCCGAAATGTACTGGCCAGTCAGGTTCGTATTACCATCTGACAAGGCGTAAAGAAACAGGTAATACCGTAAATGGTATCCTCAACCGAGGGAAACCGAAGGAGAGGAGACGGGTGAAGGCAGTCTTAGCATCCCCATAGTACCGGTTGAAATCTGGCGAATCAGCCCCATGAGAGCCAGAGAGTAGGGAAGGGAAAACTTATCCGGGCAAGGATAAGGGATGCCTAAATATTGGGATTGCAGTTTAGAAACATTAAATGTACCAGTGACATGGAAGAAATGTCAACCGTAGAACTGCAAATAGCAGAGCGGGCAAGGAAATTCAAAGAAGAACCACTAACGAACCTGAGTCAGTTCATCACCCCCCAAATGCTATACAAAGAGTTCATGAGGCTCAACAAGTATAGCTCAGCGGGAACAGACGGACAAGATTGGTTTAATTACGTGGGGATAGCAGAGGAGCGTTTACCGGAGTTGCTCTCCGAGTATAAGTCGGGACGCTACAAAGCGCCTCCGATACGGCGGGTCTACATTCCCAAAGGGAAGACTGATAAGCGTCCGTTAGGTATACCCACGATAGAGGATAAGGTTCTTCAATCAGCAGTACGGCGGGTAATGGAACCTATTTACGAGGAGATTTTTAAAGACTTCTCGTATGGATTCAGACCAAACAGTTCGTGCCACAAGGCTATAGCATACATGTTTCAGCAGGTTAGTTTTGGAGGAATGCGCTATATCATAGATGCAGACATACAAAACTACTTCGGAAGCATCAATCACGGCCAATTAAGAGAATTTCTTGACCGAAGGGTGAAAGATGGAAAGATACGCAAAATGCTGGATAAATGGCTCAAAGCAGGAATACTTGAGGATGAAACCTTGAGTTATCCGGAAGAAGGGACACCTCAAGGTGGTATAGTATCCCCACTGCTGAGTAATATTTACCTGCATTATGTGTTGGATGAATGGTTTTCAGAAGTTATCCAACCCAGATTGAAGGGCAGGAGTTTTATAGTTCGTTATGCCGATGACTTTGTACTCGGGTTTGAGAGAGCAGAGGACGCAAATCGAGTAATGGGAGTGCTATTCAAACGATTTGAGAAATATTTTCTGCGGTTGCATCCGGGAAAGACCCGGTTGATAAACCTTAACAGACCTGAGAGAGGAAACAGGAGTTTTGATTTTCTGGGATTACTCATTACATGGGAAAAAGCAGAAAAGGGAAACTTGTACTCAAACGCAAAACGAGTAAGAAGAAATACTCAGAGGCTCTAAATAAAATGGGAGAATGGTTGAAATGCAACAGGCATAATAAAATCAGGGATATTATCCGGGATTTGAATGTCAAACTGCGTGGATACTACAATTATTATGGAATAACGTTCAATTCCCGAAGGCTGGCCGGTTATTTTCATGAGGTTAAGGCCTTATTACATAAATGGCTGAACAGACGAGGGGGTAAAGCCACGTGGCAATGGGAGCGGTTCACCAAATTGGTGAACCATTGGCACCCATTGTTAAAACCCAAGATATATCATTCTTATCTATCAGCGAAACCAAATTGAGAGGAACCGTATGCGGGAAATCCGCTCGTACGGGTCTGTGGGGGAGCGGCGAAGTAATGAGCCGCTCTACCCGGACACTAAATAAATTTTTTACGAATGAAGCAATTTTCAATAGCTCTTATGGTGTTAACTGCACTGAGCGCCTGTCGTTCTAATAAATTAGAGGTAATCGCTCATCGCGGTGCTTCGGGAAGCGAAACAGAAAATACGATTGAGGCTGTAGAAAAGGCCGTAGAATTAGGCAGTGATGCAATAGAGGTGGACATCTGGAGAACAAAGGATGACTCGCTTGTGGTTTTTCATGACCGTAATACCGCCCGCTTGAGTGTGGACTCACTTGTTGTACCGGAATCGGAATATAAAGCTTTGAAGGAACTTTCCATTAGCGGCAACACTAAAATACCTACACTGAGGGAAATTTTGGAAATACTTCCTTCAGATGTCAGACTTTTTATTGAAATAAAATGTTGTTGGGAAGAAGGTGAGGCAGGAAATGTCTTTCCGATGCTTTCCGACTTATTACAGGGAACCGGGAAAACGAACCAGACTGTAATTATCTCTTTCAATCCGGCTAAGCTGAAAGAGGCTTCAGATTATTTGCCCAAAGTGCCCCTTTATTGGCTCGTATGGGAGAAAAAGCCGGTTGATGAGCTGATTAAAACTGCCCTGGAATATGATGCCGATGGTCTTAACGTCCATTTTAATGTTTTGAGTGAGGAGCTGATGAAAAAGGCGAAACAAAACAACCTTGAAGTTTTTGTGTGGACTGTTAATGATGAGGGTAAGGTTGCAGAGATTCGTCATAAATACAGAGGGATAGAAGGAATTACCACTGATTATCCGGACTTGATTAAAAAACGGCTTAAACTCAATCGACGATGACAGACAAAAAAGTTCGATTTGAAGCATTGGATGCCCTTAGAGGATTGGCTATTTTATTGATGGTTTTATCGGGTACCGTCCCTTTTGAAGGAGCTCTTCCCGGATGGATGTACCATGCACAATTGCCGCCTCCCGATCATGTTTTCAATCCGGATATTCCCGGCATTACCTGGGTCGATCTGGTATTCCCCATGTTTCTTTTTTCGATGGGTACAGCCATCCCTTTTTCGTTTGGCGGACGCATCGACCGGGGAGAACCAACATTCAGAATCACCGGCCATTTGGTGTGGCGTTTCTTAGGGTTGGCGCTGTTTGCCATAATTTCTCAACATGCCCGTCCCTGGGGATTGGAAGCTTCAGAAAACATAAAATGGGCGCTCGCTCTGGTTACAATGGCAGGCATGCTTTTGGTTTTTGCATCTCCCGCTTCAGGATGGTGGCACAATAATAAACGATGGATGTCTCTGGCCGGATGGGGATTGTTGATCATTCTGTTTAGTGTGCTGCACAAAAATGGCATACGTGAGTTTTCAATACAGCATTTCGACATTATTATAATGGTATTGGCCAACACAGCATTAGGCGGAGGTATCCTTTATATGATCTACCGCCGATGGAGCAGTTCGTTATGGATTGCTTTTGCTCTGATGGCGGCTTTCTTTTTAGGTGCCCGTGATGGAAGCAACTGGGTGAGTAAACTTTATAACTGGTCGCCTTTATCATGGCTGATGTCATGGAACTACCTGAAATATCTGATAGTACTTATCCCGGGTATTTATACAGGTATTGTAGTAAGAAATGCATTAAAATCAGATAGTAGAGAATCAGAGGAAAATAAAGATTTGCTCCGCTCAACAACCATTCTGATTTTATCCGGAGCCACCATTGCTGTATCGCTTACCGGGTTGTATGTTCGTGAAATGATGACGACCTTTTTCATCGTTTTTGGGATGTTGATTTTGCTTTGGCTGCTTATCAAAAAGTGGGAAGTGGTTTGGCGTTCGGTTTTTCTGAAAGTAATGCCGGTGGGTATTGTTCTGATCCTTGCTGGCTGGCTTGTTGAACCTTTGCACGGGGGCATAAAGAAGGATCCGGCCACTTTAAGCTATCTGACGCTTACAGCAGGACTTTCTATCGTGTGTTTATCAGGACTTATGGTTTTGACAGAGGTGTTAAATCTGAAAAAATATCTGTATATCCTGACCGGTGCCGGAAAGAATGCTATGATGGCCTATGTAGCCGGTAGCAATTTGATTATGCCCGTTTTGGCTCTGACCGGTTTGGATGCATTGTTTGTCAGTTCCGATTATCCCGTATTCCTGATGGTTGTCAAAGCAATTGTAATAACTTTGGGCGTTGGTTGGGTAAGTGCATTGGCGGCACGCAAGAAGCTTTTTATGAGAGTGTGAAAAAATAACAGTAATAAATTAAGAAAATGAAGTCCATTCTTTTAATAACAGTATTTTTCTATTTAATGCCTGCAAGTCTTATTGCTCAAAATAAAGAAAACTTCCTTCCTGCCACTCACGAGCACCTCAATTACATGGGACGAGTGGATTTTTCAGGTAACCAGATCGCACGTTATGATTGGCCGGGAGTAACGGTACGTTTTCGGTTTACCGGAAATGAGCTGAAGTTGTATTTTAAAGGAGGGGAGCGAAATTATTTTGATTTGTTAATTGACGGTGAGCTGTTGAAGGTTTTGCATGCGAAGGGAGATACTATTGCTGTCATTAAAGGAATAAAAGGTAAAGGGCCTCATGAAGTTCAATTTATTAAACGTACCGAAGGAGAAATGGGGGAGACTCTTTTTTATGGTGTTGAACTGGCTAAAAAAGGAACTTTGCTTCCCGGGGAAGTTAAAATTAACCGCCGCATAGAATTTATCGGCAACTCTATAACATGCGGTTATGGTGCAGAGTCGGAAAGTGCTGATGATGACTTTGACCCACAAACGGAAAATGTAAATAAGTCCTATGCAACTATATTGGCCAATGCTTTTAGCGCCGATTATCATGTGGTAGCTCATTCCGGCCTCGGGGTGGTTCGCAACTACGGCGATCCTCAAAAAGTTTCTACTACCCTGGCCACAATGCCTCAACGCTTTGCCCGCGTAATGGATATGAAAGATTCTCCTGAATGGGATTTTTCCAAATGGACACCTGATGCTGTAGTGATTAACCTTGGAACCAATGATTTCTCTACACTTCCGCATTCCGATAAAGTAATATTTCAGCGCGCTTATGAAGACCTGGTATTGCAAATCAGAGAGGTTTATGGTGCAGTGCCTGTTTTTTGTGTTGTCGGCCCTATGACCGACGAGCCATGCCATTCGTATGTTAAGGAGACAGTCAATAGCATCAGGCTCGTTTACAACGATTCAAACGTTTTTTTTACAGGAATTCCTCCTGCCTTGCTTGACCGGGAGAATGATCTGGGCGCCGATGCACATCCCTCTTTTCAGGGGCAACAAAAAATTGCCGGTCATTTAATCCCCGTAATGAGCACCGTTTTGGGATGGGATTATAAATGGGAATAACCGGGCGGCATCAGATAAGATCGTGTTGTTTAAAAACCATTGCAGAGGCTCCGATACTGCCACTTTCGCTGCCCAGTTGAGATGTTTTGAGTGTTACATATTTTAGAGGAAGTGTGAGGGCTGTTTTATTCATGCCGGTTTTTATGGAATCTGAAAACATATAGCCTGCCTGTGCAAATTTCCCTCCGATAATAATTAATTCCGGATTCAAAAGATTGACAATATTGCCCAGAGCCATCCCCAGAATTTCTCCCATTTCCTGAAGGAGATTGATACATAATCCGTCGCCCTGGTTGGCTGCTTCAAGTATGTCGTCGTAACGAATATCTTCAAGCGGTTTGTCATTTATGGCCAGCGACGTCCCTCCCTCTTTTATGGCTTGCTTGAAGTTTTCTTCCAGGGCATAACCGGAGACTTCCATTCCAAGACACCCTCTCTTCCCGCAGATGCATAACTTGTCGGAATTCCCCATTTGCATGTGACCGAACTCGCCGGCAAATCCCATACCTCCTGTAATCAGCCTCCTGTTGGCGATGATGGTCATTCCCAATCCCCGGCTCACATTCAGGATCAATGCATTTCGTGCCTCTTTCGCCTGCCCCAAAACTTGCTCCGCCAGGCCCATAACATGCGTGTCATTGTCAACAAATACCTGCTTATCTAATCTTTCCGTCAGATATTGGCCGACCGATTTTTCGGTAAAAGTGAAAAAGTTATAAGACTCGCCTGTCAGACTGTTGACACGTCCGGTCAGACCAATGCCTATGCCAAGAATATTATCCATTGAAACATCACAATCATCAAGGGTTTCACGGATAAAGGAGACGACTTCCTCGAGACATTCGGGCGTATTTTCCAGTCTGAATTCCCTGTTCTGTCTTTCAAGCATGACTTCCTGATCAAGACGAACAACAGAAACGCTGATTCTCTTGAACAGAATTTCTACTCCTACGGCATAAAACCTGTTGATGTTTAAGGAGTAAAGAGTGGGGCGACGCCCGTTGTCGGTCTCTTTTTTGCCCTCTTCCTGTACCAGGTCGTCTGTAATAAGCTCGTTAATGAGCTTGATAACTGTCGGCGTACTGATCCGCACCTGCTTCTGAAGTTCAGGTATGGTCAGTGCATGATTGGATTTGGAAAGGGTTCTTATTATTTTATTTTTCTGTTTAGCCTGCCGACTTTGATTACTCACTTCATCAGAGTCGGATAACACAGTTCGAAGATTCATGGTTGAGGTATTTAGTGCCTGTCTATAATCTGATAATTGTTTGTATACAGTTGCAATACGCCGTTTTTAGTGTTCGTCTATAAATTCGCAAAAAATTTTACAATATGTGTGTCTGTTCAGAAATTGCCAGTTGCAAGGCTTGCGAAGCCGGCAAAAACGCAGTTTACTTTCCGTAAATGAGTATTTTGGCGGCGAGCGTAACACAGCAAATGGCACTTTATGGACAGACACTATTTAGTATGTGTCTATAAAGTAGGAAAAGTTTCCTACTTATCATGTGTCTGTTCAGAAAGTGTCATCTACAAGGCTTGCGAAGTCCGAAAATACGGAGTTTACTTATCGTAAATGAGTAATTTTCGGACGAGCGTAACACAGTAAATGGCACTTTATGGACAGATACTATCTAAACAGTGTTTTGTATTGATATTTATTATTTAACCACTAAAATAAGGGCAGAACCCAAAAATTAAACTTATAGCTTCTAAAATTCAGCATACCAATATTATGTGAATCATCCTCCATTTAAAAATATGACGGTCTGTTGCGCTTTGTAAATCTCTTTTTATTAATTGTGGGGTAAATTTTAAAAAAATTTTTAAACTAACCAAGTTTTACCTGAATTCCTGCAAACATAAATATGGTTTTTGGCGGCAAGCGTAACGAAGCAAATGGTACTTTATGGACAGACACTATTTAGTGTTCGTCTATAAACTTGAAAAAATTTTCACAATATGCGTGTCTGTTCAGAAAGTGCCAGTTGCAAGGCTTGCGAAGTCCGAAAATACGGAGTTTACTCATCGTAAATGAGTAATTTTCGGACGAGCGTAACGAAGCAAATGGTACTTTATGGACAGACACTGGTTAGAGGCTGTTTGTATTGCTCTGGATCCTCAGATTTGCAGGTATTGGCAGCAGCCGGGCTTACCTCGATGCCTGGTGACAAGCATTATAGTCTTTAATCATAGTGGTAAGATAATCCAGATCAGACATCCGGGATGAGGTCTGTGTTTTTTGTTCTATGGCCTGGCGGGTGTTACTCAGCAGTTCAATATAATTATCGGGCCTGCGATTGGGATCTTTAGTAATCTGCACTACCTCTTTTATGGTTTGCACATCTTTATCGGTAAGGCGTTCTGCTTCGGGAAAGCGGGGTTGGTAGTCTTCTTCCACATCCATCCAGAGCGTTTGCTGAAATGTGTTCTTTTTTCCGGTTTTGAGTACTGTTGTTCCGGCAGCAATATCCCCCAGCCGTTGTCCTTTACCGTTGATAATAATGATTAGCGTGGCAAGTGCGCCCGAAGTAAAGGTAATATCAGCAAGCCGGAATATCCAGCGAATAAAACATCTGCCGGCAGTGAGTTGTGAACCATCGGCCTTAAATACCCTGATGTTCATGATTCTTTTTCCCGGACTCTGGCCGTTAAAAAAGATTTCAAATATCAGGTGGTAAAAGAAAAGGGGAGAAAAAAGGAAAACAATGCCCCAGGTTTCCAGTCCAAGCCAACCCGATAAAAAGACTCCAACCAGAATGGAATACAGACCCATAAATACCGCATCGAAAAAGAATGCCAAAATGCGGTCGGCAATGCTGGCTACAGGAAATTGTAACGAAACGTTTTGAGTGGTATTAAGTTCAATAGTTTCCATCAGATAAGCGGGTAAAGTTGATTTTTCTGCAAACAAAAGTAATAAAAATATTTTGCCTTTCTTTCTTGTTTAAGAGTTGGTTGTCAAATAATTCTATGATGCCGGTCGAAGTGGTTGTATATGGTTTTAAACAAAAAAGTGTCCGGTCAGGCTCTGAATGTTGTGTTTTTTTGTTTAAATTGGCCGGAGTTTAACGTTTTCAGAATGCGTGAAATAACCTTCATCCAGAAAAACCGTAAGCGTTGGCAGGATTTTGAAACCAAAATTGCCACCCCTCAGCGGATGAATCCCGATGAGCTGGCTGACCATTATATTCAGCTCACCGATGATTTATCCTTTGCACGTACTTTTTACCCCGAATCCTCTGTTGTACAGTATCTCAATAATCTGGGCAGCAAGGCTTATCACCTTATATACCAAAATAAAAAGGAAAAATCGACCCGTTTTCTTACATTTTGGACCAGAGAGCTTCCCTTCGATTTGTATCAGGGACGCCACTATTTCCTTATTTCACTAATTGTGTTTTGTGTTTCTATGCTTATCGGCGCCGTCTCTGCATTCGATAACGATGATTTTGCCAGGTTGGTGCTTGGCGACCAATATGTTAATATGACCCTTGACAATATTGAAAAAGGAGACCCGCTGGCCGTTTACGGACAAATGGGGGAACTCCCCATGTTTTTGATGATAACCGGAAATAATGTACTGGTCTCTTTTGTTGTTTTTCTTTTCGGATTACTTACCCCTTTGGGAACAATGTTTCATTTGTTTCGGAATGGTGTGATGGTAGGCGTTTTTCAGTCATTTTTTTACCAGCACTCACTCTTAACGGTATCTTCGCTGGGAATATTCCTTCATGGTACTTTGGAATTGTCGGCTATTGTGCTGGCCGGTGGCGCCGGCATAATACTCGGGAAGAGTTTTATCTGGCCGGGAACATTACCACGAAAAACCGCTTTTGTCAAAGGAGTGCGCAAGGGAACAAAAATTATGCTTGGCCTGGTTCCTTTCTTCATTCTCGCCGGATTTATCGAAAGTTTTATTACCAGGTATTACAATCAGATGCCCCTTGCTGTTAATGTACTGATCATTATAATTTCATTGGTGCTTATTGTCGGCTATTTTGTTTATTATCCATATTATATTCATCAAGGTGTAAATGCCCCTAAAAACAATCCGTTATGAACAAACCGGAAATGGAATTAAAAAAAGAAAGAGATTTTTCTGATGTTTTCAATGCTTCGTTTGCGTTTATTACCCAGGAACTGAAGAAACTGTTTCAGGTCATTACCTTGTATGCCGGTGTGCCAATTATTATTGCGACTATAATGAGTGCCTACTATGTTCAGGATACCTTTACCTCTGTTTTGCAGGTGGTGCAGGGTGGAACCGGAAGCAATACCCCCTCGGCCTGGCTGGTGTTATTGACCATTATTTTTGGAATGCTGGCCCAGCTTTTTATAAGCGGACTGGTACCGGCCTATTTTGGCGAATACGAAGAGAAAGGAAAAGGGAACTTTAGTTCGCTTGATGTCTGGAACAGATTTGTCAGACATTTTGGTGCCATCATTGGTTACAGTATTGTGGCCGGTGTGATTGTGATTTTCGGGGTGATACTTTTGGTTATTCCTGCCATTTATCTTTGGGTGCCGTTGTCGTTTATTCTTTATGTAAAGATTATTGAAGACAAAGGATTTGGTGAAACATTTTCCCGTTGTTTTCAGTTGATACGCAACAATTGGTGGATTACTTTCGGTATCCTTCTCCTTTCATACCTGATTATTAGTATTGTGGGCACATTATTTTCGATGCCTGCCATGATTATTGCCGGCGTTGAAGGATTTCTGGTAGGCTCCGGTCAACAGGAGGCCGTGAACAGCGATTCTCTTGCTTTCATCATAACGACCATTTTGGGGGGCCTGGGACAGTATCTGATTTACCCTGTCTGGAATATTATTGTTGGCTTCCAGTATTACAGTCTTCGTGAACAAAAAGATCGCGAAACATTGATGGATAAGGTATCTGCAATAAATGAAGATGTATAATGCCGAAAGCCGGATTTCTGTTTTTACTCTTTTTCGTTGTTTCTTTATCGCTTTTGGGAGAAGAAAGAGATTTGTCTTTTATTTCTTCCAAAGATGAAGTCTCCGTTTGGGATAACAGCAAAGTAGAGTACCGTCATCCCCCTTATGATAAGATAGAAGAATGGAAATCCAACCCTGACTATACTTACGACAGGGATCAGGGACCTGGATTTTGGAATTATGTTTTATCCCGTTTGTTTGGCTGGTTGTTTTCTGTTACCGAAGGGCACCCCTGGTTTTTTTATTTACTCGTGGTTATAGGCGGCCTGTTTGTACTGTATTTGTTGCTGAAATTTTTGGATGTACCGGTGAGTGGTCTGTTTGTGCTATCGCATCGGCAGGAAACATCCGGTCTGCAGTTTGGCCGGGATGAACAGAATTATTCCCCGGAAAAACTCGGGGAAATGTTAAAGATGTATCGCAACAACGGGGCTTACAGAGAAGCTGTGAGGATATTGTTTCTTCTCTATTTACGGGAACTCCAGGCAAAGGGTAAAATTGTCCTGAAACATTACAAAACCAATTTGGATTATTACCGTGAAATACAGAACTTTCCGGAAAGGGAGCAGTTTCGTAAACGAATGCAACTGTTTGATGTAATATGGTATGGTCATATCGATATTTCCCGCAGCCAGTATGATAAGGTGGAGGAGATTTTTGTACCTGTTAAAGAAGGAGGGCCTTTGTCATGAGATTCTCATCCCGGAAAGAAAAGATATTGACATGGGCAGTAGCCATTGGTCTTTTACTGCTTATCATCGCAGCGGTTTTTGCACCCCGGCCGATAGACTGGAGTTACAGTTTTTCCAAAAATGATAAAATTCCGTTTGGCAATAACCTTGTCTTTGAGTCTCTGGGCGATCTTTTCCCTGAAAAAGAAATTGTTACTTCATGGACACCGCCGCATGCTTTTCTTGACAACAAGATACCTCTGAATACCAATTTTATTTATATCAACGGCCGCATAAAAACGGAGCCGGAAGATGCCGAAGAAATATTAAAAACTGCTTCGGCAGGAAATCATATATTTATTGCAGCAGAACGCATTTTCGGTGCACTTGCCGATACTTTCAAGCTGGAATATAAACCCGATCTTTTGCCCAATATGGATTTCTTTGCTTCCGATTCTGTCGGGTTTTATTTCTCCAATAAAAAACTGAGGTCGGGGTTCGGCTATTGGTACTCGCGTTGGATGACAAGGTTTTACTTTTCAAGATACGACACGGCAAGGACCACGGTTTTGGGGCATGACAACAAAGGAAATACAAACTATATCAGAATCAAATTCGGCGACGGGTATTTTTACTTACATAGTAATCCTGTTGCTTTCACAAATTATCATCTTTTATCGCGAAATAATAGTGAATATATTTTTAAATCATTATCTTATTTGCCTGCACAGTCGACAGTATGGGACGAGTTTTATAAACCACGGTCGATGCATCAGGAGGGACTTTTCGATTACATCCTTGACAACCGGTCGTTGAGGCTGGCATGGTATACCCTCCTCTTTGGAATTATTATGCTGATGTTTTTTGGCAGTAAAAGGGTGCAACGCCCCATTCCTGTTATAAAAAGGCCTCAAAATACATCGCTGAGCTTTATAGAAACAATGGCCCGGCTATATTACCGCAGGCACGACCATCTGGATATCGCACGGAAAAGATTTACGTATTTCCTTGAGTTTCTACGCTCGCGATATTTTATCAACACCGCGGTTGATGAAAACCGGATTATCTCGGAAGTATCCCGGAAGTCCGGTGTTTCAGAGCGATCGGTAGCAGCCCTCTTCAGCATGGGAAATCGCCTGCATAATTTGAAACAGATTTCGCAGGAAGACCTGGAGCAGTTTAACCGGCAAATTGAATTTTTTTACAATAATTGCAGATAAATTATGGCATTAGAAAATTTACCTAACGACGACGGTAATTCATTATTTGAAAGCCGCTTAAATGTTGAAGAACTCAATCATGCAGCTTTCAGGATACGAAATGAAATCGGGAAAGTCATTGTGGGCCAGGAACGTGTTCTGGACCACTTGCTGACGGCGCTTCTGGCCAATGGACATGTGCTTCTTGAAGGGGTGCCAGGCATTGCCAAGACAATGATAGCCAAATTGCTTTCACGGTGCATCAATACCGGATTTTCAAGGATACAGTTTACACCCGACCTGATGCCTTCGGATGTGTTGGGAACAATGGTATTCCACTCCGGGCGTTCGGAATTTAAGTTCAATAAGGGGCCGGTTTTTTCCAATATTATTCTTATTGATGAGGTGAACCGCGCACCAGCAAAGACACAAGCCGCTTTGTTCGAGGTTATGGAGGAGCGGCAGGGCACTATCGACGGGATTACACACCCGATGGAAAAACCTTTTATTGTTCTGGCGACTCAGAACCCTGTTGAGCATGAAGGTACGTATCGACTGCCCGAAGCTCAACTGGACAGATTTCTCTTTAGAATAAAGCTGGATTACCCTACTCTTGATCAGGAAGTGACCATTTTGCAAAATGTCCAGGAGCGTGGTAATGTCCTTGAAACAGAAGCCGTATCGCCCGTTATTTCTGCTCAGGAGATCATTGATTTTCAGGAGTTGATAACCAAAGTGGCTGTTGATCATGACATACTCAGCTATATTGCCAAGATTATTGACAAAACCCGTAACACAAGCAGCCTCTTTCTTGGAGCAAGTCCGAGAGCCTCAATTGCCGTTCTGCGGTCGGCAAAAGCTTTTGCTGCCCTCGAAGGGCGCGATTTTGTAATTCCAGAAGACGTGAAGGAGATGGTTATTCCGGTTCTGAATCACAGGGTGATACTTACTCCGGAAAAAGAAATGGAAGGGCTTCAGCCCGAAAATGTTATCAGGCGTATCGTTGACTCGGTGGAAGTGCCAAGGTAATCCTCACTAACAATTTTAACGAATGACCATTCAATCAACATATTTGCGACCTCATTTTTATTATGGTCTTTCGGTTCTGGTAGTTTTATTTCTGCTGGGGCACTTCTGGTATTCTTTTTTTATTGCGGGTCTTGTTGCCGTTGCAGTCTTTTTTTCACTCGCAGTTATAGATATTATGATCTTATACCGAAGAGGAGGCCGCATACTGGAAGGAAGCCGTCAACTGCCGCCACGGTTCAGTAACGGAGATGTGAATAACGTTTCTGTTGAACTGATGAATTTTCTTCCTGTGAGGATCCGTTGCGAGGTGATTGATGAATTACCACCACAATTCCATATCAGAAATTTTTACCGAAAGGGTTGGTTATCGCCTGGTGAAACATGGTCATTTACTTATTCTTTGCGTCCCGTCGAACGAGGTGAATACCATTTTGGAAATCTTAATGTTTATATATCTACCCGACAGGGGTTTTTATCGCGCAGGATAAAGGCAGCTTCACCTGCTATGGTAAAAGTTTACCCTTCTTTTGTGCAAATGCGTAAGTTTGAGATAATGGCCATTTCCGACCGTTTAAGCGAAGTGGGGATTAAGAAGGTGAGAAAGTACGGTCATCAGATGGAATTCGATCAGATACGCGAATATACCAAAGGAGACGATATTCGTACTATAAACTGGAAAGCTACCGCCAGGCGTGCGCAATTGATGGTTAATCAATATCAGGATGAAAAATCTCAGCAGGTTTTTTCGCTCATCGACATGGGGCGTACTATGAAAATGCCTTTCAACGGTACTTCGCTGCTCGATTATGCCATAAATACCTCCCTTGTGCTCGCCAATATTGCCATGCTGAAACACGATAAAGCCGGTCTGATCACCTTTAATGAGAAGGTGAGGGGCATACTGCCTGCCCATAGGGAACCCCATCACCTGCAAACCATTATGGAAATGCTTTATAATCAGCAGACCGGTTTTCTGGAACACAATCTTGAAGCCTTGTACGCCGTGGTTCGGCATAAAATACCACAACGAAGTCTGCTGGTACTTTATACCAATTTTGAAAGTCTTAAGTCGGCTCATCGTGAAATGCCTTTTCTCAGAAGACTGGCATCCAATCACCTGCTGATGGTTGTGTTCTTTGAAAATACGGAAATTGAAAAGCTCATTCATAACCAGGCGGGCGATGTTGAAGATATTTACCGGCAGACCATCGCTGAAAAGTTTATGTTTGATAAGAAACTTATCGTTAAAGAGTTGGAAAGAAACGGAATACACGCCATCCTTAGTAAGCCTGGAAAACTGACCGTAGCCACAATTAATAAATATCTGGAGTTTAAAGCAAGGGATTTGATTTAGATGGTAGTAACCCACAGGCAGAAGTTTTACAGGCAGAAGGCAGAAGCTATGTGTTAGACGTTAGATAAAAAAGATGTCTAACCTCTTAAATGTACGACACCTTCGGCGTCGGTATTTCCTTTATGCCGATAATGTATAAACATAGGAGCCTTTTGGCTCGCTTCTCATCAGGCAATACTTGGCAGGTCAAATAGTACATAGTTGAGCCCAGTCTAAAAAGCATCTTTGTTGCCAAACTCGTTGTTGTTTTAAATTTTTGCATCCTCATTAACAACAAGTTAACTCCGGTGCAAAAATTTAACACGCCTGGATTTTGACAAAAATATGCTTTTAGACTACACTCATAGTTATATCCGTGTTATTTTATGAAAATCTAAAATCAGTTGTTTGCATTTAAAGTAAAGAAGGCCACCTTTTAAAGTCTTCAAAAACGCTGCATGTCAGCGCCTTCCTGTTTCAGAAATTAAACCCGAAATTAAAATACCACCTGATGCGGTTATCGGTGTTGTTGCTCCCCATGCCTAATTGGAGTGGGCCCAGAAAACTGTTGTAAGCGATCATTAGGCCATATCCCAGCACCTGTTCTGTTTTGTCCAGACCTATGGGTTCTATTACTTCCGGTAAGTTCAATTCCGAAATAAGAATACTGCCTGTTGCATTTAAATGTATCTGCTTAACAATGTTGTACCGCAGATTAATCTCTCCCAATCCGAAGTTTTCTGCAATTTTCTCCCGGAAGGAATACCCGATAAAATGAACTTCATTACTCCGGTTGTTGAAGGGCAGCCCGCCTATAAAGGAAAGTCCGAGCAGGGGAGGCGTGCGACTGATTATTTGTCCCGATGCCGTTATTCCCGCTGTCAGTTTCCGGTTTATTGGAATAAACTTTCGAAGCTGTCCCTGCAATGTAAAATAATTCTGATAAGGGGATTCAGTTATGGCTGAAACCATCTCTTCTCCTTGGGAAGAGCCTTTGTAGAGCTGCTGTACATCGATGTTGAATATATAACTTAGCTTTATTTCCGAACCTCTGACAGGGAAGTACCTGCTGTCTATCGAACTGTAAATGAAGTCAAAATTAGACGAAAGAAAGTTGTTTCCGAAACGTTCCACGCCGGCATAGAAAACATCATAGAAACCGGTTTTGTTTTGAAGCGTGGATTTGGCATATTTAATGTAGGCATCCATTTGCCAGCGTGTGCCCAGGGCTGTCATAAAACCGAGTCTTGCCGCTAAATAGCGATGATTAAAAGTACCGTATTTGGAACCGTTGTCAAGATAAACAGGCAGGTTATTGCTTTCATATTCAAGCTCTGTTTTGCCTGCTGTGACCTGCTTTTCGCCCATGAAATTGATTTGTGAAATGCTGAATTTTGGCGTTTCCGAGATGTCAGCGGTAAAAGAAGTACGCGAAGTACGGCCAAAAAGATTCCTGATGGTGAGGTTGGACATAATTCCGGCTTTGTATTCATTATCGTAATGCAGCGAGAATTTTGCTTTTGCCCGGGGGCTTTCTTCCAGATTCAGAGTAAGCAAGTACCCTGAATTTAAAGGTTCTATCCGGTAGGTTATATTTTCGAAGTAACGGGTACCCATAGCTCTTTTAAGTCCCGTATCCATCATTTGGGGAGTAATGGTATCGCCAGGTTGTATGCCGATATGCCCAAGCAGAAATTGCCGGTTAATGTTTTGTAACCCGTTAATTGCGATTTGAGAAATTACAATTTCCCGGTTTTTGTTCTTATCCACCCTGGGCCGGTTTGACATCCATTTTATTGAATCGACCAGCTGGCGGATTTGATCGGTTTTTGCTTTGGCTGCCAGTTCTCCCTGTTCAATGATTTTCGGGGCATCGAAGAAACTTCCGGTGCTGTAATCCTCAAGGTCGGGGGAGATGAAAAGGTCGGTATGCCTGATGGCTCTTCGTGTAGCAATATTTCCTGCAAGGGTGGCTGATGCCATTAATATTTCGGGAAATGTTTTCAGTTTGTCCTCTTCCTGACCGTCCTGGAATCCGACATTTATGCCAATGATGATATCTGCTCCCATTTGTTTACACAACCGGACAGGAAAATTGTTGAGTATCCCGCCGTCGACAAGCAGGAGTGTGTCGATCTTAACCGGTGAAAAAAACGTTGGTATCGACATGCTGGCCCGCATGGCTGTGGCCAGATCACCTTGACTGAAAATATATTCTCTTCCGCTTTTCAAATCGGCAGCTACACAACGAAACGGAATGGGGAGCTGATCAAAGTCGTTAATATCGGCAACGTGCCATGTCAGATTTGAAAAAAGAGCACTGATCTGTTGTCCTTTGATCAGGCCTGATGGTATTTCCAGTCCGTTTTTTGTGATGGTAAACTCTGCCTGATAACGATTATAGTCTTCTTTTTCGTGAGGTGAGACACTTGAAAGGGGCAAAGCATCGGAAAGCAACTGCCCCCAATTTACATTATTGACAATGGAGTCGAGCTCATGTGCACTGTATCCCGAAGCATAAAGGCCGCCTATAATACTTCCCATGCTGGTGCCTGTTATGTAATCCGGTACTATTCCCTCTTCTTCCAGTACTTTGAGAACCCCGATATGTGCCAGACCTTTGGCTCCGCCCCCACTAAGTACCAGACCGATTTTGGGACGAGGGGATTCCTGGGCACCAACCCTGACTCCCCCAAAAAAAATGAGGAAGAAAAGAAGAATTATTTGTTTTCTCATTCGAACGTAAAGATTTTTACAAATTTATAGGAATCCAATTTATCCTGTTGTAAAAGTAGATTAATAATTGATTAAAATGAGCTTTTTCCAGGGTAAAACGACGAAGAGGAAGTCTGAAAGCCAATTTTAACGTAATTCCAGAGCCTTCATTACAATGCGAAGTGTATCCTGGGGAGAAAGCCCCGAAGTATCGGCAATAATTTGTGCTTTGTTGTACCAGGGATCACGTTCCGAAAGTTTTGTTCTGATAAAATTCAACAGCTCTGTTTCGCTCTTCCCGGCTATCAGTGGTCTGTGATCCCGGGAGGGAAGGAGGCGTTTTGCAAGGGCTTCGGGAGATACTTTCAGATAGATGGTCAACCCGTGCCGGTTCATGAAATCCATATTGTCCTGAAAACAGGGAGCCCCGCCCCCGGTTGCAATAATTGCATTGGTCCTGTCTTTTGTCGAGAGCAGGATATTATGTTCGATCGACCTGAAACCGTCTTCCCCGTATTTTGAAAACAGTTCGGAAACAGAAGCTCCTTCCTGCTTTTCAATTAGATGGTCAAGGTCCAGGAAGTCACGGTTGAGGGCATCGGCCAGCATCCGGCCAAATGTGGTTTTGCCACTCCCCATGAATCCTGTTAGATAAATTGGTTCTGCCATGACCGTTCTCTTTATATTTCAGAAAATGGACATCTGTCCCTTGTCTTCATCCTCATGTGTGTCTTTCTTTTCTTCAGATTCGGTTTCAGGTTCGGGTTCAGGCTCTTCTCTGACGATGGGCTCCAGTTCCATTATGTTATGTACCTGGTAAGTGGTTAATCTTTTTCCTTTAGCCCGCCAACCCTTAACATTTATAAATTCGGCAACCTCTACGATTTTCTTCTCCCGGTCTTTGTCTTCACCGCCAAATTTTATTTCCAGTCGTGGATAATCCACTTGTGTCAGGCGTATGAGTCGTGATTTGGGATTATCTCCGATAAATCTTTGCGGCTTGCTGACGGGTTCGACCTGGAAGCGTTTCACGTAATAGTAATCCTGGTCGGCATCATAATAGACAGCAGACCAGACAATGTCGGGATTGAATTTTTCGATGCAAAGGATGTTGTCTTCATAATGATTGGCCAGATCGTAATTGGTTTGGAAAAAGTAGCCGTCTGTGGTCATTACAAGTATCTGGTCGCCAGGGTGGAACTCTCCTAAATATTTTCCGTGTCCGTCTACATTCAGCCGTAGAATTTCCGGCTCGAACCATATTTTCCGGCCCCCCAGTGTGCTTTCTCCTTTTTTCTTAAGCACTATTTTGTGGATGTCGTATTTTGTGAGGATGTTGCCCTGCGCACCTCGTCCTTTTATGGCCAGTTCGGCCATGTCGAATTCAAAAAACTGATTTCTGAGGCGGGGACGGGGTTTCAGGGTTATCTTCAAAATTTCGGCTTCGCCATTGGGGTTAGCGCTGAAATAGAGCACTTCAGAGCCCGGTGTCCCTTTGGTCAGGTTGTACTCTTTATCGCGTGTAACGCCTGTTACTGCAAAGCGTTTGACATAGGTATTGCCTCTTTTCCCGTCGCGATAAACCACATTGTAAATGGTTCTGCTATCATTGCGCTTGAAGACGGCAATGTGAATAATATTTTTACCTACAAAAGATTTTTCCTGCACCTTGGTGACCAGGTACCGCCCGTCTTTGTAAAAGATGATGATGTCGTCAATGTCCGAACAGTTGCACACAAACTCATCTTTCTTCAGGGCTGTCCCCACAAATCCGTCTTCACGGTTGATATAAAGTTTCTCATTTTTTACAACTACTTTAGAAGCTTCTATGTTTTCGAAACTTCTTATTTCCGTCATTCTCGGATAATGGGAACTGTACTTCTTTTTCAGGCCCTTGTAATAATCAATGGTGTAGGGGATAATGTTGTTAAGGTTATACTCAACCTGTTCGAGTTCCTCTTCCACCGAAGCGATATATTCATCGGCCTTTTTTGAATCGAATTTGGAAATTCGCTTAATCTTGATCTCTGTCAGCTTGATGATATCATCGCGCGTTACTTCACGTTTTAATAAATTTTTGAAGGGTTCCAGTCCATGATCAATGGTCTTGATGATGGCTTCGTAGGTTTCGCACTCTTCAATGCGCTGGTATATTTTTTTTTCGATAAAGATTTTTTCCAGTGATGACAGGTGCCATGCTTCTTCAAGCTCTTCTTTTCGAATTTCGAGTTCGCGGGTCAGAAGGTGTACCGTGTGGTCTGTGTTTGATTTAAGTATTTCGCTTACAGTGAGGAATGCCGGTTTTTCGTCACGAATTACGCAGGCATTGGGAGAGATGGAAAGTTCGCAGTCGGTAAAAGCATAAAGCGCGTCGATGGTTTTGTCGGGCGAGGTTTTGTCGGGCAGGTGAACGAGTATCTCTACCTTTTGGGCGGTATTGTCATCAATTTTTTTGATTTTTATTTTGCCCTTTTCATTGGCTTTGAGTATCGACTCTATTAAGGTAGTGGTATTTTTCCCGTAAGGAATATCCGAAATAACCAGTGTTTTATTGTCAAGTTTGCTGATTTTTGCCCGTACCCGCACTACTCCGCCTCGCAGGCCGTCGTTGTATCTTGACACGTCCATCATTCCGCCCGTGGGAAAGTCGGGATACAATTCGAAAGGCTGACCTTTCAGGTAAGCGATGGAAGCGTCGATGAGTTCGGCAATGTTGTGTGGTAATATTTTGGAAGCGAGGCCAACGGCAATGCCTTCTACTCCCTGGGCCAGAAGTAACGGGAATTTAACAGGCAAAGCCACCGGTTCCTGATTCCTTCCGTCGTAGGAAGGTTTCCATTCGGTGATTTTAGGGTTAAACACGACATCGAGAGCAAACTTGCTTAGCCGGGCTTCGATGTATCGTGGGGCCGCTGCGCTGTCACCCGTAAAAATGTTTCCCCAGTTTCCCTGCGTGTCGATAAGCAGGTTTTTCTGTCCCAACTGCACAAGCGCATCACCGATTGAAGCATCACCATGGGGGTGATACTGCATGGTGTATCCAATAATATTGGCCACTTTGTTATACCGCCCGTCTTCTATTCTGCGCATGGCATGCAGGATGCGACGCTGCACAGGTTTCAGCCCGTCGTGAATATGAGGTACCGCCCGTTCAAGGATGACATACGATGCATAGTCGAGAAACCATGAACGATACATTCCCTGTAGCGGGGTGATTTTTACATCGTTGTATTCATCCTGTCTTTGTTGCGACAGGTTATCGCGATTCTCTCCTTTTTCTGGCTCTTCGTTGTTTCCTTCGGGTGTTTCCGGATGTTTATTGATATCGTCACTCATTTTTTAAAGCATTTCTTCATCAACCACCAGGTTGTCAATGATAAAATTCTGCCTGTTTGGCGAATTTTTTCCCATGTAAAATTCCAGCAGCTCTTTAAAGGCGTCCTCTTTTTTCATACTAACCGGCTCCAGGCGGATATCCTTGCCTATAAAATGCTGGAATTCGTCGGGGGAAATTTCTCCCAGCCCTTTAAATCTTGTAATTTCGGCATTTTTCCCGATTTTTTTTATAGCATTCAGACGTTCCTGTTCGGTGTAACAATAAAAGGTTTCTTTTTTGTTTCGCACCCTGAAAAGCGGAGTTTGCAGGATAAACAAATGTCCGTTTTTTACCAGTTCCGGGAAAAATTGCAGAAAGAATGTCAGCAATAGTAACCGAATATGCATCCCGTCAACGTCGGCATCAGTAGCGATGATTACCTGATTGTAGCGCAGGGCTTCAATTCCTTCTTCGATGTTGAGCGCTGCCTGAAGCAGATTAAATTCTTCGTTTTCGTATACCACCTTGCGGGTTAGACCGTAGGTGTTGAGTGGCTTTCCTTTCAGACTGAAAACCGCCTGGGTACTAACGTCGCGGGCTTTGGTGATGGAGCCCGAGGCAGAATCACCCTCGGTAATGAAAATAGAGGTTTCCAGCTTGCGTTCGTGATTGGAATTGAAATGGATCCTGCAATCGCGAAGCTTTTTGTTATGCAGACTAACTTTTTTGGCGCGTTCGCGTGCCAGTTTCTGGATGCCTGAAATGGCTTTTCGTTCTTTCTCCGATTCCAGTATTTTTTTATGCAGGATTTCTGCGGTATCGGGGTTTTTATGCAGGAAATTATCAAGCTTTTCTTTGACAAAATCAAGCATATAGTTTCGTATCGAAGCCCCGCCGGGTGACATATCCTTTGATCCCAGCCTGGTTTTTGTCTGCGATTCAAATACCGGTTCTTCAATTTTTATACTGACCGCGGCAACAATTCCCGAACGGATGTCGGAGACATCAAAACTTTTATTGTAGAACTCACGAATTGTTTTTACATAAGCCTCTCTGAAAGCCAGCAGATGGGTTCCGCCCTGAGTAGTGTGCTGGCCGTTAACAAAAGTGTAGTATTCTTCGCCGTACTGATTGCAATGGGTTACGGCAATTTCCAATTCATCGTCTTTCAGCGATATGATAGGGTACAAACCGGTTTCGGTCATCTGTTCATCCAACAGGTCGAGCAGTCCGTTCTCGGATCGGTATTCTTCACCGTTAAAATGAATGGTGAGTCCGGCATTCAGGTAAGTATAGTTTCTAAGCAGCGAGCTTATGTATTCTTCCTTGAATGCAAAATCGTTGAAGATGGATTCATCAGGTACAAATTCGACAAAGGTACCATTGGGCTCTTTTGAGGGTTCTACCGGGGCATCTTCTACCAGTTCTCCTTTGCTGAATACAACTCGTTTGGTCTCCCCGTCGCGAAAAGCCTGGATGACAAACCGGTCGGAAAGGGCATTGACTGCCTTAATTCCCACTCCGTTCAGCCCAACTGATTTTTTAAATACTTTGCTGTCATATTTGGCACCGGTATTCATTTTGCTGGCTACATCCAACACCTTTCCCAGCGGAATGCCCCGCCCGAAATCTCTCACTGACAGACGCTTTTCAGAAAGTTCGATGCGTATGTCTTTTCCAAATCCCATCATAAATTCGTCGACCGAGTTGTCCATGACCTCCTTTATGAGGACATAAATCCCATCGTCGGCAAAAGTCCCGTCGCCGAGTTTTCCGATGTACATACCCGGCCTTCGCCTTATGTGTTCTTTCCAGTCAAGTGTGCGTATGGTTTCTTCCGAATAGTTCTGCACCATTTTGCCTTACATTTAAGTTGTGTCTTTTTTTGGTTATCCTTATTGCTGCAATTTGTGCGGTTTTTCATGCTGTTGCAGGTTGTTTGTACAGGTTTCGGACAGCATTTTACGAATATTTAGTGCTTGTCTATAAACTCGCAAAAATTTTTACAATAAGTGTGTCTGTTCAGAAAGTGCCAGTTGCAAGGCTTGCGAGGTCCGAAAATACGGAGTTTACTCATCGTAAATGAGTAATTTTCGGACGAGCGTAACACAGCAAATGGTACTTTATGGACAGACACTATTTATATTGTTCCGCTCCTGCAGAAACAAGCAATAATCCAAAGTCCGAAAATCTTCCTCCTTCCGGGAAAATTCTTCCAAATATAATTAAAAGGAGAATTCTATCGTAATCCCTGTTGGCAGATAAAATTTTTATTTGATGCAAATCAGGGGGTTTCGAAACAAATTTTTTTATCGTATCAATTCTGCCCTGTTGGTATCCAGTTTCAGAAAAATAAACAGCAAGACTGTAAACCCCCAGAAAGAAGAGCCGCCATAGCTAAAAAAGGGTAGCGGTATACCGATAACAGGAGCCAGGCCAATTGTCATTCCTATATTGATAACAATGTGCATGAAGAAAATGGCGACCACACTATAACCATAAATGCGGCTGAAATCGGAGTGTTGTCTTTCGGCCAGATATATGATGCGCAAAAGAAGGGTCAGGAACAGAAGTATTACTATGGAGGTGCCTAAAAAGCCCCATTCCTCCCCGACTGTGCAAAAGATAAAGTCGGTACTTTGTTCCGGCACAAAATCAAATTTGGTCTGGGTGCCTTGCAGAAATCCCTTTCCCGAAAATCCGCCTGAGCCAATGGCTATCTTCGACTGGTTAACGTTGTATCCTACTCCTTGCGGGTCGTCTTCCAGGCCTATCATAACCAGTATCCTGTTTTTCTGATAATCGGAGAGTACCGAATCGAAAAAATAGTTGGTAGAATAGGTATAGCCCAGCATTGCCCAGAGCAAGACCAGTCCGATTCCCAATTGAGGCAAACGTTTAACGACGGCTTTAATACCAAGATAAGCCGAGGTAATGCCGGCACTTATCATGAATGGTAAGGCATACCCGGTTTCTTTATCCAATACATTGAAAATGCCTACTGTAAGGGCAAAAGTGACAGCTGTAATGCCGAGAGAGATAATGACCGTTTTCTTCTGTTTTGTGAAATAGATAATTGCACAAAAAAGCACGAATAGTCCCGCGTAAATAAAAATGGTTTCGTAAAGCAGAGAAAGGACGAAAACTATTGCAGCCAAGGCACCGAGAAATAATATTACCGCGGGCATTCCTTCGCGGAAAAACACCAGGAAGAAGGCAAAATAAACAAGAGCAGACCCCGTGTCGTTTTGTAATAATATGATCACTGCCGGCAAGAACACCACGGCTGCCATTTTCAGGATGTGCCGCAACCGATTCATCTGGAAGTTGTACCGGCTCATCACCCTGGCCAGGGCAAGACTTGCCGCTACTTTTGTGAGTTCAGACGGCTGGAAGCGGACGGGGCCAAACTGAAACCAGGCTTTCGCTCCATTAATCTCTACACCAAAAAAGAGAGCCATCAGCAACAGGAGCAACGACAATCCGAAAAAGATGTATGAAAACTCTACGAAGAATTTACTGTCGATGAGAAAAAGAATGCCTATCGTTAATACCGACAAACCAATCCAAACAAGTTGTTTGGAAGGCTCGGATGAGAAGTCCCAGAAAGAGCCGGCTTCCGGATCGTAATTGGCAGCATAGATATTTATCCAGCCAAAAGTGACCAGTAAAATGTAAATTATGACCGTCAGCCAGTCAATATTTTTGTATGGTCTAATCGTTACTCTCATTTATCAGATCGGCTTCTAACATTCGTTGTTCTATCCATCTCCGGGTTCTGTGTATTTCCCCGTTGAGGTATTTTTCTATAATCAGGCTTGAAATGGGGGCTCCGTAGGTAGAGCCAAAGCTTCCGTTTTCAACATAAGTGGCAACGGCGATTTGTGGATTGTCTTTAGGTGCAAACGCGATAAAAATACTGTGGTCGTCGCCATGCGGATTTTCTGCTGTTCCGGTTTTTCCGCAAATTCTGATGCCGGGGATTTGCGCAATCCGGGCGGTGCTACCTTTTCCTCCCCAGATGGCCAGTTCCATTCCGTCGATTACCGGATCGAAATGAGCAGAGTCAATACCTACATAATGTGGTTCAGCGAAACGGGATGGAATGGTATCATTTTCGATTTCTTTTGCAACATGAGGCGTATACCAGTGTCCCCGGTTGGCAATAGCGGCGGTCATGTTTGCCATTTGAATGGGCGTGGTCAGCAGTTCTCCCTGTCCAATGGCCAGGGATATCACAGTCAGCGATCCCCAGCTTCCACCATATATCTGGTCATAATAATCGTTGTTGGGGACCAATCCTCGGGCTTCGTTACTCAAATCGGTGCCCAGACGGTATCCGAAACCGAAATCTACTAAATAATTTTTCCAAACGTCAAGGCCCGTTTTGGGTGAACCGTATTCAGGATTGTCAAGTATGCTGCGGAAAACATTACAATAATAGGCATTACATGACATCTGGATGGAACCACGTAAATCCAGCGGACTCGGATGAGAATGGCATCCTACCGATAGCGAAGGTGTATGATAACCCCTTTGGCAACTGTAGCGTGTTTCCGGCATAACGACGCCTTCCTGTAGCCCTATCAGTGCGTTAATGGTTTTGAACGTGGAGCCGGGAGGATATCCCGATTGAAGCGGCCGGTTGAAAAGCGGATAAAGGGTGTCATTGGCCAGTTTTGGAAAATTAATATTCCGATTTCGTCCAACAAGCATCGATGGGTCATAAGATGGTGAAGATACCATGGCCAGAATCTCACCGGTGGCCGGTTCGATGGCGACAATGCTTCCCACTTTGTTCTGCATCAGGAGTTCCCCGTATGCCTGGAGGTTGTGGTCTAATGTTAAGGTCAGGTTTTTCCCCGAAACAGCCGGTTCGTCGTACCGTCCTTCCCGAAAAGCTCCTTTCTGGCGCCCATGAACATCCACCAGGACATATCTGGCACCTTTACGACCCCGCAAGGCTTCTTCGTAGGTTTTTTCCACTCCGCTAATGCCCCAATAGTCTCCCTGGCTGTAATATGGATGCTTCTTTAATTGTTGTTCGCCAATTTCACCCACGTAACCTAGAACATTGGCAGCATTTGAATATTCATATTTCCGGACAATTCTTCGCTGACCGAAAAAACCCTTGAATTTGAAAAGTTTTTCGTGAAAATATCCATATTGCTCTGCCGGCATCTGCTTGTAAAATATTGACGGCTGGAAGGATGAAATTTTTCTTGCCTGCAAATCTTTTTTCATGTTTTGAAACAGACTTCGTACCTTTTCAATTTCAAGGCCCATGCTCTCTGCCAGCTCTGCCGTATCAATTTCTCCCATTTCCCTCGGAACAACCATAATGTCATAAACGGCCTGGTTCGAAACCAAAAGTTCTTTATTGCGGTCGTAAATCAGACCCCGTGCCGGGAATTCGGTAATTTTTCTTCTGGCGTTACTCTCGGCCGAATACTTGTAAGAGGGATCGAACACCTGCAGCATAAAAAGCCGGATGACAAATACGATGGTTACAATAACCATGATGAGTCGTATTACGATGGTTCGATTGTTTTGATTTTCCACTTACCAGGGTTTTACAGAGTTCGGGATTTATTTCTGGCAAACAGCATGGCAATAAAGATAAATATCAATGAAGCCAGTGCACTAAGTACGCTTTTCCAAAATATGAGGAAAAAATCGGCCATACTGAATGCTTCCACGAAAAACAAAAACAGGTGATGGGTCGTCACCATTATGGCAGCGTATTTAAAAAACCATCCAAAGCCATAATCAGCCGGAACGGGAAGGGTTCCGGGCTCGTACCCGTCGCGGGGCGAAAAAGAGCTCAGAACAAACGGGCGTAAAAACGCCATGAAAACAGTTGCCGATGCGTGTATTCCCCATGTATTCATAAATATGTCAAGAGTGAGGCCGGTAATGAATCCAAGTATTAATAACAGCCATCGGGGCGTGGAGAAAGGCAGGGTAATGATAAACAACACATAAATATAGGGGTTCATGAATGTACTAAGCTGAAGATTATTCAGCAACAATACCTGAATAAGGATAAAGGCTACAAAATTGAATAAATATCTTGGTAACCAGTTAATCATCTTCGTTTAGTTTTTCAAGTTCCCGTTGTTCTTCTGCACCTGTTTTTTCCACAACATGTACATATTGGAGTTGTTTGAAATCGACCGACAGCAAAACCCGTATATCATAAAATCCTTCTCCCTGATTGATGGATATTTCATCGATGGTTCCGATTAATATGTTTTCGGGGAAAATGGATGAGTAGCCACTGGTTACCACAGCATCCCCCACCGAGGGAGATGCATGGGCAGGAATACCGCTTAAAGTGGCGTACCGGTAATTTAAACCTTCCCAGCCCAGTGAACCGAAAAATCCTGTATCACGCAAACGCGCCGATATCTGAAGTCTGGTGTTCAGTAAAGAAATCACGGTAGAATAATTGTCCGAAGTGTTGAGCACCACACCTACCAGTCCTCTCGATGAAATAACTCCCATGTCGGGGTGTATGCCGTCATCAGCACCTTTGTTGAGTGTAAGATAGTTGAAATGCTTGTTCACAGAGTTGTTGATGACCTTTGCCGGGGTGTAGCGGTATTTTTGAGAGCCAATACTGTCAATATAAAATCTCGTAGCAGAAGTTGTCAAAAAATCTGTTTTTTCCAATTGATTCCGGAGTTCTGAGTTTTCCCGGAGCAGTTCTTCGTTGGTCTTTTTCAACCTGAAATATTGAGCAACAGAACTGAATTGTTCGTAAAAAAAACCCGAAATTTTATTGGAAGAGCTTAAATAAAAGTTTCTGTGATACTGATTGTAATTAAATATAAACGAAAAGCTGATGATTTCCAGTAAAAGAAACAACAGCAAAAAATGATAGCGAATGATGAAACGGAAAAAGTTTCTCATTGTAAAAAGTTAATTCTGACCTGAGCATCTATCTTATCAGGAACGAAAATTTATGTCTGTTTTTAAGTGCAATTCCCGTACCTCTTGCCACCGCGTGCAAAGGGTCTTCAGCAATGTGGAACGGGATGTTGATCTTTTCGGTCAGTCGTTTGTCCAACCCCCTGAGTAAAGCTCCTCCGCCTGCCAGATAGATACCGTTCGTAACAATATCGGCATAGAGCTCCGGAGGTGTTTGTTCCAGAGCATTCAAAACGGCGGTTTCCATTTTAGAGATGGACTTCTCGAGACAGTGGGATATTTCCTGGTATGAAACCGGAACTTCAATAGGGAGGGCGGTCATCTGATTGGGCCCCTGAACGATGTAATCGGCCGGCGGGTCATCAAGTTCGGGGAGGGCCGATCCCACTCTAATCTTGATTTCTTCGGCGGTACGTTCGCCGATTTTAATATTGTGCTGGCGCCGCATATATTCCATGATGTCGGTGGTGAGGTCATCACCGGCAATACGTATCGATTTGTTGGTAACAATGCCTCCAAGTGAGATGACGGCTATTTCGGTTGTTCCGCCACCAATATCGACTACCATGTTGCCCTCGGGAGCTTCAACGTCAAGCCCTATACCGAGCGCAGCAGCCATGGGCTCATATATCATGTAAACTTCGCGGCCTCCGGCATGTTCGCCGGAATCGCGTACGGCTCTTATCTCTACTTCGGTGCTCCCGGAAGGGATACAAATTACCATTGTGAGAGAGGGAGTGAAGACCCGATTCTTTTTGTTGATCATTTTGATCATGCCCCGTATCATTTGTTCGGCGGCATTAAAATCGGCAATGACACCGTCGCGAAGAGGGCGGATGGTATATATGTTGTCGTGGGTTTTCCCGTGCATCTGGCGTGCTTTTTCTCCAATGGCTTCCAGTTTTTCGGTACGGCGGTTCAGCGCCACAATGCTGGGTTCATCCACAACTATCTTATCGTTCTGGATTATTATGGTATTGGCCGTCCCCAAGTCCATGGCCAATTCCTGAGATAAAAATGAAAACAATCCCATTGTTTAATGTTTTATTAATGTTTAAAGTGACGGGTACCGGTAAATACCATCGACATTTGACGGGCGTTACAGAAATCTATTGAATCGTTGTCGCGAACCGATCCGCCCGGCTGAATAACCGCTTTTATCCCTGCCTCGTGTGCAATCTCTACAGAATCGGAAAAAGGGAAAAAAGCATCGGAAGCCATGACGGCCCCTTCGGTCTCAAAATCGAATGCCCGGGCTTTGGCTATCGCCTGTTTCAGTGCGTCAACACGTGAGGTTTGCCCAATTCCGCTACCGATCAGCTGCTTGTTTTTGGCAAGCACAATGGCATTGGACTTGGAATGTTTTACAATTTTATTGGCAAAAAGAAGATCCTCAATTTCACTATCGGAAGGACTTGAATTCGTGACTGTTTTTAAATCTTGCCGTGTTTCAATCCTGAGGTCTTTATCCTGTACCAAAACCCCGTTTAAGAGGGTTCGGGAACTTTGTCCGGATATCTTGGCAGATTTTTGTAAAAGTATAATGCGATTCTTTTTTTGCTTCAGAATATCGAGAGCGTTATTGTCATAACCGGGAGCAATGATCACTTCGAAAAATATCTTATTGATTTCGCCTGCAACTTCTGCATTAATCCGGTCATTGGTGATGATGATTCCGCCGAAAGCAGAAACAGGGTCACCTGCCAGTGCCTTCTCCCAGGCATCCGATATGTTGTCACGCGATGCCAGTCCGCAAGCATTATTGTGCTTTAATATGGCAACAGTTGTTTCGGGAAAGTCGGAAATTAAAGAAACCGCAGCATCAATGTCGAGCAGATTATTGTAAGATATTTCTTTACCATGCAATTGCTCAAACAGCTGGTCGAAATTTCCGTAGAAAACACCCTTCTGATGGGGGTTTTCTCCGTATCTGAGTGTTTTACTGTCATCGATGGCCTGGCGGAATGCCGGGAAATCATCTTGCCGGTTGAAATAATTGAAAATGGCCGTGTCATACCCTGAAGAAACTGAAAATGCTGCAGTTGCTAAATAGCTACGGTCTTCCAGTGATGTTTCACCGTTTTGTTCATTAAGGATGTTCAGCAGTATTTGATATTGCCTTTTTGAAGGAACAATTACTACATCTTTGTAGTTTTTTGCCGCCGCACGAATGAGTGCGATGCCCCCGATGTCTATCTTTTCAATAATGTCCGCATGAGAAGCCCCCAAGGCCACTGTTTCTTCGAAAGGATACAGGTCAACAATAACGAGGTCTATTTCAGGAATTTCGAATTCCTCTATCTGTTTCTGATCCGTTTCAACATTTCTACGGCCAAGAATACCGCCAAAAACTTTGGGATGGAGCGTTTTTACCCGGCCCCCCAATATAGAAGGGTAACCGGTGAGTGATTCCACAGCTGTTACTTCAACCCCCAATCCTTCTATAAACGACTGGGTGCCTCCGGTTGAATATATCCGGACACCCAGAGCATTTAATTTTTTTACTATTTCATCGAGTCCGTCTTTGTGATAAACCGATATTAAAGCTGATTTTATCCTTTTTGTATCTGCCATTTTAATTTCTTAATATCTATTGGTCTTAGAATAGTCGCAAAATTAAGAAAAAGAGAATATTTAGCAATAGATGGAAGATAAATTATATCGGTTGGTAACAATTGGTTAAACTTTATTTTGAAGTGCCGGCAAAATATTCCACGTGAAAGACCCTATCCTAATGCAACATCTAAAAACATCATAACTGCAAAACCAAGCATTGCTCCGATTGTAGAAAAATCAGTCTCGTTTCCGGTTTGTGATTCAGGGATTAACTCCTCAACAACAACAAATATCATTGCTCCTGCGGCAAATGAAAGCGCGTAAGGCAATAATGGAGTAATTGTCAATACCAGATAGGCACCTGTTACCCCTGCGATTGGTTCAACAATACCTGAAAGTTGACCATAATTAAAAGCTTTTAATCTTGACAAACCTTCCCTGCGAAGTGGGATTGAAACGGCTGCTCCTTCGGGAAAATTCTGTAATCCAATCCCAAATGCAAGTGCTATTGCTCCGGCAAGCATACCTGTATCCGGATTATTTGCCAAAGCGCCAAAAGCAACTCCAACAGCTAATCCCTCAGGAATATTGTGTAAGGTGATTGCTATAACAAGTAAAATGCTTCTCTTCCAGGTTGTTTTAATTCCTTCAGCGTCATCTATTGATAATCCCATATGAAGGTGAGGTAAAATTTTATCAACTATGAGCAGAAAGGCTCCTCCTGATAAAAATCCGATTACCGCAGGAGCCCAGGGAAGATTACTGCTTTGTTCCGACATTTCAATTGCCGGCTTCAATAAAGACCAGAAACTTGCAGCAATCATCACTCCTGCAGCAAATCCTAACATTGAATTAAGAATCTTCTGATTTATTGTTTTAAAAAAGAATACCATTGAAGATCCTGATGCTGTAATAAACCAGGTAAAAATTGTCGCCCCAAGTGCAAGCAAAACAGGATTATAATTAAGTAGCCATTCAATTTCCATTAGCATATAATTAGTCTAAGTTATTGGACTTATGCAACTTATCATACTTTAACTGGTATAGGATATTTAGAGGTCAGGTTCTTCGCTTCGCTCAGAATGACAAACAGCTAAGGTTGAGGTTGAGGTTGAGATTGAAGTTAAGGTTGAGAGTTCACCACAGTTGACGCAGATGAACGCAGATTATTTTTATTAACATCAATAAAAATCACATTTTAGTCTGTTTGCTTTTTTAGATTCTCCCTTTCGTCAGAATGAAAAGGGCCTCTTGTCATTCTGAGGAGGTAACGACGAAGAATCTGTTCCCTGTTTTTGGTTCCTTTGATGATTAGAGGTCAGATGGCGTTTGCAAATGTTCTTTTGTGACAAACCTTTTGCCATGCTCGTTTTATTCATCAAGTTTCCCGACAACTTCGTAACCAGTTTTTTCTATATTTACCTGCTTGTAAATGATATTGTTGTATTCCATGAAAGGCTTGCCGTCGATTTCTATTTCAGCAGCATCGGATGGCAGTTGGCTTACAATTGCTCCAACGGGCGGGTCTGCAACAACATATTCACTGCTGGCTTCATCCAGGGTGTAAAATATTCCTCCGGCATAAAAGAAAACGCGCGGACCGACAACTACCCGTACATATCCGGCAGGCAATGCTGCAATCCGGATACCCACGGGCGGTACCGTACGTATATAAACCCCATTATTGGAAACATAAAACGTACCGCCATGAAAGTAATAAGGAACGTTACGGTAACGGATAACAACTGCGCTCTGTGGCAAGCTCCTTACAGTCCGGACCACCGGTTTTTTCCGGTAAACCACTGTTCCGCGCGGCCCTTGCACCACCGTCCGGCGTGGGGTGTTGATTACTCTTCGTTGTGCATACGACTCTGAAGTTACACCCAGCAGAATGACGAATAAAATCAATACAAATTGTTTTGCTTTCATAATTTCTATTTTTTAATTACTTGTTCAATTATTCAACCCCGCCCTCTTTCTTTCGTTCATTGGCCATCTCCTTGGCTTTTTTCCGCATTTCTTTCCGTTTGTCGAGGTAAAATTCAAACTGTTCTTCATTTAGCAGTTTCTTTAGCTTTTTGTCTTTCTCTTCCGATATTTTCCTGGCCGCTTTCAGCTTGCTTAAATTGCCATTGATTTCCTTAATTTTTTCCATCTTCAGGGCATATTCCAGGTTCAGGGCCTCAACTTTTACCAGCTGCGAATCGTTTAACTGCAGGTTTTCTTCCATCCATTCTGTTTGCATTTGGGCACGTTCTTCAGGTGTAAGCTGCATCCCGAAATTCTGGGCAAAAGTGGCAAGCGGAAAGAGGGACACAAAAATAAAGTTAAAAATTATTTTTCTCATAACAGTTTTTTTTATTTAAGTATTAAAGAGTGAACTAAAAAACCATGCCGCTATCATTCTTTTTGCCGGCATGGTTTCTTTTTAAACTTTATCTGGTTATCAATTTACCAGACTTACCTTTCAATTTACTGAAAGACAGGTATTAGTATTAAAAATATTCGAAGAAGTTTATTGCTCTTCCACTTCCCCTGTTTCCAAATTGGTAACATAACGGGTTCCGGAAATTTCAATGATAGCTTCCCGGTTGCCGGTAAACGTAATGGTTCCATCATAGCTGAACGAACCGTGACTACTACTGCCTGATATCAAGAAATGAATGGTTCCGTTGTCGATTTCCTTAGGTTCTTTTTCAACGGCTACATCAACAAATTCAAATTGAATCGTGGCTTGGCGGGTTGCCTGGTTACGGATTTTAGACTCGAAACCGCCGCTTCGCTCCCACGTGCCGTTTATCAGGTACATATCGGAAGTATATTCAATGTTTGTGATTTCAAAATCACCGCTCACCGAGTGAGTGGAAGCCAGGCGGGGGGCATCAAATTCACCGTTGTAGCTAAAGCCTACATCCAACTTCAAGGGGTTTCCCAACTCGTCGCACTCCAATGTGTAATTGTAGGTTTTGGTGTTATTATAGGTAATTACACCGGTTCCGGCAGTGACCATTGTTGTGTCAGCCGATTCGCCACAACTTAGACTTTTGCCAGTAGTACCAGCCGATTTCATGCCACTTTCATAATCTACTGCCTCGTTGGCAAGCGCGGCGGCAGTTTCAATATCCGATGCGGCACCTGAGGTTCCGCTGGCCAGTGAAGAGGCCACCATTTCGGCTGCTTCTGTTTCAGTAGCCGGTAAGTCATCGGCTACCGTTTCGTCATCCTTGTTACAGGAAGTAAAAATTAACATTCCCGAAAGGGTAATAATACCTGTTAATAAAAGATTTCTTGTTTTCATTTTTTTAAATTTTAAGTTAATTAAATGATTATTAAAAATTGTTTTCTTTTAAATGGGTCAGAATGGTTTCCAACCGATTAATCCACTTTGCCCGAATGTCTTCCGTTTTTTTGATTTGTTCCGGTGTGAGGATGGCTTTTAGTTCGGTGCTTCGCTTTTGGTTGAGATCCAGCAGTTCAGCAATATTTTCCATTGCCATACCTTCTACTTTCAGGTAGGGCTGGCTCAACTTAGCATATTTCAGGTTAACCTGTAAGGCTCTTTCGGCCTGGGCTTCCTCCATGTCAAGTTTGTTTTTCATGACCATAGTAATAACTTGTGCACGTGTTTCCGGACTCTTCCTGAACAACTCGCGAAAACAATCTTGCCTGCCCTGCGCAAAACTGCTGAACGTAATTATTACAAGCAGTACTGCTGTTCCAATAAAAATGTTTTTTATTTTCATCATATTTCATCCGTATAAAATTTGTTTATTAAGGTCTGATGGAACTCGCATGCAAGGGTTTATACATGTTCTCTTGTGACAAACTTTGCCATGCTCGTTTCATCAGTATATAATTTACTTAAGTTATTGGTCTGATGGAACTCGCATGTAAGAACTTATACATATTCTTATTGTAGCAAACTTTGCCATGCTCGTTTCATTTTAAAATCCGCTTCAAACTTATGTCCTCCATGCCGCGTTATGGAAAACTTTTCATCAAACTGCACATTCTTTTATACCAACAACCTGACAACTCAATAAGCGACTCGTTGAATCTTTTGGCCATTGGTTGAACCTTAAAAGGCGTTGGTTTAATCAGTTTATCCTGAATTGATTAATTTTGTACTATTGCAATATGAAGAAATTGCTTGTACATATCAGTGTTTGGTTGATCCTTACTTATTTCCTGTATATTCCCTTCGCGTTGTTTTTGCCATGGGAAATGGCAATAGCCAGGGCGGTTGCCGGAATTTCGCTGATTGCCGGTATGTTCTATATTTCCGGGTGGGTGCTGGCCTCCCATTTTTTGGTCAGGCGTAAAAAGTATGTGTTGTTCTTTCTGTCTTCCATTTTGTTGTGTATTGTGTTTTCCATAATACGGGTCAAGTTACTGGGCTTGTTTCCTGAATCTGTCCCGGCCTTTACCGGTCGGGTTCCAAGAGAATTTTTTGAATCGAAAAGGGATTTGAATCCGGGGTATAATCCTGAATTGCTTAACCGTTTAAAACCAGGCAGGGCTGCCTGGTTACCCGGATTTATTATGAACGTGGTTATCCTGTTTGTCGCGACCTTGTTTAGACTGTATGAACATAAGGCGGAGAAAGAGCAGGAAAGCCGTGAAGAATTACAGCGCAGCCAGGAGGCGCAGATTCTCTACCTGAAATCGCAGGTCAATCCTCATTTTTTGTTCAATACGCTCAATAATCTTTACGGGCTTACCTATTCCAAATCGGAACTTGCCCCTCAAATGGTGCTGGGCCTTTCGGACACGATGCGCTACCTGATTTATGAGACCGAGCAAAAGTTAGTGCCGGTGGAAAAAGAACTGGATTTTATCCGGAATTACCTTGACCTCGAAAAAAAGCGCATCTCACACCCTGAAAATATCCGTCTTTCGGTTAACATGACCAGACAAACGGGTTTTATCCCGCCTTTGCTGTTGCTTCCTTTTGTAGAAAACTGTTTTAAACACGGAACCATCGGCCGGGAAGATGAAGGGTGGATCGAACTGGATATCTGGGATGAGAAAGAGCGCTTCTTTTTTGTTTGTAAAAACAGTTACCGGGAAGATAAAAAAGCAGGACAAACGAAAGGGGCAGGGCTTGGATTGGTAAATGTAAGGAAACGGCTGGACCTGATTTTCGGGGAAAATTATGAACTTAAAATCGTGAAACAGGAAGATGAGTACATGGTATCGCTCCGGTTTCCGGTTTTTTCTAAAAAAGAAGAGTTGTAATGGAAAGGATTAAATGTATTGTGGTGGATGATGAACCGATTGCCCGTCAGTATTTAAGCGACTATGTTGCAAAAATGCCTCAACTTGAGCTACTGGCTGTTTTTAGCAGTGCAAAGGACGCCTGGGAAATTATCGGGTCAGGGGCGGCTGAACTGGTTTTCCTGGATATTCAAATGCCGGGACTGACGGGGATTGAACTTATCCGCACCCTTCAAAAAAAGCCGGCGATTATTCTTACCACGGCTTATTCCGAGTATGCCCTCGAAGGCTACGAACTGGATGTGGCCGACTACCTTCTGAAACCCATTTCTTTTGACCGGTTTGCCAAAGCCGTGAACAAAGTGGCCGAACGTTTGGAAAAACAAATCGGCAGCATCAGTACCGGCTTGTCACCGACCGGTGAAAACGAAACAACCACCCGCGATTTTATTTTTGTTAAATCGGGCTACAAGTCGGTGAAGGTGAATGTCAGTGATATCCTGTACGTGGAAGGCATGAAAGAATACGTGGTCATCCATACGAAGGACAAGAAATTTACCAAGCTCGACCGGATGAAAAACATGGAGAATTTTCTAAAAGGGAAAGGGTTTATCAGGGTGCACAAATCCTATATTGTTTCTGTGAAGAATATTGATTCTGTTTTTGGGAATACGATTGAAATTAACCAGAAACAGTTGCCACTTGGACGAAGTTTTAGAGATGAGGTAAACAATGCGTTGGGAATAAGCGAATAGATGCATGTTTTCTGAATTGTTTTGTTCACTTCTGCCTTGCCTGTGGAATACGAAATCCCGACGATTGGTACAATTTACCCGGGAGCTTCAACCGATAATGGTTCACCCTGTGAAAATTATATTTAACAGGGCAAGCCATACATCCATTGTCCCGGCAGGATACTATTGGAAGGTCAACAGGTTTTGTTAGAGACATAAGTCACTGTAGAGCAATTACATAGAGCGAATTCGTGTCGCAATAACGTTTCCGTGAATGATGTCGTTTGGCGATTCGAAGTACAAACTTGTCAAACCGCTACACCGTATTTTAGATGTAACTCCCTCGAATGTAGCACTATCTGCCAAATGTGCTATACATGATGTCAGGGAATCGTGCTTTCATTATTATTTATCTTCCGGGCTCTAATATAATTTTTATGTATGAGTACGGTCTAAAAAGCATCTTTGTTGCCAAACCGGTTGTTGTTTTAAATTTTTGCATGCCATTAACAATAAGTTAACTCCGGTACAAAAATTTAAAACGTCTTGATTTTGACAAAAATATGCTTTTTATAGCGCACTCATGTATAACCAATTACTTTTCAATTTCTCCTGCTTTCTTTAGCGACAATTTAGCAATTACAGGACCTATCACTTCATGGATAACCGTAGCTCCCAGGATAATATTGATGAACTCATCGGAAATTGATGAAAAGACGGGATTATATTTTATCATAAGAGCCAGACCAATAACAATTCCCCCCTGAGGTATTAAACCACCGGCAGTATATTTTTTAACTTCCGGGGATGCTTTTCTTGCTCCAACCCATACACCTGTAAACTTCCCTAAAGCTCTTAATAGAACAAAAAGAAGCACAACTAAAAAGACATTACCTAAAACAGTAATATCCAAATGCATACCACTAATGGTAAAGAAAAGAATAAAAACCAGCTGTTCAGTGTATCTTTCGAGCAATTGAAAGATTAATTTTTGTTTTTTGTTAAAATTTATAACCATAAAACCCATAAACATTATTGCAAGCAATTCATCTACTTCCAAAAAAGAGGAAATGCCAAAACACAAGCTCAGAAAGCCTATAATGATAGTAATCATCATTCCTTCAGAACTTTTGGCGAGATGTTGTGACACTTTATTAAAGATAAAACCTATGACGCCACCAACCAATAAAGCTCCAAATAATTGTCTTACAACTAATAAAGCTACAGAACCAATTTCTATATCTTGTGACGAGACAAAAGGAGTGGCAATGGCAATGGCAATACTGAATAATAATAATCCCATGGCATCATCAAAAGCTGCTACCCCCATGATAGTTGACATAACTTTACCTTTTGCTTTATATTCATGGGCTACGGCAAGGGTGGCGGTGGGATCTGTTGGGGCAGCAAGAGAGCCCAGCATAAGACTCAATGGAATATAAACAGTCATGTAAGTGGCATCATCAATGTTTAATAATAAGGGAGAAAGAAGAATAAAGCCAAGCATTACAAGTAAAAAAGCAAAGGTGGATTCTCCTAATGTAATTTTCAGAATTTGCCGCCCTTGATTTTTGATTTTAGAGATTGATAAAGTACCCCCAACTGAAAATGTAATAATACTTAATGAAATATTGGTTACTATTTTTGTGTGATCAACAAACGATTCCGAAACAAAAGGAGCTATCCGGGGACTTAATAAAATTCCTGCAATAATATAACCTGTGACTTTTGGCAAATTAAATTTATCGACAAGTTCTCCAAGTACGAAACCTGCTATAATAATTATTCCAATTAATGTTATGCCACTCATCTTCTCTCTATTTTTGGTACCGGCAATTATAAATATGCATCCTTATTTGCCGACAACACTACATCACTATTTGCCGATTTTGGTACATTGTTATTTTCCGGTTACACTAATGGTCTGGCGCAGTCTACTCGATTGTAGCATGTGCATTAATTATATAGGAGGGAGTGAATTTCTTTCTGAAGTTGGCCAAGGTCTCTTGTCACAATGGCCCAAATTATATCCTCGGATACGGAGTCATAGCCATGAATTATTCGGTTACGAGTATCAACAATTTTTCGAGCATGGCTTATTTGTATCTCAGGGTCAAATTGCAATATCCTATTTACCGCTTCCCCAATTATTTCGATGTTTCTTTCAACCGCTTTTCTTGTTTTCAAATCTTTCTGGAACTCGAAGAAATTTATAGTTTCGGGCAGAAAGCTCTCTTTTTCTTCAATTGACTGCTTTATGTCTTCAAGCCAAGTTTGGATTTCTTTTTGCATAAATCTGAATTTTGGTTCTTTCAATTTCGCTCTTCAGGTACTTGTTTCTAAGGGCCTTTTGTTCTAACAGGTCGATTTCTCTTCTTAGGATTTCCTTTAGTTCAAACTTCAGGTTAAAGTACTTATCAGCATACGATACAGGATCACTATCATCAATGTCTACCAATAAATCGATATCACTGTCGGGATTAAAGCTGTCATTCGTTACAGAGCCAAATGCAAACAGAGCTCGGACTTTGTTTATTTCGCAAAGCCTGTTGATCTGCTCAATATGTTGATCTATTATTTTCATCATAAACCAAAAATACAACTTTTTTCAGTATAATGCTTTAGTGAAAAATTGGCTTCTCCTTTTTTTTGCATTTGCTAACCGGGTAGCTTACGCCCCCTATGAACCGTGCGTGCCAGTTTATGCATTCATAATTGATATTTTAAGGAATGCATGATTTTCAATTCCCGGCACACGGCTCAGGCACTTTTAAGTCCGTTCCGGTGAGGGAAGACCCGGCTGCTATTACTATCTATATTATCGTTGACAATAAAAGTAGTAATTTGTCTTTATTCTTTAGCTAAGGTTTCTTTTCTATAGGCTCATCCTGTCTGCCGGCTGAACAACATCTTCGTATGAGCTGCGTTAAACGCTCATAACCTGTCAGCTTACCGTTTTGGCAGGGAGCGTATCAGTCTTGGTTTTCGCTCTTACGCCTTTACGACAGTTGCGGAATATTCAAATATTTTAGCCATGCTCACGCATCCATGCCCTTAATCGGTCTAAGACCCCGATGACACTCCGCCTCGCGGTTTCGTGCCACGCCGTGGGATACGAAATCCGGGCGATTGGTACACTTCTCCCGGGAGCTTCAACCGATAATGGTTCACCCTGTGAAAATTATATTTAACAGGGCAAGCCATACATCCGTTGTCCCGGTAGGATACTATTGGAAGAACAATAGGTTTTATCAGAGGTGTAAGTCTCTGTAAAACAATTATATAGAGCGACTTCGTGTCGCAACAACGTCCCGGCTATATTCGCCTGGCCCGTGGCTTTCAGACCAGCTGCGATTTTATCAGCTTGAACGCATGGAAGAGGGTAATACAAGACCCTCAATATGCTGTGGATGCCACAGTTAGCGTATTATAGCTTTGTTGTGCAAATATTGCTTATTACGCCTCTATCATATTTTTCCTCGTATTCATTAAACTCGCATTTCGAAAATGTCTGTTCACTTCGTTAATCAATTTATAAGGTCGATTAAAAGCTTCTTGAGATAGCTTAAAATAATCTGAAAGTTTCCTTATTGTATCTTTTGAAAGTCCTTTATGATAATTAAGAATCTTAGATATTGTTCCTTTTGATAAATTCAATATTTCAACCAAATCTTTTGCTTTCAAATCATGCTCTTCCATCAACGCTTTAAGTAATTCTATTGGGTCAGAATCTTTAAAGGTATTATGCTCTTTATCCCATTTTTCTATCAAAAGAGTAAGCAATTCTATCTCATCTTTGGTAGCTTTATTGTCTTTAAGAATCAAATCCTCTAGGATGTCGCAATATTCTTTGTACTGCTCCACATTTTTTATTACTGTATATTTTAATGTTTCCATCTTTTTTCTTTTTTTAATTACGATTAATAAACATCAATCTCGTACTGTTTTCTCTCATTGCAAAGTTTTGTGTATTCTGCATGAGTACCAATCCACTTAATAAATAGATGAACTCTCGTATCTCCAAAGTGATATTTACAAATCAGACGATAATTATTTCCGCCGATATTAAACACAACTCTGTCAGAACCTTTACCTAAAATATCAGCACTATTAAATGTCAATATTATTTCATTAGGTTCGTGCCAATCAACTCGTTTAATAATTGATAACCATATCTCAAAAGCTGCTCTACTTCTGGCATTTCTCAAGATATAATCTTCAATTGTCTGCTTCTTAATTAAATGTACTTTCATTTACTTATTCGCAAATATACAAGAAATGTTTCACAAAAGGAAACTATTTGAGTCAATCCTGTTTCAATTTTGTAGGATGGTCTCCTGCAATTTTGCACAACGTCCCGGCTATATGCGCCTGGGCATGGCTTCAGACCAGCTGTGACTTTATCAGCTTGAACGCATGGGAGAGGGTAATACAAGACCCTCAATATGCTGTGGATGCCACGGCTGGCGTATATAGCTTTGTTGTAGCGCGTTTTGTCTGCGGTTTAGTCTTTTAAAAATTCTTTTGGTGTTAAAACCTTTATGGTTGTATCTGTGAAGTCATTTTTATTTCTGGTTAGAATTAAATCTATCTGATGTATTTCGGCTGCAGATGATTGTATTGCATCTTCAAAATCTTTCATCTTTGATGCCAATGCTTTTAATATTATCTCTTTGTTAATTCCAATTACATCAATCACTTCTACTAGTTTTCAATGAAGTTAATCGCTTCATTATGTCCTTTTTCCTTTTTTGCAATGTAGTAAATATCAGTAATGGTTGTTGCAGTAATATTTCCTGTAATTTTCTCTTCATCAATGAGTATAAATAATTTTTGAGCATCTTCAAAAAAAAGATTCTCTCTTCAGAGCAATATCAAGGATAATATTTGTATCGAATTATACCTTTTTCATTAAAGTAAGATGATTCTTTGTTACTTGGTCGGATTGAACTTGTCTTTCTGAATACCAGATTCGTTTCTATGCATGATTTTTATTGGTTATTATCTGTATTTTTCTGAAAGATAATTGAATTTTGAATTGTCTGTTTCAGAATTGGTCAGAAACCCAGCCCATTTATTCACGAAATCACTTGCTTTATGAATTCTCGTTTTCTCTGGTTTTGTTTTGGGAACAATAATAATTTCCACTTCTTTATTATAAAGATTAGGATTTAGAGGAAGCAAAATTGCTCCGTTTTCCGATATTTTGGTGTCAAACTTATATGCTTTCATCCCTATAAAATTTGTTTATTAAGGTCGGATGGAACTCGCATGCAAGGGTTTATACATGGTCTTTTGTGACAAACTTTGTCATGCTCGTTTCATTGCGCTTTATTTTTGCCTTTAAATATAGTAAATTTTCACGGGATAGAGGATTTTCTTTCTAAATGCGCTACCATTCCATAGCGCCATTATCGTTTTTATCCCACAAACCACAATGACCTCTATATCTGTTTATTCTACTCCCCATTCTTTGCACCACTTTTTTTTAATCTTACCCAAATTGTGCGATTTTGCACACGACAAAGAAATTGTAAGCTTTTTACCTCACCAATTCGGTAAAAATCGACAATTTCTAAGTCGGGGTTATACCTGAGTAAAGCGGTTTTTACTACGTTTAAATCGCTCAACTTAGGTCTTAGGCAATTCTAACATTTATGATGATGTAACCTGGTGTTGATAACCGGAAATAACTCGTAGCGAAGCGGAGAGTTATTATGGTTATTATTGCCAACTAACCACTGCCTGAGCCAGGATTCGTAGGATTAAAGGAATTTTAGGATCCATGCGTTAAGGCAATCCTTTAATCTCAAAATCCTAAAAATCCTAATTCAGACAACTGCTTCCCATTGCCATCCCCGGCTTACCGCCGGCACAGCAGAAACGTTCCAGTCTTTAACCCCAATCTGCACCTTATGTATCCCATGGTGTAAAGAACCGGCGTGTACGGCCTGTCCCGGTTTATCGGGAGTATCCATGCGTAAGGTTTAGCCTGTGAAATAAGTTGATTGCACAGGGTGAGTGTGAGCCTTTTTAAAAAGAAAAAGACCGGCTATAAAATACCTGGATATTAAGCACAAACGTCCCCGAAAAATCTTTTCCGGGGACGTGTTATTGCATAGATGTTATCTTCCGAACGGTTACAACCGTTTTTGAATCGCTTCAGTTTCCTTCTCGAATCCCGGTTTACCGAGGAGGGCAAACATGTTTTTCTTGTAAGCTTCCACGCCCGGCTGATCGAAGGGATTAACGCCCAGGATGTAACCGCTGATGCCGCAGGCTTTTTCGAAGAAGTAAAGCAGCTGTCCCAGGTAGTATTCATTGAGTTCGGGGAGTTCAATGCGGATGTTTGGAACGCCCCCGTCGGTATGAGCGATACGTGTTCCCAGTTCAGCCATTTTATTGACTTCGTCAATACGCTTTCCGGCCAGGTAATTCAGGTTGTCGAGGTTCCCCTCATCGCGGGGGATCAATACCCGGTGACGTGCAGCGGCAATGCTGACAACGGTTTCGAAAATTGTTCTTTCACCTTCCTGTATCCATTGTCCCATACTGTGCAAGTCGGTAGTGAAATCGACCGATGCCGGGAAAATCCCTTTGTTTTCTTTGCCTTCGCTTTCGCCGTACAGTTGTTTCCACCATTCGGAGATGTAATGCAGCTTAGGCTGATAATTTACCAGTATTTCAATCTTTTTCCCTTTTTTGTACAGCAGGTTGCGCGTAGCTGCATATAGCGATGCAGGATTTTGCTCAAAGGGTACATTCACGGCAGTAAGTTCCCGCATTTTTTTTGCCCCTCTGACCAGTTCACTGATGCTGAAACCTGCCACGGCAATGGGCAGGAGACCGACAGGAGTTAGTACCGAATAGCGGCCGCCAACATCGTCGGGGATCACATAAGTTTCGTAACCTTCCTGATCGGCCAGTGTTCGCAGAGCTCCTTTTTTGGCGTCGGTAATGGCCACAATGCGTTCTTTTACTTCGTCTTTGTCGTATTTTGTTTCGAGTAGTTCTTTCAGCGTTCTGAAAGCTATGGCGGGCTCGGTGGTAGTTCCCGATTTGGAAATGACAATGATGCCAAATGATTTGTCTTTCAGCAGATCAAGTAGTTCGTAGGTGTAATCTTCTCCTAAGTTCTGACCGGCATACAGGATGAAAGGATTCTTTCGTCCCCCTTTCAGATGGTCGAAGGAATCGTTCATGGCGTCAATAACGGCCCTGGCTCCGAGATAGCTTCCGCCTATCCCGGTAACCACCACGTAGTCGGCTTTGCCGCGCAGGCGGGCTGCCGTTTCTTCAATCGACATCAGCTGGTCGGGCGATATTTCTTCAGGCAGATCGAGCCATCCGAGAAAATCGTTTCCCTTGCCGGTCTTATTGGTCAGCGTTTCAAGTTGTTTTTGTACATTCTCTTTTTCCGCGTTTATCATGTCCAAAGTCACATCAGGTGCAACATTCGACACATCAATGGTAAGGTCTTTCATAGTCTTATTTAGTTTTTAAGATTTATCAATGGTCTGTTAAACTTTTTTATATCTAACCTGGACAAGCCAGAGCCCCAAAATAACTAAAGAGCTTAAGTCATAATTTGTCGGATTAGCTAATTGCTACGCAATTATTTTTGGTTGTCAACGAATATTTTTGGTTGTCAACGAATTTACGCCAATTATCGGGGCTGTCTAAAAACTCTGCATAATTTATTGTTTCACAGAGTTTCACGGAGATGATACACAGAGTTCCACAGAGTAAAAAGTCCGTTTTTCTCTTTGAATCTCTGTGATGTGCTCCGTGCACCTCTGTGTAACTAATCGTCTACTGGCCTATAACCTGTCTACCCTTCTGCCTTTTAGCTCTTTGCTCCATGCTCTGTGCCTTTGCCTATCTCAGCTGCTCTGTCAATAGCTTAATTTCAATAACCGGTGAAATTTTTTCATAAATAATTCTGTAAACGGCTTCCGTAATGGGCAGGTTTACGTTATATTTTTTATTGATTTCAATAATGCTTTTCACGGCGTAATAGCCTTCGGCAATCATCAGCATTTCGAGCTGGGCACTTTTTACCGAATAGCCTTTGCCCAACATGTTACCGAACGTGCGGTTGCGCGAAAACTGAGAATAAGCTGTTACCAGCAGGTCGCCAAGGTAGGCCGAGCTTTTTATGTCGCGGGTTATCGGGTGTACCGTGTCGACAAAACGTTTGATCTCCTGTATCCCGTTGGAAATAAGCACGGCCTGAAAGTTGTCGCCGTATCCCAGTCCGTGACAGATGCCGGCTGCAATGGCCATCACGTTTTTCAGAACGGCAGCATATTCGGTTCCGTAAATGTCATCAATAACGGTGGTTTTAACATACGCACAGGCCAGGCGCGAAGCAACCATACGACCTTTTTTCATGTCCTGGCAGGCGATGGTAAGATATGACAGGCGTTCCAGGGCCACTTCTTCGGCGTGACAGGGCCCCGAGATCACTGCAATGGAATCGATGGGTACGTGGTAATGTTTGTTAAAGAAACTTGCAATGATAAGGTTCTCATCAGGAATAAGTCCTTTAATGGCCGAAACCACAAATTTGTCTTTAAGCGAAATATTGAGGGGCTTCAAAGCTTCTTTCAGAAATGCCGAAGGAATTGCAAATATCAGGATATCTGATTTCTCAACAATTTCATTCAGGTCGGTAGAAAAGAATATCTGTTCTACATCGAAATCCACCGATGTCAGGTAATTCGGGTTATGACCTATTTTTCTGAACTGTTTTAAGTGTTCTTCATTTCTAAAGTACCAGTTAAGCTTGTCTGAATTGTTCAGTACCATTTTAGCAATGGCGGTGGCCCAACTTCCACTGCCTATGATTCCAATGGTTGAAGATTCATCCATATCGTTAGATTTTGTTTTTTATTCTAAAATTAAGGAATATTTCCCGGCTTGGGCAACGATATTTGTCATTGAATTGGCCGGTAAGAACTATTGATTGCACCAGGCCTTTACTTCGTCGGGTTTGGGATTCTGTAGTCCCAGCTTATGTTTTTTGTTGAGACCGCACAATTCCTGATGCAGTTTGTTGGGATTGGCTTCCTTAAGGTCGTCTGTTTTCAGGTATCCGGCTTTATAAATAACAGGTACCCACTCTGCCGGTATACCGAGCTCTGTGAATTTTTCCTCGCTGTCGCGTTCCTGTTTTTTCTCCGGGCGCATCTGGGGGAAGAAAATGACTTCCTGTATGGTACTCTGATTGGTCATCAGCATAGTAAGGCGGTCGATGCCGATGCCCATGCCCGAGGTCGGGGGCATACCGTATTCCAGTGCTCTTATAAAATCCATGTCAATAAACATGGCCTCGTCATCACCTTTTTCGGAAAGACGCAACTGTTCTTTGAAGCGTTCCAGCTGATCGATGGGGTCGTTAAGCTCCGAATAGGCATTGGCTATTTCTTTGCCGTTTACCATGAGTTCAAAGCGCTCGGTCAGTTCCGGATTATCGCGGTGTTTTTTGCAAAGTGGCGACATCTCAACCGGATAATCGGTGATAAACGTGGGCTGGATATAATGAGGCTCGCATTTTTCACCGAAAATTTCATCTATCAGCTTTCCTTTGCCCATTGACTCATCGTGTTCAATACCAAGATCGTCACAAACTTTTCGCAGTTGTGCCTCGTCCATACCTGAAATATCGATACCGGTATGTTCTTTTATGGCATCCAGCATGCTTATGCGTTTGTACGGACGCTTAAAATCAATGACATTGTCGCCTGCCTGTACTTTTGTAGTTCCGTGGAGATCGAGAGCCACTTTTTCAACCATCCGCTCGGTGAAATCCATCATCCACTTGTAGTCTTTGTAAGCCACGTATATTTCCAATACGGTGAATTCGGGATTGTGATTGCGGTCCATTCCCTCGTTGCGGAAATCTTTTCCAAACTCATAAACGCCTTCAAAACCGCCGACAATCAGTCGCTTCAGGTAGAGCTCGTCGGCAATACGAAGATAGAGCGGCATATCGAGGGTGTTGTGATGTGTAATGAACGGTCTGGCAGCTGCACCACCGGGAATAGCCTGAAGAATGGGTGTTTCCACTTCCAGGTAGTCTTTTTCGTTGAAGAACTCGCGCATCGAATTGATAATCTGAGTTCTTTTACGAAAGGTTTCACGCACCCTGTCATTAACGATCAGGTCGACATAGCGCTGGCGGTATCGTTGCTCCGGGTCGGAGAAAGCATCATAAACTTTACCGTCTTTTTCCTTTACAACGGGAAGAGGGCGCAACGATTTGGCCAAAACAGTGAGTGATGTGACATGTATCGATATTTCTCCCATGTTGGTTTTGAATACAAAACCCTTTACCCCGATGATGTCACCGATATCGAGTAGCTTTTTAAAAACGGTGTTGTAAAGCGTTTTGTCGTCACCGGGACAAATATCATCGCGACGCAGGTATATTTGTATTCTGCCCTGTTTGTCCTTAATTTCGGCAAATGAGGCACTTCCCATGATACGGCGGCTCATGATACGGCCGGCCAGACTTACTTCCTTTTCCCTGAAGGCGTCAGGATGGTTGTCGAATTCCTTTTTAATGTCCTGGGAGTAATGACTCACCGGGTACTCCTCTGCCGGATAGGGATTGATCCCTGATTTTTGTAACTCTTTCAGACTCTCACGTCGAATTATTTCCTGTTCACTCAGTTCCAGATGGCTCATAAAATTGTGTTATTTTATTTTATAACAGCACAAAGATAATGATTACCCGAGAAAACCAATTCTCCGGTTTTGTTGTTATTTAAAATCATTTTAATTAAACTTGCAAAGTTACTAAATAATACCTGTTCATATACTCGTAAAAGTTTTCACAATATGCGTGTCTGTTCAGAAAGTGCCGGTTGAAACGAGCATGGCAAAGATTGCCACAATAAGAACATGTATATAAGTTCTTGCATGCGAGTTCCATCCGACCTTAATAAATAAATTTTATACGGATGAATAACTTTCGGACAAGCTAACACAGTAAATGGTACGTTATGGACAGACACTAAACAGACAAGGAGGAGAAGAAATGGATATTCTATCGGAGCGAAAAAGAAAACCGGCATGGTTAAAAATTCAATTACCCAACACGGGCGATTACAATTGGATGAACAAAACCATTCGCGATCATAAATTACATACCATCTGTACCAGCGGTAAATGCCCCAATGCAGCCGAATGCTGGGGAAATGGAACCGCTACGTTTATGATCCTCGGCGATGTTTGTACCCGCGCATGTAAGTTTTGTAACGTGAAGACCGGAAAACCAGGGGCGGTCGACTTCAAAGAGCCGTTTCGTATTGCCCGGTCAATTCAAATCATGAAACTGAAGCATGCGGTCATTACATCGGTCGATCGTGATGATCTGGAAGACGGAGGAGCAGGTGTATGGGCCAGGACCATCCGTAAAGTAAAAGAAATGAACCCGGGCATTACCCAGGAAGTTCTTATTCCCGATTTCAACGGACTGAAGCATTTAATTCAGCAGGTGATTGATGCCGGGCCCGAGGTGGTGAGTCACAATCTGGAAACTGTGCGTCGTCTCACTCCTCAGATTCGAAGCAAAGCCAAATATGATTTAAGTCTTAAAGTGCTTCAATATATTGCTTCTACCGATGTGGTACCTAAGTCGGGCATCATGGTCGGACTCGGCGAAACACCCGAAGAGGTGTTTGAAACAATGGACGATTTGGTTGAGGTCGGGGTGAAAGTTTTGACCATCGGGCAGTATCTGCAGCCCACGCCTAAACACTGGCCGGTATATGAATATGTGACACCGGGACAGTTTGAAATCTATAAGAAGGAAGGACTCAAAAGAGGATTCAAATATGTGGAAAGCGGTCCGTTGGTGCGTTCATCCTATCATGCCGAAAAACATATAAATGCTTTGAAAGAATGACAGCGGCCGATACTATATTTGAAGACCTCGGAGAAATTGACTATAAGGCAGCCTGGGATTATCAGGAAGAGCAATTCCGGCGCATTGTCGATGCCAAACTGTTTAACCGTGAGCATCCGGAAGAGAATAAACCGGTGGTTCATCATCTTATTTTTTGCGAACATCCGCACGTTTTTACCCTTGGGAAAAGCGGACAAGCCAATAACTTGTTGGTCCAGGATGATTTTTTGAAAAAAATCAATGCTTCCTTTTATAGGGTCAACCGCGGCGGAGATATTACTTATCACGGCCCGGGCCAAATTGTAGGTTATCCGATTTTCGACCTTGAGCAAATGAAACTGGGCGTGAAAGAATACATCTTTAAACTGGAAGAGGCCATAATTCTGACCCTTGCCGCGTTTGGTATCGAGGGCGAAAGGCTTGATGGCGCTACCGGTGTCTGGCTCGAAACTCAAACTACAAATGCCCGTAAAATATGTGCCATCGGAGTGAGGGCCAGCAGGTTTGTTTCCATGCACGGCTTTGCTTTGAATGTGAATACTAACCTGGATTATTTCAATTATATTAATCCTTGTGGTTTTGTCGACAAAGGGGTTACATCGATGCAGAAAGAAAAAGGCGAAACCCTGTCGATGGAAGAGGTGAAAGCTGTTTTAAAACGGAATCTTCAAAAAGTGTTTGGATTGAATTTTGTATAAAAGCTTGTTGTTATAGTAATCCGTAAAAAAAGGATTAAACGCAGAGACACTATGACACAACGTTTTTAGATGAGAGAATTATTTTGTTGAACCTGCTTTATTCATGAATTCGCGTAATTCTTTGACGCCTGACAAGAAATGGCGTAGCCGTTTTTATATATAACATTAGAACCCAAAATCTTGCAAGCAAGCGGCAGAGCCGGGCAGTATCCACCGTTTTTCGCTTGTTGATAACTTTTTTAACCTAAACATCCCGGATTCTTTGAAAATAGGTATATTTTGAGAAATTTTAAGGGCTCAAAAGTGAGAGAGAAAAATGGAAAAACGATGGAGCATAAAAGAGAATCCCGATCCGGATGTTGAAGCCGAACTATCCGTATTTAAAGATATAGGGCCGATCCTTGGGCGACTTTTGGCACAACGCGGCATCAAAAGTCACGAAGAGGCTCGTGCTTTTTTCAATCCGCATATCAGTGATCTTAACGATCCTTTCCTGATGAAGGATATGCGGGAGGCCGTACAGCGTATTGAAACAGCCATCAATAAGGATGAAAATATCCTGATTTACGGCGATTACGATGTGGACGGCACGACAAGTGTCGCATTGGTTTACTCATTTCTTAAAGAGTATCATTCGCGCATCGATTATTATATTCCCGACCGTTACGACGAAGGATATGGAATTTCTTTAAAAAGTATCGACCAGGCAGAAGAAAACGGGGTTTCGCTGGTAATAGCCCTCGATTGTGGAATAAAGGCCGGTGCAAAGATAGATTATGCAAAAAAGAAGGGAATAGATTTTATTATTTGTGATCATCATACACCCGGCGAAGAGCTTCCAAGAGCAGTGGCTTGCCTCGATCCTAAAAGAGCCGATTGCAGCTATCCTGAAAAAGACTTGTCGGGATGTGGTGTTGGGTTCAAGCTTCTTCAGGCTTTTGCCATGCATCGTGGAATACCCGAAGACCTTCTTTTCCGCTATATCGATCTTGTCGCCGTCAGTATTGCTTCCGATGTTGTGCCCATAACCGGCGAGAACCGCATTCTGGCCGATATGGGTCTCAGAAAACTCAACGAAAATCCCGGGACAGGTTTGAAAAGCATCATGCGCATAGCCGGTATTAAAGGACGTGAACTCAATATCAGCGATATTATATTCAGAATAGGTCCGCGCATTAATGCTGCAGGTCGCGTTGAATCGGGTAAGGATGCTGTCAAATTGCTGGTCAGCGATGATGAGAATCTGGCTTATGGTATGAGTTGTACCATTAATCAGTGCAACGAAACACGTAAATATCTGGATCGTAACATTACCAACGAAGCATTGCGACTGATTGCCACTGATCAGACCCTGAAGAACCGGAAAACCACTGTTCTTTTTCAGCCCGAATGGCACAAGGGGGTGATTGGAATCGTGGCTTCGCGCCTTACCGAAACGTATTACCGGCCAACGGTGATCCTGACCAAATCGAAAGACCTGATAACAGGATCCGCCCGCTCTGTTGACGGTTATAACCTGTATCAGGCCATTGAGGCTTGCCAGGATTTGCTCGAAAACTTTGGCGGACATACCTATGCAGCCGGTCTTACGCTTAAGCCCGAAAATATTGAGGCTTTTGCCGAAAGATTCGAACAAGTGGTGTCCCAAACTATTCTGCCCGCTCAGATGATTCCCAGAATTGAGGTTGATGCCGAGATCAGCCTGAAAGATATTACCCCTGAGTTTTTTTATCACCTGAAACGCTTCCATCCTTACGGGCCGGGTAACCTGAAACCGGTCTTTGTTACCCGTAACGTGTACGACTTTGGCACCAGTAAAGTAGTGGGCCGGGAAAAGGAGCACCTTAAGCTCGAACTCATTGAAAGTACATCGCCTAAAATTATTAAAGGTATTGCTTTTGGGAAAGGTCATCTGCTTCAGAAAATTAAAACATCACAGCCATTCGATATCTGCTATACTATAGAGGAATGCGTCTATGATACCCATCTGCCTTTGCAACTAATGGTGACGGATATTAAATTTAGGACGTAGCGGACATCTGAATATGCCGTTTTGTCAATATTCCTGATCCGGCATTTATTTTGTTGGCAAATTGCTGTCTGTCACACTTTATTTTTCGCATTATTCATTTATATTTGTAGAAACAAAATTAAACTGATTAACTATGAGAACGCTACGTGAACAAACACTGATTGCCGTATTATTATCTTTGGTATTGGTGTTTCCTGCCTGTCAGTCGGGAAAGAAAAAAGAGAATGGTGACAAAGAACAAAAGACAGCTACCAAACCCAGAATAGAGAAGGAAAAGATAGAAGAAGATGTAAGAGAGTTTGTTTATCCGCTGCCTACCTCTTTTGAGGTTACCGAAATGCTGAACAGAATTGGTGCTGCATATATTCTCACACTTTCCAATCCGGTTGATAATGTCGACAAATATCTGACAGAGAAAAAACAGGCTTTGAATCTTGGTGTTTATGGTGCCGATTTGAGCTACGCCAGCACCTACAATCAGAAACAGCAAACCATGGACTACATGGAAGCTTCGCGAAAACTGATTGATGCTTTGAATATCTCAGGTGCATTACCTTCGGATATTGTTGATCAGATTGAGCAAAATCAGGACGATAAAGATAAGCTGGTAGAAATTATTACCAACACCTTTTACGATACTTATGAATATCTGAATGTCAACAACCGTGGCGCTGTAAGCATGCTTGTGCTGGCCGGAAGCTGGGTTGAGGCACTTTATATTGCCACCAATATTTCCGAAAACACTTACCAGAACAAGGAAATGGTAAGAATTGTTATGAATCAGAAATCTTCTCTCAACAAGCTGCTCGAGTTGATGGATGCTCATAAAGATGATCCGGCCGTTAAGGAAGTGATGGAACAACTGAAACCCCTGGCCGATGTTTACAACATGGTTGAGGAAAATGCCATTTCCGAGGAACAGATGAATATTATTATTGAAGAGACCCGGAAAATAAGAGAGGACTTTGTAAAATAAATTTGTCAGAAAATATTAGCTGAGTGCGGTATAAAAAACATATTTTTGTCAAAATCGAGGCGTTTTAAATTTTTGTGCCGGAATTAACTCGTTGTTAATGAGGATTCAAAAATTTAAAACAACAATGAGTTTGGCAACAAAGATGCTTTTTAGACCGGGCTCATTAGCTGAAAAAGGCCATCTCAGATAAGGGTGGTCTTTTTTTGTATATCCTGTTTTTGCGTTGTTTGAGTCATTGGTAACAGACAGCAATAACTTCTGACTTTTCCGTGGATGTTTCGGGGGGGGTGAAATTTTTTATATCTTCACCCTTGGTTTCTGAAGACAGATTATTAGATGTAAGATGCATCGTTCAGATATGAAAATCTGTATTTTGACATAAAAAAATTTTTCAAACATAAACCGCTGAATCAAAAAGTCTGGTAAAAGGTTAACGGATTATTGAGGGTAATATTCAGTTGAATTTTGTAATAAACTGCAAATCAATTGTTTCATGTCAAAGACTTTTATCTGTTAAAATGTAGTTTCTGAAAGTTATACGATTCATCTTACATCTAAATCTAAGAATCTTTCGATTTCATGATATTATAATTTCTGAATAAAAACCGCGTACGACATGGAACAAACAATGAGTGAAGCACTTCTGGAATCGTTGATGAAGCTTTTTGCCTTGCTCACCGACCTGAAAAAGGAGAGTAAAACGAGACGCGGGCGGTTTTTGGTGGAAGATTTTCTTGCCCGCCATTTCAATACCGAGTATGTTCAGCAATACCTGGCCAAATTTGACGAATTTCTGAATCGTTATCATTCACACATTTATAGCGACAATCAGGAACTGATAGAAAAGCAGACGTCCGACAACAAATCCCGCATTCTGAATATTTGTAATCAGATAAACCAGGAGCTTGAGCAGGAGCCTAAGATCATTCTGTTTGTCCAGTTACTTGATTTCCTGAAGAAGGAAGATTCCATCAGCGATGAAGAACATTATTTTGTCGATCTTCTTGCTGAAAACCTGAAAATTGACCCACAGGATTATGACAATCTTAAAACTTTTATACTTGAGTCGCCTGATAAAGTGACCGATAAAAATTCATTATTATGCATAAGCGGCGACAAGGAGCCCCCCGACAGCAGGATAAAGCATATTTACAATCCGAAACAGCAGGTTGTGGTGTGGGTATTGCGGGTGCGTAGTACCAAAACTTTTATTTTCAGGTATTCAGGGCCGCGCAACCTTTACTTGAACGGACATAAAGTAGAGCAAGACAGGCCATACGCACTTGCAGTGGGTGCCGTTATCAAAACATCCCGGATGGCTCCTGTTTATTACGGACGCATAGCAGAAAAGTTTATCCATCGCATCGATAAATCAAGAATTATCTACAGGGCTGTGGATGTTTCCTATAAATTCAATAACAATCAGATTGGCATACACCGGTTCAGCTTTACCGGTCGTTCCGGCCAACTGGTGGGTATTCTTGGAGGTAGCGGAACCGGAAAATCTACCCTGTTGAATGTGATGAATGGGAATTACCGGTTGAGTAGTGGAAAAATAACCATCAACGGGTATGACCTGAATAACGATAAAGAAAATCTGGAAGGTGTTATCGGTTACGTTCCCCAGGATGATCTTCTGAAGGAGGAACTTACTGTTTTTGAGAATCTTTATTTCAACGCTCGTCTTTGTTTCAGCGATCAGAGTCACGATGAAATTGTGCGCAGAGTGGATAACGCGCTTCAGGATTTTGATCTGGTTGAAGCCCGTGATCTTGTTGTAGGTAATCCATTGAATAAGATATTGAGCGGCGGTCAACGGAAACGACTCAATATTGCTCTTGAGCTGATACGTGAGCCTTCCGTACTCTTCGTGGATGAGCCTACTTCAGGCCTCTCATCCATGGATTCCGAAAAAGTGATGTCCCTGCTGAAAAGGCAGGTTTTGAAAGGGAAACTGGTAATCATTAACATCCATCAGCCCTCTTCCGACCTCTATAAAATGCTCGACAAACTCCTGATTATTGATAAAGGAGGTTACATTATTTTTAACGGGAATCCCATGGATGCTATCGTCTATTTTAAAAAGATGGCCAATTACGTGAACCCCGAGGAGCGCGAGTGTTATGTTTGCGGCAACGTTAAAACGGAGCAGATATTGAGGATTATTGAGGCGCGGATGGTAAATCCCTACGGGAAACTAATCAGAGAACGAAAAGTCAAACCCGAAGAGTGGTACCGATATTATCTTGAGAACTTTGAAAGTAAATTCCAGTGGAAAGTTAAGCGCAAAATTGACCGGAAGGAGCCGCTGCCCGACAACCTATACAACATTCCAAACCGGAGGAAACAGTTCTGGATTTATACCCTGCGCGATGGCCTCTCAAAGCTCAAGGACAAGCAGTACATGCTCATAAATATTCTGGAAGCACCGGCATTGGCCCTTATACTCGGGTTTTTCACCAAGTTTCTTGCCGGCACTCCCGACAATCCCACAGCTTATGTCTTTTCCGAGAATGTAAACATCCCTGGTTATCTTTTCATGTGTGTGGTGGTAGCGCTTTTTATAGGATTGAACGTGAGCGCCGAGGAGATCATTAAAGACAGGAAACTGCTGCAACGCGAATCGTTTCTTAATTTAAGCCGCTTTAGCTTCCTCAACAGTAAAGTATTGATCCTTTTTACCATTTCGGCCATTCAAACCATGATGTTTGTCCTTATAGGAAACGGTATTCTTGAAATAAAAGGGATGACCTGGAGCTACTGGATAATACTGTTTTCTACTGCCTGTTTTGCCAATATGCTGGGACTGAATATTAGTAGCGGGCTGAATTCGGTTGTGGCAATTTACGTGTTAATTCCGTTTATTCTTGTGCCACATCTGCTCTTTAGCGGAACTGTTGTAAGTTTTGACAAATTGCATAAATCTATTGCTTCCGAAGAATATGTACCCCGCATCGGGGATGCTATGGTTTCCCGCTGGTCGTATGAAGCATTGGCAATCAATCAGTTTAAAGACAATAAGTTCGATGCCATTTTCTTTGACGAGGAGCAGTCCATGAGTAATGCCTCTTATTACGGAACTATCTTCATTCCGGAATTGCTGAATCATGTTGAGGCGGCCCGATGGTCATTGAGTCATGGAGATACAACCAGGCAACGATATTTTCAGGAGCGGCTTGGTAGTGCACTCTCTCAATTGAGAATTGAGTTTCCGCAGCTTTTCCCGGCAGATTTAGCTGACCTTTCCAGGGAAGAAATATGGAACGCAACAGATTTTCAATTGATCGATAGTACTCTTGTTGAAGCCCGAGATTATTTCAACAGTCAGTACCAGTTTTGGAAACAGAAAAGAGACCGGAAAATGGAAACGCTCATTGACGAACTTGGCGGTTCCGGTTCAGTCGCTGCCTTAAAGAAAGATTATCACAATGAAGCTCTTTTTGATATTGTTCTTAACAGAAACAGTATCGAGCAGTTTGTATATACCGGAGAAAAATACATCAGAAAGAAAGACCCGGGATACAAAAAGCCTGCAGGGAAATGGGGAAGAGCTCATTTTTACGCGCCGGAGAAAAATTTTGGTCCGTTCACTGTTTCTACACCCCTTTTCAATGTAATGGTTATGTGGCTTGGAGCTGCCCTTCTGTATGTGACCTTGTACTTTGATCTTTTGCGGAAACTCATCCGGTACTTTGAGACGTTCCGTTTGCGCAGACTGCATCAACGGTTATTGAAGCTTGGCACGTGATATAGCCTGTTGAAACGAGCATGACAAAGATTGGCTTAATAGATTATCAGATTTTTAGATATAAGTAATTTAGTCAGTAGTTTTTAGTCAGTAGCCAGTAGTGTGAATTATAAACACAACATACGTCTTTGCGTTTTAGCTTTTTTACCAACCCTTGCAAAACAACAGTTTGCCCGTATAAAGATAGTGATGAAACGAGCATGACAAGGTTTGTCACAAAAGAACATGTATAAATGCTTGCATGCGAGTTCCATCCGATCTTAACCCAACTTGTCATCTTGCTATCATAAAATTCTGTATTCCAGTCAGATGGGTTTAAGATATTCATATTTCGGGTAACACAGATTTTTTCATATAGTATGGTACGGTTTTATACCCCAGGGCCTCATAAATTTGTTTTGCCTCTACAGAAGGAACACTGCATTTCTTTATCCTGATGGTTTTCCCTTTTTTGTTTTTCAGGGTTGTTACCACCTCTTTTTGTGTGTTCATTATCCGCACAATGTTGCGCCAGTCGTGGTGGATGTTTTTGGCCTTGAGCTGGTACCTTAT
>NZ_AEWI01000006.1 GCF_000191885.1 Anaerophaga thermohalophila DSM 12881
CCTTCTGCCTTCTGCCTTCTGCCTTCTGCCTTCTGCCTTCTGCCTTCCTCCTTCTGCCTTCTGCCTTCCTCCTACCTTTATCTTAAATCTAAAAATCTTTTAATCTTCACATCTAATTAAAAGACGGATTTCTGGGAAAATTAGTCCAGGTCTTATATATATCGCCCATTTCGTGCATGGCTATTTCCCATATATTATCCACATCACGGGTCATAATCAGTTCATCTCTCAGAGTAGATACCACCCAGCTGTTTTCAGCAATTTCACCTTCAAGCTGACCTGGCGCCCAACCGGAATAACCGGCAAAAAATTTAACTGACTGGCTGGATGCTTCACCACTGTTAATCATTCTTTTAAGATGATTAAAATCACCACCCCAGTACACGGTCGAAGTAATTTTTACTGACCCCGGAACCCGGTCGCCCAGCGTGTGCAAAAAGCTCATGGTATTGGAAGAAACCGGGCCCCCTACAAACAATTCGCCTTCGAAACTCAAGATGTCTTCTACAACCTCATCGGGATACAACTCAGTCGACTTATTCAGCACAAATCCTACAGTGCCTTCGTCATTATGCTCTGTAAGCAAAACTATGGAACGCCCGAAATAGGGCCCCTGCAAAAAGGGTTCGGCAATCAGCACCCTCCCTGCAGCCGGTTTAAGGTTGGTACGTGTAGGTTGGAAAATATTGAAATCCAGATTTTTCATGGTTGTTCGTTTTGGTCTGTTACCCCCTGAATCTAATAAATCAACAGATTAAATTATTGAACTGTTTATCACGCCAAATTATTAAATTTTTCTTCTTAACCTGTTTTATTCATCCGTATAAAATTTATTTATTAAGGTCGGATGGAACTCGCATGATTGAGTTTTATACATGTTCTGTTGTGACAGTCTTTGCCATGCTCGTTTCAAAAATTTAAAACAACAATGAGTTTGGCAACAAAAATGCCTTTTATACCGGGCTCATAAATTTACCATTCACTTTTTCAGATAACTCATTCTTCCTATCTAAATTAAGAAAAAAACATTCCAAGACCAAAAGTTTGCCCTATAAAAACATTCATTAATCAAATATAATGCTACACTCAAAACTAAAGGGTGGAAATTGCCTGCTGAATTACATAGATTTGTACGAATGATAAGAAGTTACACTGATGAACAGCAACTTAAAAACCATAACGCCAAAAGTCACCTTTGTGCTGATTATATTAATATTAATTACCGGGTGCCAAAGCCCGCGTAAAATGGTTTACCTGAAGGATGCATCAAAGCTGGATTCGACAATGGTGTTTCAGCAACCCATGAAGGAATATAGAATAGCTGAAAATGACGTCCTTTATGTCAGAATACTTACCGGAAATCCCGAAATTTCGGCGTTGTATAACAATGTTCCGACATCGGGTTTCAGCACCTCTATGAGCTCCGAGGCCGACCAGTATATCAATGGATTTACGGTCGACAAGACCGGCAATATCAATCTTCCTGTTCTGGGAAAACTTACCGTTGAAGGACTCACCCTCCATGAAGCAGAGGAACAAATACAGCACCTGGCCGATGAGTATCTTGTGGATGCAACGGTAATATTGAGATTGCTCAACTACAAGGTTACGGTATTGGGAGAAGTAAGACAACCAGGCGTTTACAGTCATTACAACGACCAAATGACCATCCTGCAGGCCTTGGGCAAAGCCGGGGATATCACCGACCTTGGCGACAAACGCAACATCATGGTCATCCGGTCGGTACCCGAAGGCAAAATCACATACCAGGTTGACCTTACCGAAAAGCAACTGCTTACATCACCGACCTTCTTTGTTAAACCCAATGATGTTATTTACGTTAAACCCTCAGGAGGCAAGGCTTTCCAGATCAACCTTCCCACGATGAGCATGATTCTTTCATCTGTCACTACGCTGATCGTATTGTTGCAGTATTTTGACAATCAATAAACCGAAGAAATTCAAACCAACCTGAAAATGAAGCAAAACGACTACATAAAGTCTTCTCAACAGGAAACAGATTCATTTACTAAACCCCATTCTCAAGACTTTATAAAAGTATTGAACCGGTTAGTGGACAAATGGTATCTGTTTGCCGGCGGTTTGATCATTGCTTTATCTGTGGCCGTCATCATTAATAGATTTTCTCATCCCATGTACCGGGGAAATACGACACTTCTTATCAGGTCTGAGCAAAACAAGCCAATTGGTGCCGAAGCGCTGATTCGCGATCTTTCTTTTGACGCCCACGATAACATTCGGAATCAAATCGGAATACTCAAATCCTATTCGTTGGCCAAACGAACACTGGAAGCACTCGATTTGGAAATCAGTTACAACAAAATTCCCCGTTTCTCAAGGAAGATACGCATGAACGCACTTTCAAGAGCCGTTTATCACAACTCGCCCATTGTGGTTCAACCCCAACCGGATACTCCGCAACTGTCAGAAGTTCCGTTTTATATTCAAATTATTTCTCCCCAAAAATACATTCTGGAATTTAGTACCATAGTCAACAACAAAGAAATCGCCCAAACAGACACTTTCAGGTTTGAGCAACCTGTTAAAAGTTCATATTTTTCATTTTCCGTTCACCTGCGAAATAAATATTCTCCCAAATTGACCGATAAATCTTCTGATATCTATACCCATGATTACAGCTTCATGTTTCACGACATTAAAAAACTGGCGGCAGAATACAGCAATAACCTGAAAGTAAACCTCTATTTTGACGATGCTTCCATTCTTGAATTAAGCCTGGAAGGCAAACATCCCGAGATAGTAGCAGATTTCCTGAACAGGCATGCAAAAACCTTTATCGAAAGCGGTCTGGAAGAAAAAAACAGAATTGCCAATGCCACCATCGAATTTATTGACAGACAAATTAGCGGCATATCGGATTCTTTGCAGGTAGCCGAATCGAACTTTCAGGAATTTCGTTCACAAAACAAGCTGATCAATATAAGTTCCGAAGGGAACTATGCCATGGAGAAGCTGGAAGCTCTTATTGCCGAAAAAAGCAATTTACAGCGAATGATAAAATATTACGACTATTTGTACGATTACATCCAAAATAAAGATGAATTCCAGGACGTAATTGTGCCAAGCACCATGGGAATCACCGATCAATCATTAAATAATCTGGTAAAACAACTAAGTGAAGCTTATACGGCCAGAAGTCGTTTACGCATGACCACCACGGAAAACAGTCCTCAGATAAAACAAATCAATAACGAAATCGAGACCATTCACAGCGCGCTTATCGAAAATGTAAGGAACATTATCAACACAACGCGTATAGAACTTGAAGAAATCAATCAGCAGATCGAAGAAGTCAACCGCGAAATACAACGCTTGCCCGGAACCGAAAGAAAATACATCAACATTCAGAGAGATTTTCAGCTCAATGACAATATCTACACATTCCTGCTTCAAAAGCGGTCGGAGGCAGGCATTGCCCTTGCCTCAAATATTTCCGACCATAAAATAATAGACCCGGCAATGGTTCAAAACACCAGGCAAACCACCCCCCGCCCTATGGCTAATATTGTCATTGCCGCCATTCTGGGGTTATTATTACCCGGACTGGGCCTTATTGTTGGTGACAGCCTGAACACAAGAATTACTTCAAGATACCTCGTCGAAGAAAACACGACACTTCCCGTATTGGGACACATAGAACACAACACGTATAACGAGACCTTACCGGTCATTCTTCATTCTTCCTCACCTTTGGCAGAATCTTTCAGAGCCTTAAGGACCAATATCGATTTTATGATCGGGAAAGAAAACATCTCACCGGTTATTGCCGTCACATCCTCTGTTTCAGGCGAGGGAAAATCTTTCTGTTCAGCCAATCTGGGCGCCATTCTGGCCATTACCGGGAAAAGAATACTGGTAGTCGGTATGGATTTGAGGAAACCTCAAACACACAGGGAATTCAAAGTTGACAATAAAGCAGGACTAAGTAATTATCTTCTCGGTACGGCATCGTTTCATGATATTGTAATACCTGCCGGAGTACAGAACCTGAGTGTTGTTACTTCCGGTCCCATCCCACCGAATCCGGCAGAATTATTGCAGTCCGGTAAGATGACCGATTTTCTGAATACGGCAAAAGAACATTTTGATGTCGTAATTCTCGATACACCTCCCCTGGCTTTGGTTTCGGACACACTGCTTATTACCGGAATGACTTCCCTGAATATTTTTGTTATCAGGCAGGGACATACCCGAAAACAAGCCATAGATTTTCTTAACCATCTTCATGAGAAGGGCCGGATTAACAGAACAGGGATTCTGGTTAATGACGTAAAAACACCTGACGGATACAGTTCCATATCGCGCTATAGATACGGATATGGGTACAGCCGTTTCAGAAAAAGCGGCTATTACAGTTAGTTTTTATTAACCGAATTGACTACCGTCACCCCCACTAACCGGTCGTATCTTCGGCCGGCCGGCCGGTAGTAAACCAGTATCAGGTAGTCGTTTTCTGTTCGCCCGAAACTCCCTTCAACCGGCATAACAGAGGTCTCTGAAGTTGATTGATTTTTAACCACATACTGATAGTTGTAATAGCCTTGCTTTAAAAGTAAAGTAGCATGATACAAATCATCGTCAAAGTTGAATGTCATCCGTGAGGTTTTATCCAGCTTCCAATTTGTCAATGCCCCGCTGATAAAAACCGCTTCGCCATTCACAGGAGGTTGCCAGTCAAGTGCAAAATGAACAAAGGCATAATCGGCCGACACTGCGGGCTCCTGCTCCTCCTGAACATCAATATAATAGCGTCCGTTCAAATCGTCATGATAATAGTAAGGTCTTTCGTTGAGAGGGTGATCGGTAAACACCCTGATATGATAAAAAGGGTCCGAAAAAGTAATATCTTCAACATGATCCGACTGAAAGCGAAAACTCCGTAAATCAACCCAACGATATTCATTTCCTCCCTCCATTATTACTTCCCGGTTATAGTTGAAATCCATAAAATCATTACCAATAAACAAGGGGCGAAGGCCTGTAATGGCATTATCGGTTCGTCCGTTCTGCATAATGGTTACATTAATCTCATTCGCCGGATCCATGATATTAATGCCGGGGTGCAACACTTCAAAATCGATTTCCTGAAAGTTGGAGCGCCCTGACGATAACATGGTATACTTGATGTCGGATTCAATCCTCACTTTTTGTTCCGTAACCATAAAGCGCCGGACGATTACCGCCTGCTCCCCGTTGTACCCTTCGAAGACTCTGAGCAGATAATTCCCCGACAACAACAGGCTTACATTTTCATTGGGAAACTCAAGTTCATAATGTACATAGTCGAAAGTGGTATTGAACGAACGCCGGTAGTTCTCAACCGGGACCGGATCATCGCCTCTGAAATACTCTGTATGCATCAGAATGGAAGGTGTCCAGTCGGCATTACACAGCTCAACGGTGTAATAATAGTTCTTAATCTCAGTTCCCAACTCATCGAACGAAAGAAACAGTTGCTGTCCCGAATTAAGCTCAATAAAAGGATAAGACATCGCCCATCCCTTGCGATGAAACAAAACCGTTTTTATGTTCTCTTCAGTTTTTTCGGGATCGGTAAAAGCGCCTAAATCTCCTGCAAACAGCGGGGTATAAATACCTAAAAAAAGGAAAAAACAAAGATTAAAGAAATTTTTACGCAAATAATCAGAACCAAAGACTCTCACCATTTGTTTGCCCAATGTGAAAAAGATATAAATACTCATTTTGAAGTGGTTTCAATTCCCTTAAAAATGCTCTAAAGTAATAAATTTAACTATTTTTGCAGGCAAATTCAAAAACCGTTTTTCAAACATGTCTGAGGTAATCAAAATAAAAAAAGGGTTGGATATCCCGCTCAAAGGCAAAGCCGACAAAGTCTTTGGTCAGGCCCAATTGCCCGATTTGTTTGCCATAAAACCCACCGATTTTAACGGTGTGGTACCAAAAATGGTCATCAAAGAAGGTGAAAAAGTAAAGGCAGGCTCTGTATTGTTTTTCGACAAGTATCAGCCCGATGTAAAATTTGTTTCTCCCGTCAGTGGTCATCTCGAAGCTGTAATACGGGGAGAGCGGCGGAAAATCCTCGAGGTTGTTGTTAAATCGGATGGTAAAAACGAGACCATCGATTTCGGCAAAGAAGATATTTCTTCTCTCGAGCGCGGTGCAGTGATAAAAAAGATGCAGGAAGCCGGGGCATGGCCCTACTTGCGCCAGCGTCCTTACGACGTTATAGCAAAGCCGGAGCATACGCCGAAAGCCATCTATATTTCCGGATTTGATACGGCTCCATTGGCGCCCGACTATGATTTCATCATGACCGGAAAAGAAAAAGAATTTCAGGCTGGGATTGATGTTCTGAAAAAGCTTTGTGAAAATATCCATATAGGTATTAACGATGAAGCTGCGTCAAAACTTTATCTCAACACAAAGGGAGTGGAAATACACCGGTTCAGCGGGCCTCATCCGGCCGGAAATGCCGGGATTCAAATCCATCATGTAATGCCCGTTAACAAGGGCGAAACAGTATGGACCATAAAACCACAGGAAGTAGCTGCCCTGGGCAACCTGTTCACAACCGGCAAACACGATTTTTCCCGCACAATTGTGGTAGCAGGTTCCGAAATCAAGAAGCCCGCTTATTATCATACCGTTGTAGGAGCGTGTATTGCTCCTTATATCAGCAATAACATCAATACCGATGAACATGTCCGCCTGATAAGTGGAAACGTTCTTACCGGAACTCAAATAAGCGAAGAGGGATATCTGGGTTTCTACCATTCGCAACTTACCGCCATTCCCGAAGGTGACGACTATGAATTTTTAGGTTGGGCCAAACCGGGCTTTGAAAAATACAGTGTTTCACGTACCTATTTCAGCTGGCTGCAACCCCGAAAAGAATACAGGCTTAATGCCAACATACATGGAGGTAAGCGGGCCATTGTTTTATCGGGCGTGTACGAGAAAGTACTTCCTATGGACATCCTCCCCGAACAGCTCTTCAAAGCGATTCTTGTTGAGGACATCGATAAAATGGAACAACTCGGCATTTATGAGTTGGCTGAAGAAGATGTTGCACTCTGCGAATTTGTTTGTCCTTCAAAAATGAATTTGCAGAAAATCTTACGCAACGGCATTGAACTGATGATAAAAGAGCTGGGCTAGCCTGTCCGGTACAGAGAAATCACGGCTTTATTGCCCAAAACACGAGTTCGATAACATAAAAAAACAAATATTTTCGAATGAAGGCATTACGAAGATTTATTGATAAGATCAAACCCCACTTTGAAAAAGGCGGAAAGTTTGAAAAGCTACACTCCACATTCGATGCATTCGAGACCTTTTTGTTTGTCCCGAATACCACCAACAAAGACGGGGTACATGTACGCGATGCCATGGACATGAAACGAACCATGGCCACAGTTGTTCTTGCCGTGGTACCGGCATTGCTTTTTGGCATCTGGAATGCCGGTTATCAACATTTTTTGGCTACGGGTCAGGAAGCGGATTTCTGGCCGATGGTCGGGCATGGATTTTTAAAAGTTTTCCCGATCATCGTTGTTTCTTACGTGACCGGTCTGGGTATTGAGTTTATTTTTGCGCAAATACGGGGGCACGAGGTTAACGAGGGCTTCCTTGTATCAGGCATACTGATTCCGCTGATCGTCCCGGTTGACATTCCTTTATGGATGGTAGCTGTAGCCACAGCATTTGCAGTAATTATCGGCAAAGAAGTTTTTGGAGGAACAGGAATGAACATCTGGAACCCGGCACTTTTGGCACGGGCATTTTTGTTTTTTTCCTATCCCGCATACATGTCGGGCGACACCATCTGGATCAGCGGCCTCTCAAGCGGTGAAGGTATCGTAGATGGCTTTTCGGGAGCCACCGCCCTCGGTGCAGCTGTTACCACAGGCAATATTGACAAGTTTTCCTTCATGGATAGTTTCCTCGGAATCATTCCCGGATCTGTTGGTGAAACCTCCACGCTTGCCATACTGATAGGTGCATTGATTCTGATATACACAGGTGTTGGAAGCTGGCGCATCATGCTCTCCGTTTTTGCAGGAGGGTTCCTGATGGCGCTTGGATTCAATGCGATAGGATCTACTCCACTGATGCAAATTCCCGCCTGGCATCATTTGGTACTCGGAGGTTTTGCATTCGGTGCTGTTTTTATGGCTACCGATCCGGTATCAGCCACCCGAACAACGAAAGGCAAATACATCTATGGCTTTCTTATAGGGGTGCTAAGTATTATGATCAGGGTTTTCAACCCGGCCTACCCCGAAGGCGTCATGCTGGCCATTTTGCTGATGAATACTTTTGCTCCACTGATTGACCACTTCGTAGTAGAAAGCAACATCAAGCGACGCCTTAAAAGAGCAAGTATAACCGCATAACAATTGATACAATGGACAGACAAGGAAATAAATATACCTTTCTTTATGCTTCGGTGATGGTGATTGTAGTAGCCACCGTGCTTGCATTTGTTTCGGAAGCGCTCAATCCCATCCAGAAAAAGAATGAAGAAGAGGCAAAAATGATGGACATACTCAGGTCAGTCAACATAGAAAGTACTACCGCCGATGTCGCCGAAAAATACAACAAATACATCGGCGACAAAGTCTTCATCGTTAACTACGAAGGTGAACGCCAGGAAGCCAACGCACAAACAGCGTTCAATATCGACCTGAGCAAAGAAGTAAGAAAACCTCTGAGTGAAAGACAATATCCCGTTTACGAATGTCATCTTGACAATGGAGAGGTCAAATACATCCTGCCCGTTCGTGGCAATGGTTTATGGGGGCCTATTTGGGGATACATAGCACTCAACGAAGATAAAAATACAATTTACGGAACTACCTTCGACCATGAAGGAGAAACCCCCGGATTAGGAGCTGAAATTACCAACGAAGCTTTTCAGAAACAATTCGTGGGAAAGACCATTTTCAATGAAGAAGGAGAACTCGTTTCCATCAATGTAGTCAAAGGCGGAGCCCCGGACGATGCACCGCACGGTGTGGATGCCATCTCGGGAGGAACCATCACCAGTCACGGAGTGGAAAACATGTTGATGGATTATTTTAGTGGTTACGAAGCATTTTTAAAAAAATAAAAAGAGAGAACTATGAGCAGTGAGAAAGAACCTTTGTTCTCATCGAAGAACCTGAAACTGTTAACGACACCGCTGGGAGCAAAAAACCCAATTACCGTACAGGTACTGGGTATATGTTCGGCCCTGGCGGTAACTGCAAAGCTCGAACCGGCCATTGTGATGGCCCTCTCGGTGGTCTTTGTACTTGTTTTTTCAAACCTGATAATATCGTTACTGAGAAATACCATTCCGTCGCGTATCCGGATAATCGTTCAGTTGACAGTAGTTGCCTCTCTGGTAATCCTGGTAGATCAGATACTGAAAGCTTATGCGTATGAAATCAGCAAACAGTTGTCGGTATTCGTTGGTCTGATCATCACCAACTGTATCATCATGGGACGCCTCGAGGCATTTGCCCTGGGTAACAAACCGTGGCCTTCGGTGCTTGACGGTTTCGGAAACTCAGCAGGATACGGAATAATCCTGGTCATTGTCGGTATTGTAAGAGAATTATTCGGAACGGGAAACTTAACATTGCCCGGCATTGGTGAAATACAGATCGTTCCTGACGTAATGTACCAGTGGGGCTATGTTGACAATGGTTTGATGATCCTGCCCCCGATGGCACTGATCACCGTTGGCATCATTATATGGATACAACGGTCAAGAAACAAAGACCTGATTGATGCAAGCTGATTGTTGATCAGAAATCGGGAAGAGTATAAGATGAAGATTGAAAAACCAATAAACACAGAAAGATGGAAAATCTGCTAAATATATTTGTAAAGTCCATTTTCATTGAGAACATGATTTTTGCCTACTTTCTGGGCATGTGTTCTTACCTGGCGGTTTCAAAAACCGTCAAGACATCCTTCGGACTGGGAATTGCAGTTGTTTTTGTTTTAGGCATTACAGTGCCGGCCAACTATCTGCTCGAGAATTATGTCCTGAAAGAAGGCGCTTTGAGCTGGTTGGGCGAAGGATTTGAAAACATTAACCTGAGTTTTCTGAGCTTTATCATGTTCATTGCTGTTATTGCATCTATGGTACAACTCGTTGAGATGATCGTAGAAAAATTTGTTCCGGCACTCTATACCTCTCTGGGAATTTTCCTCCCGCTAATTGCCGTAAACTGTGCAATTCTGGGAGGTTCGCTCTTTATGCAGCAGCGTGACTATGCCAATATTGGTGAAGCAGCAGTTTTCGGTATCGGCTCAGGTATTGGATGGCTTTTGGCCATTGTCGGTATTGCCGCCATAAGAGAAAAAATAAAGTACTCTGATGTTCCGGCTCCCCTTCGCGGCCTGGGAATAACCTTCATTATTACAGGCCTCATGGGTATTGCATTTATGAGTTTCATGGGTATTCAACTTTAAAAAGAGCACTCGAAAATGAATCTATTAGTTATTTCACTACCGGTGATCATAACCAGCGCCATTGTCTTTCTGACCGTGATCATTCTGCTGGTTTCGATCCTCTTGTATGCAAAAAAGAAACTAACACCCCAGGGAAAAGTCACTATTGACATTAATGATGGCGAGAAACAACTTGAAGTGGACAGCGGGCAAACACTGCTTGCCGCTCTGGGCAACAACAAAATTTTTCTGCCATCGGCTTGCGGCGGAGGCGGAACATGCGCCATGTGTCGCTGCCAGGTACACGAAGGCGCCGGATCAATTCTGCCAACCGAAACCGGCTATTTCACCCGTAAAGAACAAATGCAGGACTGGCGTTTGGCCTGTCAGGTGAAGGTAAAAGACAACATTAAAATGGAAATTCCACAGGAAATTCTTGGTATCAAAAAGTGGGAATGCACAGTTGTCTCTAATAAAAACGTTGCGACATTCATCAAAGAGTTTGTGGTTAAACTTCCTGAGGGTGAAACACTCAATTTCAAATCAGGCGAATATATCCAGATTGATGTTCCAAAAATTGATGTAGACTTTAAGGATATTGAAGTGGAAGAAGAATTCCGGGGCGACTGGGAAAAATTCAACATGTTTGACCTGAAGATGCACAATCCGGAACCCACATTCCGTGCCTACTCTATGGCCAATCATCCGGCCGAAAATAACATCATCATGTTGAATGTCCGAATTGCTACTCCACCTTTCGACAGAGTTAACGGGGGGTTCCAAAAACTTAATCCCGGCATCTGTTCTTCCTATATCTTCTCACGTAAACCGGGCGACAAGGTAACCATTTCAGGCCCCTACGGAGAATTCTTCCTGAAAGATACCGATCGCGAAATGATGTTTATCGGTGGTGGTGCAGGGATGGCCCCAATGCGCTCACATATTTTCCACCTGTTTCATACACTGAAAACCGATCGCAAAGTAAGTTTCTGGTACGGGGCACGTTCCAAACGTGAAATTTTCTACGAAGAAGATTTCCGTGATATCGAAAAAAGATTTGACAATTTCGATTTCACCATTGCTCTCTCCGAGCCCTTACCCGAGGATAACTGGGACGGACCGACCGGTTTTATTCATTCAGTAATTTATGAAAAATACCTGAGCAAACACGAAGAACCCGAAGAAATAGAATATTATCTGTGCGGACCCCCGATGATGAATGCTGCAGTACAGAAAATGCTGTACGATCTGGGCGTTCCCGACGAAATGATAGCATTCGACGACTTTGGGTCATAATAAATGACAGGTGCAGGGCAGAAAACCGTAAATGGCACTTATGCACAGCCCATTAGAGCAATAGTTCATTGAAAATTTTCTAAAGGCGGAGACGCCATGACGCAAAGGTTTCCTTAGTTATATATCTCATAAAAGCCGATGGATATATGAATAACGCCTGGACGCGTGTTCGCAAAACTTTTACGGACTGTTGAGCAGATTAGAATAAAAAGATAACCGGGAAATAACATCCCGGTTTGCCACGATGTTCAAAAAAGGACTGTCGCCAAAGCAACAGTCCTTTTTTACCTGACCTGGACAAACATGAACCAACAAGCTATAAAAAATCAAATCAGGATGTAAAAACATGAAAAAATCTCTTTTGTTGCATCATCCCGTTATTCTTATTGTTGTTTTGCTGTTGTCATCTTCCTGCAGCCGGAATAACTGGATAAAAAATGAAGGTGAAGTATTCGGCACCTATTATCACCTGATATATGAAAGTCCGGAAGGGAAAAATCTGAACGATGAAGTTATGCTTGCCCTTGATTCCGTCAATCGCGCTTTGTCAACTTATGATTCAACATCAGTAATATCCCGTTTCAACCGGTCGAAAAAAGGAATAGAGGTCAACAACGATCATTTTCGTGCCGTTTTTACAGCAGCCTGTAGAATTACAGAGATAACAGAAGGCGCTTTTGACATGACAGTTGCGCCGCTTGTTAATGCCTGGGGGTTCGGTTTCTCTAAGCGACAAAATATGACACCGGCCCTTATCGACTCCCTGCGAATGCTGGTGGGAATGGATAACATAACGATCGAAGGTGATTCGGTTTTGAAAAGCACGTCCGGAATTATGCTCGACGCTTCAGCCATAGCAAAAGGCTACGGTGTAGATGTTGCTGCAAAAGTTCTGGAACGATATGGTTGTAAAAATTACATGGTGGAAATTGGCGGCGAGATAACAACAAAAGGGATGAATCCAAAAAACATTCCCTGGCGCATTGGAATAGACAAACCCATTGATGACCCTTCAGCCTCAAACAGAGAAATACAGACTGTGATACAACTTTCCGGGAAGTCTATGGCCACCAGCGGAAATTACAGACAATTCTATATCGACAAAAAGACCGGCAAAAAATATGCACATACCATCGATCCTCTGTCGGGAGAACCCGTGCAGCATTCTCTCTTAAGCGCTTCTATTATCGCAGATGATTGTATGACTGCCGATGCCTGGGCTACTGCCTGCATGGTGATGGGTCTTGAAAAAAGCCTTGAATTATTACGTCAACATCCTGAGGTGGACGGCTATTTTATTCACGCTACTCAAGATGGCATGGAGGTTTCGTGGACTGAAGGATTTGAAAAATATTTTTCAGCCGACGACTAATCTGCTTTATTCTTTAATATCCGAAATAACCTGCCCTGAACCGCAACTTTCGGTCCCTGCATGACAGGCACATGAACCTCCGCTGCAAGTAGTCAATGTGGCATCTTTTTTAAAAAAGATTTTCAATGCCAACCCTGCAAAAGCAAGTGCAACCAACAAAATTGTAATTCCTACCATTATCAGTACTGTATTCATAATCCTACTCCTTTGCTTTTTCTGTTTGTACAAAGATAATGTATTTGATTTTCGGATGCAAATATCTGGATTAAGATTCGTCTTTAAATTCTAAGTTAATTTAATTTGGAGATGCTATGCGTTTTGTCTATGTTTTATTCCACGCTAAGAACGCAAAATTAAAGGAATGCAAAAATCGCAAAGAAAAGATTTCATCCGTATATAATTAATCGTCTAAGTTATTGGTCGGATGGAACTCGCATGCAAGAACTTATACATATTCTGTTGTGGAAAACGTTGTCATGCTCGTTTCATAGCTTTTGCGTGCAAAATCTTACCGGCACCTCAATAGCCAAAATATAGCAGCCTGTTTCACAAAAGAGAACAATTCTACGATAAAGTATCTTTAAGAAGATGCTTTCGATCTTTCCTTGCAATTCTATCTTGCGTAGTAGCGCAGAAAATTCCACGACGTGCCATATCTCTGTTTCCCCCTATATGAATATTCGGGAAATGACCGTTTTTCTTCAATAGAATGCGGATAGCCATGAGGGCTGTAATCACAGCCATCAATAAAATACTAATGACAAGAAGTTTAAGTATCATCTTCAACTGTTTTGGACTCTGCAAAAATACAAAAAACAGCTCGTTTTAAACATTCACCTGCAACTTTGTGTTTGAATAATGCAACGGGATATGCATTGGCCGGATTTTATCCCCGCAGTACCCGGCCGGAAAAATGTTTCACCGGTCGTGTGTGAATAAACCGCCCAAAAATATACCTTTGCTTTGTTGGAATGCCTATGGAGAGCTTAACCGACACAAATAAACGGCAATGATCACAAGCAACACAAAAGAAAAAGAAAATATCAGGAACATTCAGGACGATACTGAAGAAAAAGAAGCAATTAAATTCGAAGAGTTCCGCAGGGAAGTACTAAACGATTACAAACTGGCACATCTAAGCCGTCAGATGAGTCTTCTTGCCAGACGGGAAGTGTTAAGCGGAAAAGCCAAATTCGGAATCTTTGGTGATGGCAAAGAGATAGCACAAATTGCCATGGCCAGGCAATTCAAAGAAGGCGACTGGCGCTCGGGTTATTATCGTGATCAGACCTTTATGCTGGCCACGGGAATGACCACCCCAAAGCAGTTCTTTGCCATGCTTTACGGAGAAACCCGTACCGAACTAAACCCCGACAATGGCGGACGCTCTATGAATAACCATTTCGGCACCAGACTGATTGATCCTGACGGAAACTGGATTAACCAGGCCGAAAACAAAAATTCCGCTTCCGACATCAGTCCAACGGCCGGACAAATGCCACGACTTGTCGGACTGGCACTTGCCTCAAAACTTTACCGCGAACAACCCGAACTAAACCACCTCAAATCGTTCAGTAAAAACGGAAATGAAGTGGCTTTCGGTACTATCGGAGATGCCAGCACTTCAGAAGGATTGTTCTTTGAAACCATGAACGCTGCTGCTGTCCTCCAAATTCCCATGGCTGTCTCTGTCTGGGACGACGGGTACGGAATTTCCGTTCCGGTTGATCTTCAGACTGTGAAGGCCAGCATTTCCAAAGCACTCAAAGGTTTTGAGAAGCAAAAAGGCGACGCCAGCGGAATCCGCATCTATGAGGGGTATGGCTGGGATTATGCCGGATTATGCCAAATGTACGAAGAAGGCATTCGAAAATGCAGAGAAGAACACGTTCCTGTCTTGTTTCATGTAAAGGAACTGACACAACCTACAGGGCATTCAACTTCCGGTTCTCATGAACGCTATAAGCCAAAGGAAAGACTCGAATGGGAAAAAGAAAAAGACGGCCTCCTCCAAATGCACAAATGGATTTTGGAAACAAAGCTGGCCGATGAGGCCACCCTGAATCGCCTGGCAACGGAAGCTCAGGAAGAGGCCCATACTGCCCGGAAAGAAGCATTCCGTGAGATTATGGCCCCTATCAAAGAAGAAAAAATGCAACTGATTGAAATGGTCAGACAAAAAAAATGCGTTTGCCATTCACGGGGAGAAGAACAGATCAATGCCATTATCGACAACCTGAATAACGTTGTCACCCTCAACCGAAAAGAAATCCTAAGCTCGGCCCGGAAGATACTCCGCCACGTGTGTGTATCCTGCAACAACCCGGGAGGGCTAAAAGAACAGCTTCGCGAATGGATTGCCGATTACTTTGAAAGTGGTCGTGAAAAATACAACCGGTATCTCTATGATGAATCCGATGCCTCACCCCTGAAAACAGAACCTGTAATGCCCGAATATTCAAAAGATGCACCATTGGTCCCCGGACGCGAAATAATTCGGGACAATTTCGACGCTCTTTTTGCAAAAGACCCCCGAATACTGACACTTGGTGAAGATACAGGAAAACTGGGGGATGTTAACAGAACACTTGAAGGACTACAGGAAAAATATGGAGCGTGGAGAGTAAGAGATACGGGCATTCACGAAGCAACCATTATAGGTGAAGGCATTGGCCTTGCGCTCAGGGGACTCCGCCCGATTACCGAAATTCAGTACTTCGGTTATTTGCTTTACACATTACATGTTATCAGCGACGATGTAGCGACAACCCATTACCGCACCAAAGGCGGGCAGAAAGTTCCTCTGATCATCAGAACCCGTGGACACCGGCTCGAAGGCATCTGGCATTCGGGATCACCTCTTAGCATGGTCATCAACAGCATCAGAGGCGTTCATGTTTGTGTACCCCGCGACATGACACGGGCGGCCGGGATGTACAATACCTTGCTGCAAGGCGAAGACCCGGCACTCATCATCGAACCACTTAACGGTTACAGAATCAGGGAAAAGCAACCTTCCAATTTTGGTGAATTCAGAATCCCGCTCGGCATTCCTGAAGTATTGACCGAAGGAACTGATGTTACACTTGTTACTTATGGCTCATGTGTACGAATTGCACAGGAAGCCATAACCCAACTGAAAGAAACCGGCATTTCGGTCGAACTGATTGATGTCCAAACATTGCTCCCTTTCGACATAAAAGGCATAATTCTAAACTCGTTAAAGAAAACCAACCGCATTGTTTTCTTCGACGAAGATGTCCCGGGCGGAGCCACGGCATACATGTTGCAAAAAGTCATTGAAGAACAGGGTGGCTTTTATTATCTCGATGCTAAACCCGTAACCGTCACCGCCAAAGACCACAGGCCGGCCTACGGTACAGATGGCGACTATTTCAGCAATCCCAATGCCGAAGACGTTTATGAGGCCATTTATGACATGATGGGTGTGGCTTATCCCGAAAAGTTTCCACCTATTTATTAGAAGTTCAGGGTTCGGGGTTCGGAATAAATTGATCAGTCATTCATTTTTACATCGCCGGGTTTTATCAGAATCACCCCCTATATGTTTAAAACCGGTTCTGTGAAGAATATTTACCCCTTTGAATGGGGGTAACGCCCCTTTGAGAAGAGGTAATGCCAGTCTTCCTTTATGCATCGGAAATACCTGACATTTTTCATAACATAAGCACCGGTAATTGATTAGATTTGTAATAGAGAGTTTACTCATTCGTAACTAAGATATTGCTAACATCTAAAAACCAAGTGCTATGCCAAAAGGAGTCTTTAAGGTTCCCCCCATTGCCAACGAACCGGTTTTAACTTATGCCCCGGGAACCAGGGAACGCACAGAACTGAAAAAACAACTCGAAGCCTTTCGTGCCGTTGAACTTGATATTCCAATGTTCATTGGCGGTGAAGAAATCAGAACAGGGAAGAAAGTATCCATCCATCCGCCCCATGAATTGAAACATTGTCTCGGACATTATCATCAGGGCGACGAGTCGCATGTACACCAGGCTATTGATGCCGCTCTCATGGCCCGCCCCAGATGGGCGGAAATGAGCTGGGAACATCGGGCATCCATATTTCTGAAAGCAGCCGATCTGATATCAGGACCTTATCGCCAAAAGATCAATGCAGCCACGATGCTGGGCCAGTCGAAAAGCGTTTTCCAGGCCGAGATAGACAGTGCCTGTGAATTGGCCGACTTTTTGCGTTTCAACGTGAAGTACATGGCACAAATTTATGAAGACCAGCCAACATCATCGAAGAACATCTGGAACAGAGTTGAATACAGACCGTTGGAAGGATTTGTTTTTGCACTTACACCTTTTAACTTTACGTCTATTGCAGGGAACCTGCCATCGGCCCCGGCCATGATGGGCAATGTGGTAATCTGGAAACCTTCAAAAACAGCCATCTATTCGGCAAATATCATAATGCAGATATTCCGTGAAGCAGGCGTACCGGAAGGCGTCATCAACCTGGTATTTGCGAGCGGCCCGATTGTAGCAAGGGAAGTCTTTTCACACCCCGAATTTGCAGGCTTTCACTTTACAGGCTCCACAGAGGTATTCCAATCTATCTGGAAAACCATTGGAGAGAACATTCATCGCTACAAAAGTTATCCCAGAATTGTTGGAGAAACCGGTGGAAAAGATTTCATTATTGCTCACAAATCATGTGATGCAAAAGCTGTTGCAACTGCCATCACCAGAGGTGCATTTGAGTACCAGGGGCAAAAATGTTCGGCAGTATCCAGGGCGTACATGCCGGACAGTCGCTGGGAAGAAATCAAAGCCGAAGTGCTCCGTCAGCTCAGTGAAGTTAAAATGGGACCACCCGAAGATTTCAGCAATTTCGTAAATGCAGTGATCGACGAAGCATCCTTTGACAAACTTGAAGCAGCCATTAAAGAAGCTGACAATCATCCCGAAGCCAAAATAATTGCAGGCGGCAGCTGCGATAAATCGGTCGGATATTATATAGAACCAACCATTATTCTCACCACAAACCCGCAATACAGGACAATGCAGGAAGAACTCTTTGGGCCGGTATTGACCGTTTATGTCTATGACGACCTGAAATTCGATGAAACACTCGATATTCTTGACAAAACATCAATATACGGACTAACGGGAGCTGTATTCGCCAAAGACCGTTACATCATAGAAAAGGTTACGAAAAGACTGGTTAATGCCGCCGGAAATTTCTACATCAACGACAAACCAACCGGCGCTGTCGTAGGTCAACAACCCTTTGGGGGTGCAAGAGGTTCGGGCACGAACGACAAAGCCGGCTCTTTATTTAACATGATTCGGTGGGTTTCACCACGTACCATAAAGGAAAACTTTATACCGCCAACCGATTTTAAATACCCATACATGGAAAAAGAATAACCGGTCTTTTCCAAAAGTGAGGGTTTCACATAAAGTGAAGCCCTCATTTTTTTCACCGCATTCCGGCTTATTGTTTTATTTCCAGAAATAATTAACTTTGCATTAGAGGAATTACACGCCCATAATAAAGAGTAACAATGAATTAGTGCCCGCCTGAAAAGTCGGGAAAAGTTGCACCAAATCATGTGTCTGTTCAGAAAGTAAATAGTCAGTTTAAAAAAGCCTAAACGCAGAGACGCAATGACGCAAAGTTTTTATTATGAGAGAGTATTACAGTAGCTAACATTCCTGACAATTATTATATAACAATTTTTGCCATGCCCGTTTCGTAAATGAGTGTTTTGGCGGCAAGCATAATACAGCAAATGATACTTTATAGGCAGACGCTAATTAGAAAACAATGAAGGCATTAAAGCGAATCATAAGACTTGTCTTACCCCTGTTGCGAAACAGGTATGTCATTGCCATTCTTGCTTTTATTATCTGGATAGGTTTTTTTGACCAAAACAACCTGCTGGAACGATATGAACTTTCACAGCGAATCAAAGAGCTGGAACGACAAAAAATCCATTATCAACAGGAAATAAGAAGTAACAAACAAAGAATGCAGGAGCTGCAAAGCGACCCCGAAAATCTTGAAAAATTTGCCCGTGAACAATACCTCATGAAAAAACCAGATGAAGATATTTTTGTCGTTATTGAAGAATAACAGAAAGTTAGATTTTTAGATATAAGATTTAAGATAAAGATAGCCAACAGGCAGAAGGCAGAAGTTTGAAGTTAGATGCTGAATATCAAATAAAAGTAATTTAGTCAGTAGTCAGTAATTTTTAGTCAATAGTGGAATTTGAGGGTACTGACATAACGCGAAAACTAACAAAAAAAATATAAACATCATATTTTGAGCAGTTTATAATTTGATTTAGATAAAACGAGCATGACAAAGATTGTCACAATAAAAATATCTATAAGTACCACCTAACCTCTAATCATCAAAGAAAAAAACAGGGAACAGATTCTTCGTCGTTATCTCCTCAGAATGACATTCGACAGTCTGTCATTCTGAGCGGAGCGAAGAATTTAACCTCTAATCATCTGACATCAATTAAAGTATGATAAGATGAGTCCCGATAAGTCGGAACGAGTTGCATCAGATCAATAACTTAGATAAATTTTATACTAAATGAATATCCTTCGCTTCCTTAGTGGTCTCTACTATGCCGGAATGGTGCTGGTGCTTTCGGGCATCATTATGCATATTGCCGGTATATCCGCGGCCCAATGGGTCTTTGCAACAGGCCTCATCCCCGTTCTGGGAATCAGAATATACAACTTCATCGTTGCGGCACCCCGCCGCAAGAGATTAAACGGAATATTAATGACCAGTGCAGTATTTCTTGCTGCCGCAGTCTTTGCTATTTATCACGATCGATCCTACTGGATAATTTTCGTAGCTGTTTCAGCCGTTCTTGACGGTTATGTAAGTTTCAGAAAATTTACCTGATATTTTATTCCCCCGGAAAAGCAAAAACCCTGAAGAACCTTTCAATATTTTAACAATACACTTATATTTGTCCTCATTAAAAAATTAAAATTTAACTTTCATTTTCTGCTATGAAAAATATATCCATCGTCCTTAATGCTATTTTGTTTGTTGCAGTTATTGTCCTGTTTTTCCTTGTATTATCCGACGACTCGTCATCGGTAGAAGATGCAGACGAACAAACCAGGAAAGAACAGGTGCAGGACTACCCGATAGCTTACATCAATACCGACTCATTGTTAATGAATTATGAATATGCTCAGTATCTTAACGAGGAACTGTTGAAAAAAGAGGAATCGTCAAGAGCCGATTTCAACGAGCGTGCAAGGGTATTTCAGGACGATATGCGCGCTTTTCAGCGAAAAGTTCAAAACAATGCTTTCCTGAGCCTTGAACGTGCACAACAGGAAGAAAGGAGATTAAGACAAAAGGAGCAGGAACTTCAGGACTTAAATAACCAGCTGTCGAATGAACTGATGAGGCAGCAGAACCAAATGAACAAAGAATTAAGAGATACCATTACTGCTTTTCTGGAAGAGTACACCAAAAAGCATCCGTTGAAACTGGTGCTGAGTAATACCATGGGAGATAACGTGCTCTATGCAAACGAGGCCCTCAATATTACTGACGAGGTAGTTGCCATTCTGAATGAGCGCTATGAAAAAGCTCAGAAAAAAACCGGGGAACAGCAATGAACAGATCATTAGATTTTTAAATTAAAGATACAGGTAGCGACCCGGGCAGAAGTTTGACAGGCAAAAGGCAGAAACAATTAAGCATTTTAAGATTCCAGTCAGATAAAAGCAGGTCATTGATTGTTGCTTACTTTCGATGGCCTGTTGCTTTTTTCAGGCATTATGATGGCACAAGATAAAACGAAAGCTGTTTTTGAGAATTACCTGGAAAAACATTTTCCTGCATTTCGCATTGAAACGCCACCTCCCGCCGACCTTAAACTAATTGTTGTTATTCCTTCCTATCTGGAAAAAAATTACCTTTTCAAAACGCTGGAATCGCTTTATGCTTGTACGCCTCCGTCGGGACAGGCAGAAGTTATAATCGTGCTCAACACCTCTGAAAGTGACTCCCCCCACATTCTTGAAAAACAAAAAGAATGCTTTACTGAAATCCTGAATTATAAAAACAGGAAAAGCAACGACTGGCTTCATATTCATCCCCTGGAAGCCTACAACCTGCGTAAAAAACATTTTGGTGCAGGACTGGCCCGAAAAACGGGATTGGATGAAGCCGTAAGAAGGTATTATAAACTCGGAAAACCCGATGGGATCATTACCTGTCTTGATGCCGATTCTCCGGTAGCTCCGAATTACTTCCGGGCCATAGAAGAATGGTACAAAGACCCCACGCATCAAGGGGCAATGATTTATTTTGAGCATCCGCTGGAAGGGAAGGAATATCCGCCCGAAGTTTATGAAGCCATCACGCTTTACGAGTTGCACTTAAGATACTACCGGAGAGCCCTGCAGGAAGCAGGATTCCCCTATGCCTGTCACACCATCGGCTCATGCATGACGTTCCGGGCATTAAAATATGTTCAGGCAGGCGGAATGCCAAAAAAACAGGCAGGCGAAGATTTCTATTTCCTTCAAAAACTAATTCCCCTCGGCGGTTTTGGTGAAATAAACACTACAGCCGTGTATCCGTCACCAAGACCATCGGACAGGGTTGTATTCGGAACAGGGGCCAGCATTAAGCAACACCTCGAAGGCAGCCGGCGACAGGGGACCACATACAATCCTCTCGCATTTGAAGACCTTAGCAGCTTGTTTTCAAAAATTCAGGAACTGAGAGACATTAACCCCGAATCATTTGAAGAATGGACCTATAATCTGTCAGGCCCGCTGCGGAGTTTTCTTCTCAATTCGAATTTCAAGGAAGAACTATCCGTCATCAGAAAAAACAGCAACCGCAATAAAACGTTTTTAAAGCGTTTCTTTGGTGTTTTTAATGCCTTCCGGGTTGTTAAGTATCTCAACTATTCTCACGAGCATTTTTATGCCAGAAAGGACGTTTTCGATGCAGCTTTATCGCTCCTCGAACAATCCGGCCAAAACATTGACGACATTTTGGACGAAAAGGAATTACTGATAAAATACCGGGAGTTGGAAAGGAAGGGGTTCTGAGTTTTGAGTTTTGAGTTTTGAGTTTTAAGTTCGGGGTTTCTGGTTCTGAGTTTTGGTTGGGTTTCGGGTTTTGAATTTTTGGGTTTGTTTGTGAGGTTTAGAATTAATTAAACCAACCGCTGAGGGATGGCAAAATGGCAGAAATTAGAATAGCGTTCTGCTGCCTCTTCTGGAAGAAGATTTATTGCGGAACCAGTCATTCCCCGATTCGGAACACGGGATGGCGCCCCTGGGAGATTTGTTAATGCCGGAGGTCGAAAACCGGTAAATGAGCGAAAACTCATTAGCACCGCCACTATGCCCTGCCAAATCAGACAAAGAAAGATCATAACTATAGGACAACCGTACATCGCCAATATTAAACCCGACAATAAAGATAAGCGCATCATTATTGGTAAGCCCGTCACTGCTACCGATTGGAATACCCCGATACCACAAACCGAGTTCAAAGGGATTGATGTACCAGTAACTCCCTATGTCCAGTTGTTGAAAATCTTGCTGCATTCGATACATAAAAGCCAGGGTAGCACTCACTTCATCCTGATTTCTTGTTCTCGTTCTGAAACGGTACTTTCCCCCGCCGTAAAAAGTCGTTCTTATGGGCAGAGCCGACTCAATATCGGTAAACCCGAGATCACTTTTTACCAGGTGGTCAACCACAACTCCTCCCCAGAAATCATCACTATAAACCATTGCGGATGCAGCTGCATCAAATTTGCGATAACTTTCCTTTTCAAAATCCCCGATGGCACTGGCCAGAATATCACCGTCAGGACCTATCTGGTCGCCCCAGAGCAGTGAAGCAGGATCAATCTTTCTTTCAAAATATTTGAAATTAAGTCCGGGACGCATATAAATTTTACGTGTCAAAGGAAATTCATAAGCATAAACCAAACCAATGTTTTGCGTAATCAGCTGTCCGCCTCCCTGGTCATCACGAACAAAGACCAATCCGACGCCGCTGCTGTACTTTTCAAAAAAATGATCGGCAGCAAAGGATAAAGTTCTGTATGTATTGGGAATGCCGGGCCACTGATCCCTGTAGGTCAGAGCAACCCGGCTTCCGTTGGTTAAGCCGGTAAAAGAAGGACTCAGATAAACCGGAGCAGCATAAACCTGCGAGAAAGTGGGATCCTGCGCTTTCGCATTCCCCATTCCTGTCAGAATTATTCCCAACAATAAGATAATATGTCTAATCTCTTCTTTCACAATCTAAACTTTTGAGTAATCAGGTTATGCTGATTCAATGAACAATTACCAGTTTGGCTAAGGTTGAGGCTAAGGTTGAGGTTGAGGTTGAGGTTGAGGTTGAGGCTGAGGTTGAGGCTGAGCACTCAATACAAATTGAAAATCTCCAATCATCAAAGAAATAAGAGCTGCCGGCTAACAACTTCTCTTACCCACGCCCAATGACTCTCCTTAAAAGGAAACCCCGTTCCGCAAACACCTCAACTCAAAAACCAGAAACCAAAAAACTCAGAACCCAGAACCCAGAACCCGGAACCCGGAACCCGAAACTCTTATCTCACTAACAAAACCGTTCCTGTTTCACGGAATTCTTCGCCGTTAACAAATGTTCCGTTCACTTTCCAGACATAAACCGCTTGTGGTGCTAATTGACCTTTATAGAACCCGTTCCAGCCCTCTGAAATATCATCGGATTCATAAATCAACTGTCCCCACCGGTTAAATATCTGGAGGTGATAAGTATCCACATCCCTGTATACGGGTTTAAAAATGTTATTTGTTTCACTCGGTCTGTTTTCAATTCCGCCATCGGGTCTGGGTTTAAATGCATTGGGGAACTTAATAAATCCTTTCGATATGGCAGTAACGGCATCTTCGATGGTGACACTGTCAACGCATCCAAATTCATTGGCAACATGAAGTGTAACATCATAAACACCGCTTTCGGCATATTCGTGAACCGGATGAGGCTCGACAGAGGTATTTCCATCGCCGAAATGCCATTCATATTCCACAGCACCCACCGACAGATCGAAAAATCTGACTTCATCACCGGGCACATATACTTCCTCCGGCATAACACTAAAAGCAGCCTGGGGGTGTTCATGCACACGAATAATCTTCTGATAATGCCCTTCAATACCATCGGGTCCCGGAACAGTCAATACAACAGGATAATCACCCGGTTCTTCAAAGGTATGCGTCGGATTCTGGTCCCCACTGCTGCTTCCATCGCCAAAGTCCCAATGATAATCTCTTACCTGTACGCCAACCGAATAGTTTGTAAAAATAACTTGCAGTGGCCAGCAGCCTTCATCGACATTGGTAATAAAGCCGGCATCAGGAACAGGACGGTATTCAATACTCACATCATCGTAAGAATCACATCCCTCCACATCAATGGTCCATCTGAAGGTATTAATACCTTCGCTTAATCCTGTAACCAGGGTATTAAAGAAGGTCGGGTCTTCAAATTCACCTGTACCACCCACGATTCCCCAACTGGCATCGAGTTCTCCCACGTTATTGGCATTCAGCATGGCCTCTGGATCGTAAACAACCATATCTTCTCCGGCATACGCATCCGTTTTGTTACTTGTAATGGTAACGGTACTTTCAGTAACACAATCATCGTAAGATATTGTCCATTTATAGAGATTATCTCCAAAGCCGATATTCCTGACGATAGAACTTGGTGAATGAGAATCATCAAAATCGCCGGCACCACTGACAACCGTCCATGTACCAATGGCCGGATCAGGCGGATAATTACCATTTAAAGTGGTATAGTTTTCACAGATTGTCTTGTCGTTTCCGGCATCGCTTTGTTCGGGAACTTTATTGAAAATCTTAACGGTGTCACGTGAGAAGCACTTATCTCCGTTCCAGATTTCCCACATAAGGATATTTTCGCCAAAGCCAAGATTTTCTATCACCGTACCTTCATCAGCGGGATTTTGGAAAGTTCCTGTTCCCGAAACAATATACCATTCTCCCGTGCCATGCATAGCCGGGTTGGCATCCAGTTGTGACCAGTCTTTACAATCGGCCACATCAGGTCCTGCATTGGATTGAGTAGGGGTATTATTTTCAATAACAATTTCATCAGAGAGTGTACATTGCCCCTTACTTACCGTCCATTTAAGACGGGTAACTCCCGGCACAAGATTGCGTATCCTGGCTCTCGGGTTTGTAACATCCGAGATGTAGCCTCCACCTTCAACAACAGACCAATATCCTTCGCCATATTCGGGCGTAGCAGCCATCAGGTCGTGCCTGGGTTCACAAACCTCCAGATCACTCCCGGCAAAAGGCGTAGATGGAAGGTTATTGATGATCAGCACTTCGTCGGTACTCTCACATATTCCGTTTTCAACAATCCAGCGTAGCACATTATCTCCTTTGGCAAGATTGGTAACGCTTGCTTTAGGATTATTAATGTCTGAAGACGCAATGGTTGCGGAACCGGCAATTACTTCCCAGTGTCCTGTTCCAATATCGGGTTGCAGCGCATCAAGCACCGTTTCATCAGCACAAAGCGGCTGCGTATTACCTGCATAGGCGGTACTGGGCGAAGCATTGGTAATAGCTACTTCCTCATAAGTTTGACAACCTTTGTAGTTGATCGTCCAACGCAATCTGTTTGTTCCCTTACGCAAATTACGAACAGTGGTGTTGGGATCATTGATATCATCAAAGGTAGCCTGGCTGGTACCTCCGGCAACAATCCAGGTTCCGGTACCCGGCGACGGGTTATTCCCCTGAAGTATTTCGGTATCGGAACAAATGGTTCTGTCGTCACCTGCTTTTGCCTGGATGGTATTGTAATCGATTTGGACGTCATCGAACGATTTACACCCCTCATGCTCTATGGTCCAGCGGAAGACATTGGCACCAAACTTAAGATCGTCCACTCTTGCCGAGGGATCGATCAGAGATGAAAACACGCCGCTACCGTTTCTTATCGTCCAGTTTCCGTTTCCAACAACGGGTGTATTGGCAGAAAGATAAACAAAGTTATCACATGTGGCGGCATTACCTCCGGCATCGGCAGGGGTAGGCCGGTTGTTAATAATTCTGATGGTATCTACATCGGTACATTCACCATTGGTTATACTCCAGGTAAGAAAATTTTCTCCCTGTTCAAGGTTTCGCACAACAGAATATGGATCTTCCGTATCTTCAAATTCGGCAGACCCCCCACCACCGATAATACCCCAGGTGCCAATCCCGGGTAAAGGATTATTGGCTTCGAGAAGGGTAGAATCAACGCACAAAGGAGTAGATGCATCATAACGAATAATGGCTTTTTTAAAGTCGTTCCTGATGACGACATCGTCAAAATCTGAGCAGTTCCCGTTGGTAATGGTCCACCGGAATTTATTCTCACCCACACCAAGATTGGTAACTTTTGTATCAGGTGCTGTCGGGTCTTCAATATTACCCGAACCGGATATAAGCGTCCATTCCCCGGTATGGTATACATCCAGACTGCCGGAAAGTGTTACACTATCGACACAGACAGCAATATCCCGGCCTGCATGAGGGATGGAAGGCTCGTTATTAATAATAGTAACCGTATCAACAGAAGAACAATATTCGGTTGAGATGACCCACATGAAACGATTGGTTCCGCGGGCAATGTTACGGGCCATGTTACCGTCAAATTCAGCCGCTCCTTCCAGGATACGCCATTCACCGATGCCATGATTGGGAACATTGGGTTCCAGTTTCACACTATCGGTACACAGCGTCTGATCTTCTCCGGCATAGGCTTCTGTAGCGAGCCCGTTAACAATGCTCACCGTATCAGAAGAATAACAAACATTATTACCAGAGCCTTTTTCAATCGTATATACGAATCTGTTTTCACCCTGCGAAAGACCGGTCACCTCTGTCTCGGGCTGATCAGGAGTAACAAGCGTTCCGCTACCTGAAATTATTCTCCATGAAACTGTTCCCATACCCGGGTCAGGGGTATTGCCCAGTAATGTATAGGTGTTGCTGCAGGTATAATCGTCAGAACCTGCTCTGGCATCATCAGGACGGTTGTTGGTAACAATTATGGCATCGCTGGAGGATGATGTTCCCTGACCATAAGAAATCGTCCATACAAACTCATTTTCTCCGGGGCCAATATCGTAAACGCGCGTTTGCGGGTCCCTGTCATCTTCAAATTTACCTGCCCCGTAATTACCCAATGTCCATCGGCCGATGGCATTTTCAGGGTCATTGGCATGCATATCGGCTTCGTCATTACAGGTAAAGATATCAGGCCCTGCATCGGCTTCAATGACATCGCCGTTAACGATCTCCACTTCATCATAATCGGTACAATTACCAATAGAGACTGTCCATCGGAAAATATTGGGGCCTCTGGTAAGATTTTCAATGACTGTATTTGGGTCAGATGGATCAATAATGTTTCCGCCACCGATAACAATGCTCCATTGACCAGTGCCACGAGGCGGTAAATGTGCCTGCATTGTAGCCTGACCGCTGCCATCATTGATTATCTGGTCCCCACCGGCATCCACATTTTCCACCGCATTGACCAGTATACTGACCACATCGGAAGAAGAACAACCCGACTGGTTGTGCACCACATTCCAACGCAAAATATTCTCTCCCTTGGCCAGTTGTACGCCCACCCGGGGATCGCTGGCTGATCCGTCAAAGACAGCACCACCGCCACCGGACTCTACTGTCCAGAGTCCTGTATAGCCTGAAGGGACAGGATCGGCATTGAGGTTTACATACCGGTCGCAGGAAACGGTATCCTTACCGGCAAAAGCTTCGACCTGCTGATTAATGACTTTCAGATCGGCCGTTGAAGAACAATTGCCATTATAAATGGTCCAACGGTAAATATTGGTTCCCAGTCCGATACCGGTTACTCTGGTCGTCGGATCATTCAAATCTTCAAAATCCCCGCTTCCCTGAACAACGGTCCATCGGCCTGTTTCATAAAGTTCAGGTGTATTCCCCGAAAGAATGGTATCGTTCTTGCAAATTGTTTGCTCACTCCCAACAGTTGCTTGAGTAGGAGCATTGCTGGTAATTATTATCTCATCGGAACTTTCACATCCGTTTTTGTATAGTGTCCATCTCAAACGATTTTCACCATTAACGAGATTACTCACCAGCGACTGATAGGATGTTCCGTTATCGAAGACGACCGATCCGGACGCCGCATCAAGGGCAGTCCAGTGTCCCACAACACCCGATGGCGGTGGTGTTGCATCTAATTGAACGGAAGACTGACAGGTTGTATAGTCATCACCTGCATCCACATCCAACTGATTGTTACGAATGATTACCTCGTCATAAGTCGAACAATGTCCGTTCTTAGAGATGGTCCACCGAATAATATTTTCTCCTCTGGCCAGGTTTGTAACCTCAACCTCATAATCATTGCCTCCTATTGGCGTTATGGTAGCACGTCCCTTCTCAACGGTCCACTCACCGGTACCTTCTACCGGATCATTGGCAGTAAGGACGGTGTTGGTACTACAAAGGTTGATAACAGCCTCATCATAAATAACAGCCTGATCGGGCTGATCATTCACAATTTCCACTTCGGCATAACTCTCACAGGTGTTTTGGGTAATGGTCCATCTGATAATATTCGAACCGGGATCCAACTCATATACATTTGTGGATGGAGAGCTGGCATCCTCAAAAACACCGTTTCCTGACTCAACCGTCCAGCGCCCACTGGTATTCGGATATGCAGGCACCGGCGTTGCATAAAGATCACTTGACCCGTCACAGGTCAGTGTTTTTTCTGCATCGGCAATAACGGTAAGCGTGTTATTTCTGAGGGTTACCTCATCGCTAATGCTACAACCGTTTCCACCGGCTGCTGTATTGGTAACCGTCCAGCTTAACACGACATCACCGCGGCTTATATTGGTAACAGAGGAAGAAGGATCGTTTGGTGAAGCAATATCGGCATAGCCGGAGACAACCTGCCAGGTTCCTTCCCAATTTGCATTTATTGTAGTTGGGTCAACTGCGGCCAAAGTAGCAGAATTTCCACACAATTGCTGATCACTCCCGGCATCGGCCTGGGGAAGAGGATGAACTGCCACCTCAAGAGCAGAGGTGCTTGAGGAAACACCACAATTGTTTTCTGGCGTTACCGTGACATTTCCAATTGTAGCATCCAGAGCCGGATCCAGGTCTACAATAATTCTGGCGGTTCCCTGGCCGGAAACAATAGAAAACCCTGTTGGAACAGTCCAGTTATAGATTGAAGCATCGGCAACAGGTGCAACGCTATACGTTATCCCGGTTGTTCCCTGGCAAATATCTTCAGGGCCTGAAATAACGCCAATGGTCTGTGGCAATTCATCCACATTTATCTGAAGCGTCCTGTTGGGGCCGGCTCCGCAACTATTCACAGCATAAACAGACAAATTACCCGTTTGTGCATTGGTAGCAAACTCAACTTCAATCTCCCGTGTGCCATCACCGTGATTAATGGTTGCACCGGTTGGCAACGACCAAACATAGCTGACCGCGTTGGGCACGGGGTCAACAGAGTAGGTTTGTGTACTTCCCTGGCAAACAATATCGCTGCCGTTTATTGCCAGGGGCTGCCCGGGATATTCACGAACCGTAACCCTCACGCTACCGGATACCGGCTGAGAACAACCATTGGCATCCTGGATGCTTACCAGTTCATAATCGGTGGTAACGGATGGTGTAACGCTTAGATCATAAGTATTATTGATAATCGGGCCAACCGTTCTTTCGACACTGTTTTCGGTAAATGTTACTGTCCAAGGTCCTGTGCCGGCAGTAAAATCAAAAGTAAGATCGGTGCTTAGTCCCTTGCAGATTTCTGCATTCCCGGAAAGGGTCACGTCCGGCAATTCGTTGACGGTCACATCAGCTGTTCCGGTCCCGGTATTGCTACAATAGGCATCAGTGACGCGTAATATTTCATAAGTAGTGTTGGCAACCGGTGAAACAGTAAAAATATTGAAAGTACCTGTATAGTTTTCAGTCCAGGTATTCGTACCGTCCGATATCACCACTTCCCAGGGAGAAGTTCCTGTAAGTTCTATCCCAAGGTCTCTGCTTTCGCCTGTGCAAAGTTCAGCATTACCAAAAATACGGGCAGTAGGTAACGGATGTACTTCTACCGTAGCAATTCCGGTGGCTGTTCCCTTATTGCATGTGGTTCCCTGTTCAACAAATCCGACAATTGAATACTGAGTTATTCCGACATCCGGCACGTTATTCGGTTGGAACTGGTATGGTGAGTCGTCAACAGTGTAAGTCTCACCATCGCTCAATTCAACTTCCAGTGGACGGGCTGCCGGATTCCAATTCGATGAAATAATCTGAAGCGTTGGCAATGCTCCTTCGCACAATTCTTCACTACCTGTAACAGTGCTGATTTCAAGCTCTGCCTCCGGTTGGGTAACCACCAATTGTTGCTCCGTGTAACAATCCGTATTCATATTGAAAGCACCATCGCCATAGCCATCGGCAAAAGCATCGTTATCAAAGGCTACCTCATTGATGTTACTGTCATCAATGACCCGAACCGTATAAGTTCCGGCAGGAAGATTGTCAAAAGTAAAGACTTCTCCGGATATTGGCGAATGATTGGCTGCTGTTCCAAACGGGCCGCCACTCAACGTTACATAATAAGTTCCCGATATTTCATAAGCCACACCACCGTTGACAGAAACTTCAATAATTCCCGTAGATTCGCTGTAACAGTCAACATGTTGCGTGATCGAGGCATTTAACTGCAAAGCAGAAGGTTGCAATATGGTAACATCTTCTCTTACATCGACCCCGTTGGCATCGATTCCAACCACTTCATATTCGCCGGCAGGCAAACCGGTAAATACAGCATTGTTGTCATTGGTCACCTGATCAACCTGACCTTCTCCATCATATAACGTAATGGACTGATAGGGTAATGTTCCGCCAATCATATCCACAGTTATTCGTCCGTTACCGGCAACATTACATGGTCCGACATTCCGCTTGCTGACGATAAGTTCCAGTGTAGCGTTTGGTTCTGTTACCGCTATATTGATAATTTCATCAGAACAGGTGTGTTCATCTTCCACATAGACACGGTAAATGCCGGCAGAAAGGTTATCAACCACTTCAAGCCCGGTGCTTCCGGGAACAGGATCGCCATTTTCATCGAACCAGAGAATGGTATATGACCCGGCACCTCCTGATACCTCAACCTCAATGGAACCGTCACTTCCTCCCGTAGTAGTGACATCCTGCACATTTACCAGAGTGACGGACAAGGCTTCGTCGGGCTGCGGAACATGAATAAGACTGCCATAAGTGCTTTGATAGTCAAGCACACAACCATTGGCATCGGTGATGACCACGTTGTAATCGCCCGAATGAATATTATCAATATCCTCGAGCGTAGGATCGGGTATTGTTCCCGGGCCGGTCCATTGGAAACTGTAGGGTGATGTGCCTCCGGCAACTGTTATGTCAACAGACCCGGTCGCTTCACCACGACATTCCGCACTGTCAACGACAACATCGGTAACTTCAACAGAGGTGGCCGGCTCGTTCACAGCAAATGTTCGTGTTACAGAACAGGTTGTGCCGGAAATAACATCGGTAACGACCACTGTGTAACTGCCTGCCTCCAATCCTGAGATATTCGGGCTGGAAGAGGTAAAACCATCCGGTCCGCTCCATGTATAATTATATGCCCCCGAACCTCCTGTGACATTAATATTGATTGCGCCGGTTGAAGCCCCGAAACACCTTACATGCGTGATATCGCCGGCAATAGTGATCGTATTTGCTACAGGAACAACAATATCTGAAATGGGAAACGTGCAAGGCCCGTTGGGATTACTGTCGGTTACCGTCACTTCATAAGTTCCGGCTGACAATCCACTCTGGTCTTCCTGGGTGGCCGACAATCCACTGCCATCCGTTGTTGTCCAACTGAAAGAATAGGGTGGTACACCCTCAGCCGGGGTAATGTTGATGGAGCCGTTATTGGCACCGGGGCAGGTTTCTGCCTGGACAGTATAAGTAACATCCAATGGTTTGGTAAGGGTCACCGATTTACTGACATTACAATTATGCGCATTGCCCACATCCACCATGGTAACGGTATATTCACCACCGGGCAAATTGCTCTGGGTAGTGATTGTCGGACCCGATGTATTCACCCCGGGACCTGCCCAAACATACTCATAGCTACCTGTACCACCAACCGGGTTAACAATTTCAATGGCATTATTCTGATTGCAATCGGAATTATCAACATTCAATGTAAAATCAAGCGGATCGGGCTCATCAACCGTAAAACTCCTGGTTACACTGCAATCGTCAGCATCAGTAATAACGACGGTGTACTCACCTCCCGGCAGGCCGGTCTGATGCCAGGCCCCGGGTGTAATGTAGGGCGATGCATCCCATGTAAGTGTATAGCCTCCGGCACCTCCGGTTATCGAGGTAATATTAATTTCCCCTTCGGGCGTACCGCCACCACAGTCGTTGTGCGCAACATAACTGTCCACAACAATGGGATCGGGTTCAGGGACATCAACCTGAAGCGTGGTTGTATAGGGAGCACTACTTGTTGCACAAATCTGAGAATGGTCGGTCACTTCAACTACGTATGTTCCGGCAGCTAATCCACTTAAATCCTGAGTGGTCGATGTTGCGGGATCATCCCATGAGTAAGTGTAATTATTGCTGCCACCCGTAACTGTCAGGTCAATAATGCCGTTGGCACCGCCGTTGCACTGAACAGGTGTTACATCAGCAGTAAGGACAGGTTTACCAGATACCTCAATGGTTTTGGTTACAGAACAACCTCTGTGGTCGGTCACTTTAACACTATAAGTGCCTCCCACAACAATACCTGCAATTTCCACATCCGATACCTGAGTAAAGCCACCGGGCCCGCTCCAGACGTATGAGTAGGGCGGAGTGCCTCCTGCTAAACCGTTTAGTACGATAGAGCGGTTATAGTCAACCGAACAATCAAGTGAAGTACTCAAAGAAAAATCGATTGCCAATGGCTGGGACACATAATAGGATTTTGTAATCTCGCATCCATCCGCATCAATCGCAGTCACTTCATAGGTACCGGCAGTCAGACCGGTCCATTGACCATCGTTGTTACTATCCAATACACCATTCAGATAATAATTAACAGGAGGCGTTGCGTCAATCACATCATCGATAATAATAGCCCCGGTGGCACCTCCGTTACAACTTACCGGAATAACAGACGCATCAATGGCAAGAGTTTTCGCATTGTTAACCGTAAAATCACGGGGATCCAAAGTACAACCCCGGTCTGTATCCATCAAGGTCAATGTATAAGTACCGCTCGTTAATCCGCTTAAGTCGGAAGTAGTGGCGTAGGGATTCCCCTCTTTCGCCCAACTGAAGATATAATTTCCTGAACCACCGCTGACTGTAATGTCAATGGCACCGTTGGCAGCCCCGGAGCAGGTAACATCTGTTACATTGGCCTGAATATCAATGTAAGAAAGACTAATCACGTCATTATATGCACACCCGGAAGGATTGGAGGAGTTGGCATCGGTAATCTCCAGGTCATAATCCCCGGCAGGAATACCTGTAATATCATTTATGACATAAGGCTGAACATCAGATGTTCGAATCCAAACCAAACTGTTTCCCGTAGTCTGGTTTATTAATTCAATCCGGTATGAGTAATCTCCGGAGGCATCAGCCAGGCCACCTTCTATTTCAAGGTCAAGTTCTCCGCCTGTACCATTGGGTTCACATTCAATTTGGGAATCGACACTGTTGATAACCAACTGTTCAGGTTCAGATATGTTGGTCGAAACATTGGCAGTACACCCATTAACATCCCGGACAGTAAAATTATTGGTGCCGGCAGACAATCCGGTAACAACGTAAGTATCGCCATTCCAGTTCATATTGATAGCACTGCCGGTAAGATCGTAGAGCGGTGTGCCGCCTTCTGCCCGGAGTGTTACTTCGCCGGTATTATCACCAAAACATGTGGTAATGTCTTTTTGTCCCGACAGGGTAAGCTCAAGTTCTTCGGGCTGAGTTATCAGGATACCGGAAGAGATTGTCGTACACCCATGAAGGTTCCCCGTAACAATTACCCGGTAAGTTCCGGCCGGAAGGTCGGTAACTGTTAGCGTTGTAGCCTGACCGGATGACGGATACGTAACCCAACTGCTGCCATTATAAACTTCCCAGGCATAACCATAGTTACTTCCCCAACCTCCATGGACATTACTCACGGAAATTTCACCGTCATCGCTTTCAAAGCAGGAAAGGTTTTCAGACTCTATATCAAATGTTATCGGATCGGGTTCATTAATATTAAAGAAAGTTTCAACATAACATCCAACTGCATCGACAATTTGGAGTTTATAACCGGTTCCGGCTGCCAGTGTTGAAATGGTTTCGCTTCCTCCTACAGCGACAGTCCCCGATATGACACTCCCGGAAGGCGGCGTAATATAGTAATCATAAGTATCAGGGGTAGTGGTACCGGGTGTACCACCACTAACACTGAAAGTCACAGCCCCATCTGAGTTTCCTGCACAGGTAGCATCATTATCAATGGCAAAATCAAGTGTCAGCTCGGGTGGCAACGTAAATGTTATGGTTTCGGTATAACTATTTCCGGCATCATCAATTACTTTAGCTTCATAAGTACCTTCGCCCAGATTGTTATAATTTGCATAGTCACTGCCCGCCGTTGCAGGAGAAATAACCGTACCGCCTCTGCTTAACGTAATAGAAGCATAAGGAGGAACACCACCGGTAGCTGTCAGACCAATGGCATTGGTGGCCCCATGACAGGGACCGGGATCACTTTTGGAAATGATCAGACCGAGTGGTGAGTCGGGATCGGTCACCACGAAAGGATCGGACATTACGGTACATCCGTTGTCATCTGTAACTTCAACAGTATATGTGCCGGCTGCCAGATTAGGCTGAACATAAACGTTATCTACCAGACCAGTAGCTGTGCCATCCCAGTTAATGGTGGGATAAGAACCGCTGCCACCGGTAATCGTAATCTCAATAGAACCGTTGCTGCCACCGGGTGTGGTTACATTATTTATAGCTACAGCATTGATCTCAATTCCCGAAGCAGGTTGGTTAACAGTCAGTTCTACAATGTCTGTACAATTATTATCGTCCCATGCTTCGATGCGGTAATCACCAGCATCCAAACCGGTAAATGTATATGGATCGCCGACTCCATCATATTGAGAAGCCTGAGCCACCCAGGCGCCCGAAATATCTTTATATATAACATAATTAACGCCGGATGCTGACGAGCCCCCAACTCCGTCCACAATTATCCGGGCATCACTCCCGTTATAGCAGGTAACATGTTTATCGACAGAGCCGATTAGTGAGAAAGCTGTGGCAGGCTCATTTACACTTACTGAAGTATTGGTCATGCAGCCCTTCACATCACGGACATCAATGGTATAAATCCCGACAACCAGACCACCAAATGTATATTGATTCGTATTATCGGTAACCCAATTGGTGCCGCCATCTATACTAAATTCATATCCTCCCGAGCCTCCGGAAGCGGTTACCGTTAATTCACCGGTACTTCCACCCCCGCACAAAACAGGCTGATCAACAACGCCGGTCAAAGAAAGTGGTGAAGCAGGTTCTCCAACAACAATTCCGGAATAAGTTGCCGGACAGCCATTTCCATCGGTAACCGTAACTTCATAAGTTCCGGCAGGAAGATAGTTGAAAGTATCACCCGACTGATTTAGTCTGGTTTCCGGTCCGTCGGTTATTGAGTAAACATAACTACCGTCTCCTCCCGAAGCTGTAACGGAGATACTTCCATCATTGCCCGAATAACAGGAAACAGGAGTTGAAGAATAATCACTTACTAAAAGTTTATCAGGTTGGGTAATGGTAATTTCAAGGGTCCGATTAACACATGAAGGAGCATTGGCATCTCTCACCCATGCAGAATAGGTGCCAGCACTTAGACCGCTAAATAAGCTTCCCGTTTGCCAATTGGTTCCATAATCATTAGAGTAATCATAATTACCGGAGCCGCCGATAGCTGTCAGCTCAAACTGGCCGGTTGAATTTCCATTACAGTCAACATCACTATGCGAACCTAAAATTTCATTAACATACAAGGCAGCAGGTTCGGAAACGGTTACCGTGGAAGTATGCACGTACGTACACCGTGTATAATTTTCATCTCGTACGGTAACAGTATACTCATCGGCTTCAAGTCCTGTGAAAACATAAGTATATGTGCCATCACCATTGTCAGTTACACCTGTATTCCGCCATCCGGACGTATAAGATGATGAAGTTGATTCCAAAAGAAAACCTAAAGATCCGGAACCCCCTTCGGCAGTAACTTCTATTGCTCCATCTACTCCTCCATTGCAGGAAACAGACTGTGTTTCCATGGCACTTGTCACATTCAAAGGTGGTAAAGTGTTAATAATAATATTATCTGAAATGGTGCAACCATTGGCATCAGTGACTAAAACGGTATATTGACCGGCCGGCATTTGCTCAATCCCGGTACCATCTCCAACAGAAGCAACAGGGTTTCCTCCGCCATCGGTCCATTGTACATCATACCCCGAAGGATAAGCAGTCAGATCAGCAAAAGCTGTACCGCCCGAAATATTCACTTCAGCCACTCCTTCACAATCGACGCCTGCTGTGCATCCGGAACAGCCGACAGGTGAACTGTCGGTTGTTATCGAAAGACCAGAAGCAGGTTGGGTAATAGTAACCTCAACGGGATTGGACAAGGAACAGCCGATGGCATCTTCTACCTGGAGATAGTATGTGTCCGCAGATAATCCAGAAAATATTCCTGAATTGTTATCATTCACTAAGTCTGTTGAAGTTGCAGCTGCATCATTATATAAATAAAAATGATAGGGTCCCGTACCATTGGAAGCAGATGCCGTGATTTCACCATCGGTATCGCCGGTACAGGAAACATTGGTTTTTGTAACTGAAGCAGCCACGTTGTTTACGCGCACCTCAACGGTTCCGTTCATCATAGCTGTACAGCCGGAAGGACTTGGCCAAACGGCTTGTACTGTATAATCGCCCGGAGTCGTTACCGGGCTAAAATCGATGGATGGGGCGCTGGCATTACCTGATATTATCTCTATGGGAGAAGAAAAATTATCATTAAGAATCAATCTGTAATCAACCCCATCCTGGGAGGCGTCAACTCCAATCGTTACATTATCACCGGGACAGAAGCGACCAGGGTAAGAAGTCGTAGAAGAATTGGGTGTGACATTATAAGCGGCTGGTGTCTCTTTTACTGTAAATGTTTTTGTCTTTTCTGAGACACAACTATTGGGACCCACATATTTGTATGTAATAGGATGGTCACCGGGTGTAACCACAGAGGGGTCAAACTCGGCTACTCCATCATCCGCTGTAAGATTATTTATACCATTACCGGAAAAGTTTCCTGTCCCTGTAAATCCACCACCAACAAAACTTCCCTGCAATGTCACAGGATCATCTGATTGACAATATTCTATCGGGTCTGTAGTTCCCTCAAATGTAACTCCAGGGATTTCATGGACGGTCACCGTTTCAGACACGGATGTAACACAACCGGTATTGGCAGTATTGTCAAAAGTATAAGTAATGGTATAAGTGCCGTAACCTACGTGCGACGGATCGAAGTAAAAAGGATCTCCGGTACTGCCTGTATATGAATAGGAAGCAACATGAGTGGTGTCAATTCCATCGTCATAATAAAGTGGAGAACGGCCAACACCATTCAACGTGGATGAGAAAGTATATACTGCTCCGGAAATACCATCGTTGTTAGGTCCGATTAAATGAGTCCCGTTGTCATTGTCACAATAATCAGAAATGAGTCCTGAAATATCTATTGTAGGCGCCGCTATAACATTAACATTCAGAGAGTAAGAATCAGAACATGCTCCGGTGTTTATTGTATAAGTAATAGTATAAGTAGTTCCCGGAATAATATCAGGATGCGACGGATTAAAGTAATAGCCTGAGACTCCGCCTCCGGTAGCCGTATTAATTGTAAAGACACCTCCGGTCTGATTGGGAACCAACTCAACCGGCCCCTGCGTCTCACAAAACTGCGTTGAGGGCGCATCTAATGTAAATGTGGCATCAATTTCATCAGCAACCGTTACTTCCTGTTCAATAATATTATTACAAGTGCCATCATTATATGTGAACCTGAATAAATAATCCCCTGCCCCCTCTGTTGAAGGATCAAAAGAAAACGGAATGGCAGCTGAATTGCCGGATTGTGTATAAATGGGAACAGGAATGGCCGGATTGGTATTATCAAAAATTTCCAAAGTTCCGCTTATACCGGATGACGGTACTTCATCCCCATAAACATTAACAGGGCCATCTGCGGCGCAATACAAAGAATTGAGACCGGGGAACTCCAGCGTAGTCCCAATCTGAATAGTATGCGTAATAGTACCTGTGCAGGTTGTCACCGGATCGGTGTAGGTATAAGTTATGGTATGATTACCATTGCCGGCAACAGAAGGATCAAATTCGGCCGTACCCGCACCTGTATCGGTAACTCCCGGCCCTGTGAATATACCATCACCAACGGTTGTCCCGGTACCATCAAAAATTCCACGCAAATTAATAACATCACCGGTCTGACACATGGGAAGATCACCTGCAGGGAATGGTAGCCAAGGATCAGTTGGGGCAGCTGTTGTTGACCGATATTCAAATTCAAGTTCATCAGCAAGATTGGGATGGATATTTACAGTAAGAATATCTTGCCCAATACACCCTGTTGTCGGATCAGTATATTGGTAAACCAGATCAAACGATCCACCAACTGTTAAATTTAATGCCTGATCAACGTCCAATTGGGCTGTTCCGTCTCCACCGTCCCCGAACCAAGGCCTTGAACCCCCTACAATTGTCCAGATGCCATTACTATTTTGTGGATATCCATAAATATCAACTACTCCTGCTCCGTCACAATAATCTGTTTGATTTCCCTGAGCATCTACATTTGGTACCGGGTTAACGTCAATATCTTTGGTAATACTATTCTCGCAACCTGTTGTGGTATTGGTGAAAGAATATGTAATTGGGTGCCTTCCTACTCCCGCCACAGAAGGATTAAAAAAGTTGCCCGAAACACCAGTACCGGTAAAGTCACCCGCGGTATTTGGTGCAACAGGAATTAATTCAACACTTCCTCCATTGGCGCAAACCTCATAATCTCCATTTTCCGGTTCAAAATCAACAATTGGAAGTGAATTTACAACAACATCGATTTGGCGTGTGGTTGTACAACCATATTCATTTTCAACGGTGGCATAATAAGTTCTTGTTGTATTGGGATAGAAAGAGACGAGTTGAGTCGTCTCTAACGAGTTACTCCAAAAATAATCATAGGGGCCGGATGTATTCGATACATTGGCTCCCAGAGTTACCTGACTTCCGGCACAAACACTTGTAGATGAAGTTCCTCCGGAAGTTGTTACAGGATTTGGACTTGCTTCAAATGTAAAAACGGGATTGGGGCGGACATAAAACTGCACCTGCCCGACATTGGTAACCGGGTTACAACCCGAACCATCCACAAGGTTGGTTAAAGTATAAGTGACATTAGACGATGGATTTACCTGAAATGAATAGGTGTCATTATTGTTATTATTTACAGTAATTGGAGCATCTCCAATATTATTCGTTATTTCAAAACTAAAAGGTTGTGTACCGGTTAACGAAACATTAATATAAAAATCAACCGATGTTCCTTCACAACGAATGTTGGGAGTAGATGTGGTAATAGTTGCAGTAGGCGGATTGGATTCAACTATAACAGGAATTCCACTCATATTGGTAGTACACCCGGCAGTTGAAGTAGCTATTACCCTGTAAGAGCCTTCTGTCAAATCACTCCATGAGGCCGGGGATAACAGATTTCCATCACCGTTTATTGGTGAGGCAACATTTGTATATCCGGAACCGTCATCATGTTGCAATTGGTACTCAATTCCAGATTCAGAACCATCCAGGCTAAGCTGAACGCCCGTAGGAGATGCTCCTGCGCAATAAGATGTCTTGTTCGCTGAAAGGTTAAATACGGATGGAAAAGCTTGTATCACAAAAGAACCACCTATAAGAACCGAACAACCATTCCTGTCAGCTTCAATAGTATAAGTACCTGGTGTACTTAATCCCCCAAAGATAATTGTACCATTATTATTTCCATCCTTATAAGCGCCGGTTGGTGATCCATTCCGCAAAAGATAATACCGTACATCCGATCCTTCGGTGTCAGCAACATTCAAATCCGACCCGGGACATGCGGGACTTGTAGAACTAATAGAGGGATTAGAACTTGGAGAAGAACTGATGTAAAACGGGCCACCATTCATCATGACTTCGCCATTGCAACCATCGGCAGCGATATAATATTCACCTGTTCCTTCATTTATAGATGGAAATAGATGACTTCCTCCATCACCAGTCCATCGAGTATCGGACACTTCAGATGCAGTGGTTCCGTCATCGTAAACAACATAATACTCAATGCCACTTTCGGAATTGTCGAGGATTATATCAAGATTATCGGATGAACAAACACCTGTGCCGGAAGTAAGTTGCGGGGTGGGATCAGGTTCAACGGTAAAAGAGAGAGGATCAGGCAAATTACTCGTAGTAACTTCACAACCAGACCCGGAAAGGTCTACAACAGAAGATATTTCAAAAGTTGCATCGGAGTTTAATGCATAAGTAAAAAAATGAGTATCCCCGGAATTTGAAGAAGAAAGGCTATAAGTTTGACTTCCACTGGGGGTTCCATCAAGTTGAACATTCCAATTTCCACCTGTTCCTGAAAGAGTAATTTCAACAACGACATTATCTCCCGTGCAAACATTAGACGGAGATGGAGAGGAAAGAGTAACGGTCGGCGCAGAACCTGAAACATCATAAGTAACATAATAACCAGGCCCTCTATCATAATAAATTGTGTAACTACTGTAAGATGCATCAAACCCTGAAAAAATAAAATCTTCATTTGATGCTGCAGGAATAATATTCAACGTCCCCCCTGGCGGAGTTGTTGAAAAGAGATTAAAATTCCCCCCCTCTCTTTGTCCAGGAGCTGTGGACATATCATTCATCACCTCTGTCCCTGTCAAATATCCTCCGGCACAAACAGTTGGGTTCTGACTAACAGCATCCCCCCCCCACACAACAAGTCCTGCAAAGAGCAGGGCACTCTTCAGCCAGTTACGAAAAAACCATGTTCCTTTTCTTTGTAAACCTTTCCTCATCAGCTTATTATCATTGGGCCAAAAGTGGGTTTTGGCAAAGTTGTTTTTTATTTATCAGAATAAAATCAGGTTGTTACTACGAACCTGATAGCCTGACCCGATTTATTGGAAGAACCTGTCCCATGAAATCAGGACTCGTTTCCATAAATCAAAGTAACAATACCGGAACCATAAAATGGGGAATTTTGTCAGAAGTGGTCATCCATGGCCCTTTGGTTGTCACTACTTTCTCAGACGGCCTGTCATGCACAGGCTTAAGTAATCGCAGGAAAAATTCAAATTTTATTATCGGATAAAATTTTTATGTTATTTACAGCCTGCTCATGCAATTTTGTTTTTTCCGATTTTTGGGGGGTTAGGAACAAAAAAAATCTGAAAACGATCTCTCTTGCTTTTCATAATTTATATTTCTCTAAAACAATCATACTGTAAAGAAACATTAATTTCTGCAAAAACAAAAACAGTTTCGATAAGTTTTTACGCAAAACCATCAAAAAAAGTTGGCCTAAAAAGGCAGAAAAAAGGGAAGAAATGTGATTTTAACATTTAGAATTCGGACAACATGAAGATATTCAATAGAAAAGCAAATTTTTTTTCATGGAATTTTTTAAGTATTTAATCACTTATTTTTTGATGTTCGTCAATTCGATTTGTAAACAATCACATAGAAATTAAGAGAATACTTTATTTTGGTTCTTTGAGCCCAGTCTAAAAGACTCAGTGTTCCTTAATCTGCTTTTCAAACCGCACTCCTTAATCAAAACCAACGCTGAAAGTGTCGAACCCGCCTCAAACAAAAAACAACCTCAAAGAGATTAAGAGAATTGACCGAAATTTTTTAATGAATTTTTTGGTTATGTTCAAAATTTTTAATTAGATTTTTGGTTATATTCAAAAAAAAAAGCCGTTATTTTCGATTACAACCGAAAATATATACCGTTTGCAACGGGCATGGTAAAGATTGCCACAACAAGATATTCCCTCTGCGCTCATATTCGGGCACTTCAACCCATTCCCTCAACAGCAAAACCCGCTTTTGCCAAATCCTGCCAAAAGCCGGGATACGATTTACTGACCACCGAAGGATTTTCGATTTGCAAAGCTCCCCGGGTGAGGCACGCGGGTGCAAAAGCCATGGCCATACGGTGATCGTGATGGGTATTTATGAGCGGCTGCTCCTCCGCCTCTTCCTTTGTCCCATCCCAACTAAGATCATCAACATTGTTGGTAGTAAAAACAAACCCGAGTTTCCGGGCTTCGGTGATAAGAGCATTTATGCGATCAGTCTCTTTAATCCTGAGCGTATGAAGTCCGGTTAAATGAAACGGAATACCCAGGCAGGCACAGGTAACGGCGAAGGTTTGTGCCAGATCGGGCTGATCCGTAAAATTGTATGCAAATCGTTTGGTAGTTTCACCGGTAGATGTCAGCACCAGTCCTTTTTGCGAAAATTTATGCTTCACGCCCAGCGATTCAAAAAGTTCGGCAACCTTCGAATCGCCTTGCCAACTGTAACGGTCGAGTCCTTTCAGAACAATGGAGCTGCTGCCACCACTCAACGCTGCTATCTGAAACCAGTAAGAGGCCGCACTCCAATCGGCCTCGGCTTTCACTTTAACGGGGGTCATTGGCTGTTCGGGTACGGTAATCATATTGTCCTTCCACTCCGACTTTACACCATATTGTTCCATCAGTTTCAGCGTAAGATGGATGTAAGGTCTGGAGGTTATATCACCCATCAGTTTTAGTGTCAGGCCATTGGAAACACAGGGTGCAATCATCAGCAAGGCAGAAATGTACTGACTGCTGATATTTCCGGGTAATTCCAGTGTTTTCCCCTGCAGGGAACTTCCGAATATTTTCAGCGGCGGGTATCCTTCCTTTTCAAGATAATCGATTTTCGCACCGATTTCGCGCAAGGCATCCACGAGAACACCAATAGGCCGTTCTTTCATCCGCTCGCTGCCGGTGATGATCCACTCCCCTACTACCCTTGAGAGAAACGCGGTAAGAAAACGCATGGTAGTACCGGCCGCTCCAACATTAAAAATGTTTGCATTGGAATGTAATGCCGTATAAAGTGCGCGCGTATCGTCACTATCCGACAGATTTTTCACCGGCCACGGGCTATAAGACAATGCATTGAGTATCAACAACCGGTTACTGATGCTCTTCGAGGATGGCAGGGAAATGACTGCCTGATTTAATTGCTTGGGTGGATGTATTGTTACTGTTTGCATAGTTTTAGAGTTCTGGGTTTTAGAGTTTCGGGTTTTGAGTTTTGGATTTTGAGTTCTGAGTTCTGAGTTCTGAGTTCTGGGTTCTGGGTTCTGAGTTCTGGGTTTTGAGTTCTGAGTTCTGGGTTTTGAGTTCTGAGTTCTGAGTTCTGGGTTCGGGGTTTTGAGTTCTGGGTTCGGTTGAGGTGTCCTAATATTGGTTGACATTTTGAATAATTGATAGTCATAAATTTGCTAAAAAAAAGGAGGCTGTTCAAAAAACTGTGTCATCTTATTTTTCTTTGATTATTAGAAATTTTCAATTAGTGGTAAGCTCTCAACCTCAGCCTTTACCTTTACCTCAATGGAAAAGATTCTTCGTCGTTCCTCCTCAGAATGACAAGAGAAGTTCCCTGTCATTCTGAGCGAAGCGAAGAATCTAATATTAAGCT